>NZ_JAXOJJ010000005.1:0-370914 GCF_036663615.1 Sphingomonas rhamnosi
TCGACCCGCGAAGCCCCATGATGCGGCGGCCCATGCCGACCGCGAAGACGACCATGCCCCGGCAGACGACATCCACACACCAAAATGCGCTTGCCAAGCCCGCTATTAGACGACGGCTGGTTTCGGCAGGCAGCACACGGGTCGTGAATGACCGACTATGGGTCGTCTCAGACCTCGGTGTGTTCGGCCAGCACGAAAGCGTCTTCAACATCCACGCCGCGGTAGCGGACGGTACCTTCGATTTTCACATGGCCAAGCAGAATTTGAACTGCGCACAGATTGCCTGTGGTGACAGGAGCGGCGATCTCCGTTGATGGGGGCTGGTCTCTCTAATACGGCCTGATCGGTTTCCGGAGACGGGCTCAGACCGTGCTGGATGTCCGGCACGGGTCCGGTCGCCTGCCGATCATACGCTCGCCGATCGCGTGGTCCTCTCAACCTAAAGCAGAAGAATGACGGGGAGGGGGCGGACGTATTGCTCTGCGAGTGCCGCGAGCGTTCGTCTCCCAGCTCTTCGCTTCAGAACATATCCTGGGATAGGCGACCGTCGGCGGGGTAGGGCGGCGACAACTGTAACCGCGGCGAACCGGGAATCGACAAACGATTTGCCCGGCTTGTCCGTCGCTTCGCGCGAGATGCGCTGCTAAGGCGATGCGAAGCTGGGATGACGGGGGCGACGCGAGTGGGGAGAAAGCGGCACTGGGCGATGGCGGTCGCGCTGACGGTGTCCTTCCCGTCGGTGGCCAACGCGCAGACGGCGCTCAGCTTCGATGCAGCGCAGATGCGGCTCGACCGGACGTCGCGCGCGCTCAGTGCCGCCGATCATGGTGTCGATGCGGCGAAGGCGGGTGCAGACGCGCTGCGGACGCTGCACCGGCCGATCGTTACCGCGTCGGCGCAGTATCTCGTCTACGAAAAGACGCTGTCGGTCGACCTCGCGGGCGCGAAGGGCGACGCCCTGGGGAATACCCAGGATTTCCTGGCCTCCTTTCCCGGTAGCGTGCCGCCGGCGTATCAGCAGATCGCCAGCGAGATCACAGGACGGCTGTCGCAGGCGCTGCCGGGGCTGTTCGATGCGATCCCCGACCAGCTCAGCTATCGCTTTCGCGACGAGGTGTTCCGGCCGACCGTGCAGGCGGCGATGCCGATCTACACGGGCGGGGCGATCCCGGCGATCCAGCGCGCTGCGCAAGGCAGCGTCGCGATGGCGGAGGGACGCCGCGCGCAGGTGATCGATCTGGCGCGGATCAACCTGATCCGCGCCTATTTCGGGCAACAGGCCGCCGCCGGGCTGCTCGAGGCGGCCCGCCGCAGCCGCAATGCGCTCGACAGGATTCTGTCCGATTCACGCAAGCTGGAGGTCGCGGGGGTGATTCCGCATGCCCGGACGCTGGAGGTGCAGGTCGCGCGCGACACTGCCGAGCGCACCTATCAGCGCGCCGACCTATCCAGCGCGACCGCGCGCGACGAACTCGCCCGGCTGCTCGAGATCGACGGCACGGTCGTGCCGACGACCGCGTTGTTCGTGCAGACCCGTCCGCTTGCGCCGGTCGAAACCTATCTCGGCAGCGAAGGCACGGCACCGGAGGCCCGGACCGCCGATGCCGGGCGACAGATCGCCGACGCCGGCGTTGCGCTCGCCCGGTCGCGCCGCCTGCCGCAGGCTTATGCGTTCGGCGAATACAATCTCAACCGCTCGAACGCGTTGCCGATCGAGCCGGACTGGATCGCGGGCGTCGGGGTTCGCTACACCATCCTCTCGAACATCGACCGTCGGCGCACCGAAGATGCGGCGCGCGCGCAGGCCGCCGCTGCTGCGGATACCGCCGCCGAAGCCCGCAGGATCGCCACCAGCGCGACGATCCGCGCGTACAATCTCGTCGAGGGCGCGCGCCGCTCGTTCGTCCTGCTCGACAGCAGCCTGATCGCGGCGCGCGAGAATGTCCGCGTCCAGGCGGTGGCGTTTCGCGAAGGCGAGGGGACCGCGACTCCGATGATCGCCGCGCAGGCCGCACTCGATACCGCCGAGGCCCAACGTATCGCCGTCGCCTATGAATATGACCTTGCGCTGGCCGGACTGCTCGCCTCGTCCAGCCGGCTCGACGCGTTCGGCACGCACCTCGCCCAAGCCGACCAGCGCCTGACCTACGGAACCGACCGATGAGCGATCCTACCGCCCCGCCGACCCGCCGTGCGCGCGTGCTGCTCTATGTCGGCCTGATCGTGGTGGGGGCCATCGTCGGGATCGGGCTGTGGCTTGCCAGCCGTCCGGGGCCCGAGCAGGTCCAGGGCATGGTCGAGGCGGACAGCGTCAATGTCGCGACCAAGGCGCTGGCGCGGGTCGACCGACTGCTTGTCGACGAGGGCGCGCGGGTGAAGGCGGGGCAGGTGCTCGCGACGCTGTCGAGCCCGGAACTCGGCAATGCCGAACGTCAGGCGCAGGGTGCGCTCGACACCGCACGGGCGCTCGATGCGGTGGCGCAGGCGGGGGCGCGCAGCGAGGATGTCGGCTCGCTCCGCGCGATCTGGCAGTCGGCGCAGGCGGCGGCGGTTCTTGCCGCGACGTCGAGCCGCCGCGCCGACACGCTCTATGCCGAGGGGGTCATCGCCGCCCAGCGGCGCGACGAGGCGCATGCCGCGCGCGACAGCAGCCGCCTGTCGGCCGAGGCCGCGCGGCTGCAATATGAAAAGGCGCTCACTGGACCGCGCCGGGAGGACAAGCAGGCGGCGGCGGCGCAGGTCCGGATCGCGCAGGCAGGGCTGTCGACCGCGCGATCGCTGATGACCGAGACCCGGCTGGTGTCGCCGATCGACGGCGAGGTCTCGCGCAAATTGCTCCAGCCGGGCGAGATCGTCAGCCCGGTGCTGCCCGCCTATCAGATCCTCGACATCGACCATCCGCGCGTCGAGATAACCGTGCGCGAAAGCCAGTATGCGGGCATCCGCCCGGGCGGGATCCTGGTCGGGCATGTCCCGGCGCTCAACCGCGATGTCCGGTTCCGCATCACGCATATCGCGCCCGAAGCCGCGTTCGCCACGGTGCGGGCGACGCGCCAGTCGAGCGGCTACGATGTCCGTGCGTTCGGTGTCCAGCTGCGCCCCGCCGAGCGCGTCGCGGATCTGCGCCCGGGGATGAGCGTGCTGTTCGACTGGGCGCGATGAGCGCTTTTAGGCAGGCGCTGGCCGCGGAACTCGCGCATCTCTGGCGCGACCGATTCGACCTCGCGCTGCTGACGTTGGTGCCGCTGGTGTGCCTCGTCGTGATGGGAGGGATGCTGTCGCCGGGCTCGCCGCGCGGTCTGGGCGTGGTGATCGTCGATCAGGATCGCAGCGCCGCGTCGCGGTCGATCGTCCGCGCGATCGGCGCGGTCGATGCGCTGACCATCGTCGATGACGTGTCAAGCCTGTCGGAGGGATTTTCGGCGATCCGCCGCGAGCGGGCCGTTGCGGTGGTCGTGCTGCCCTCGGGTCTCGGCGGCGCCCGCACCGCGGCGACCCCGCGCACGATCGAGATATTCTACCAGACCGCCTTCCTGTCGACCGGTGCGCTGACCTCTGCGCTCCTCCAGGCGACGATCACCGCGGATTTGGTGCGACAGGCGCCCGCGAACGCCGGCCTCGCGGGTATCGCGTTACTCAGGGTGCCGTTGCCGGGTGTGCAGGTGACTCTGCTCGGCAATCCGTCCGCCAGCCTCGAATGGTATCTCGGCCTGCTGATCGGTCCGGCGATCCTCCACCTGCTGATCGCCGTGACGTGCGCCGCATCGCTGGGGCGCGAGCTGGTCGCCGGGTCGATGGGCCCCTGGGCCGCACGGGTCGGCACACCGGCGATGGCCGCGGCGGGGCGACTGGCGCCGCATGTCGCGATCGGTACGCTCTGGCTATGCCTGTGGCTGCTGTGGCTGACCCTGGGGCAGGGGTTCGCCTTTGCCGGCGCAATCGGTCTCGTCGCGCTCGGCGCCCTGTTGCTCTTCATCGCGACCGCGGCGATCGCGACGTTGCTCGTCACTCTGACCGGCGAGGTCGCCACCAGCCTGTCGGCGAGTGTGATCTATGCCGGGTCCGCGCTCGCCTATTCGGGTGCGTCGCTGCCGATCACCGGCGGCGTCGCGGTCGCGCGGATCTGGAGCGCGATCCTGCCGCTTACCCATTACGTCACGCTCGAGATGGATCAGACGATCGGCGTGGACATCGGTATCTGGGCGAGGCAGGCGGCGATCCTGGTGCTGGCCGCACTGGTCGCGGGGGGCGGAGCGACGCTGTTGCTGCGCCGGCAGGCGCGCAGATCGGCATGATGTTCCGCCAAGCCTTCGAAGGCGCGCTTCTCGAAATTCTCAGGACGCGCGATCTGGTCGCGGTCGCAGTGGTCTCGGTACTGTTCTACGCCTTCTATTATCCCGCGCCCTATGCGCACCAGGTCGTCGAGCGTCTGCCGATCGCTGTGGTCGACGCCGATCGAAGCGCCGTGTCGCGCGCCATCGTCCGCAACCTCGACGCGGCGCACGAGGTAGAGATCGCCGCCGACGTTTCGGACATGGCCGCGGCCCGCGCGCTCGTCCGCAACCGGCGGGCGGAGGGCATCCTGTTGATTCCGCACGATCTCGGCGCGTCGTTGATTGAGGGGCGGCCCGGCGCCGGCATCGCCGTTTGGCTCAACGGCGCCTACCTGCTCCGCGCGGAGGCGGTCGGAAAGACGGTCGGCACGGCGATCGGTGCGACGCTCGAGAGGCGGCTATCGGGTCTCGCGGGATCCACAGCCTTCCCGGTCACACCGGTCGTCACCCGCCCGCTGTTCAACACGACCGAGGGCTATCGCGACTATATCTTCCCTGCTGTCGCGAACATTATCCTGCAGCAGACGCTGCTGTTCGCGGTGGCGCGTCTGATCGCCGAGCGGCGCCGCACGGGCCGGTGGCAGCGCGGAACGTTTCTCGGCGTATGGGCCGCGTGTGCGACGATCGGCACGCTCAGCGCGCTGTTCTACTTCGGCCTGATCTACTGGCTCCAGGACATTCCGCACGGCGGCAACATCCCCGCGCTGCTGCTGACCGTGCCGTTGTTCGCCGCGACCGTGTCCGCGCTCGCGCTGATGGTCGGCAGCTTCGTGCGAAGCGGCGACGATGCGCTGAAACTGCTTATCCCGACCTCGATTCCGTTCGTGTTCCTGTCGGGGTTCGCGTGGCCGCTGGTCGCGATGCCCGGCTGGGTCCAGGCGATCGCGTGGATGATCCCAGTCACCCCGGCGACGCACATCTTCGTACCGCTCAACCAGATGGGCGCATCGCTGGGCGAAATCCGCGGTGCGCTCGCGATTCTGTTCGTACAACTGGCAGTGTTCGGATCGGTGGCGCGCTACCGTTTGCGGTGAACACCACGGCAGTTTGTGACGATATCCGTCGCAATATTTCTGACATGTAACCGTCACTTTCGCGAAACGCCCAGGCCGCCAAAGCGCAACATGCGCTCTCTAGAGCCCCGCTCGGTCGGACCGGACGGTCCGGGGGGAGAACACGACATGTTGCACTATTCGCGCCTGCTTTTGGCGACGCTGCCGCTCACGCTCGCCGCGCTGGGTACCGCTTCGCCGGCTAGCGCGCAGGTCAATGGTAGTCCGTCCAACACGGGCGAGCAGGCATCCGCCGCCGATACGGACGCCAAGACCGGGGATGAAATCGTCGTGACCGGCACCTATGCGCGCAGCCTCGCCGCGGCGACCGAAACCAAGCGGCAGGCCGCGTACGGCGTGGACGCGATCAACGCGACCGACATCGGCAAGTTTCCCGCCCAGAACGTCGCCGAGGCGCTGCAGCTCGTCCCCGGCGTGACGATTACCCGTCCGCGCGGCGAGGGACTCTATGTCAGCGTCCGCGGTCTGGGTCCGCAGTTTCTGAGCACGCTGCTGAACGGTCGCCCGGTCGCGATCAACGACCTGATCGAGAATGGCGGCGCCAACGGACGCCAGTTCCGCTTCGAGATGCTGCCGGCCGAGTTCGTGTCGCAGATCGACGTGGTCAAGACGCCGACCCCGGACATGACCGAGGGCGCGCTGGGCGGCAACATCGACGTGAAGACGTTCCGCCCGCTCGACGTGGGTACCAAGACGACGCTCAACCTGCGCGGCACTTATACGACACTGACCGACAAGGTGAAGCCGAACGCCACCGTGCTGACCAGCGCCAAGACCGACGACGGCACCTTTGGCATCCTCGCCGCCGCGCAATATTGGGGCAAGGAGGTCCGCAACGACCGGGCCTACAACACCGGCTGGTATCTCGATAAGTTCGTGTCGGCGCTCGGTACCGGCTTCTACACGCCGGGCCGCACCCGGCCGACCGTCGAAACCGAGGATCGCAAGCGCCTGTCGGGGATGATCTCGGCGCAGTGGAAGCCGAGCTCCGAGTTCGAAACGACGCTGGACGTGCTCGCGACCCGTCTCGACATCGCGTATGACGAATATGGGCTCGACATTTATCCCGACGACAGCAGCGTCGCCGGCCACAAGCCGGTTCTGGTGCCCGGCTCGGTCAAGCTCGACGGCAGCACCGTCGTCGCCGCGACAATCAACGACGTGCGCTTCATGGGCACGCGCGAATACAGCCTCAACCGCCACGACCTGATCACCGTGGGCCTGAAACAGGCCTGGACACCCGAGGGGTGGAACGTCGTCGCCAACGCCAACTGGTCGTACGCGCACAGCTATCACCCGAGCTATGCCGAGGGCACGGTCCGTAGCCGCATCCAGTTCTTCGCGCCGCTGAGCTATGACACATCCGGCGGGTACAAGGTGGCACCGACGATCACGACCCCGGTCAACGTGCTCAACCCGGCCAATTACACGCTCTATCCCTTCAATATCGCGCCCAAGAACAGCCGGGATTGGGACAGGTACGGCCGGCTCGACGTCGATCACGAGATGGGCGGCCTAATCACGAAGCTGGCTGCCGGCGGCGAATATCACTGGCGCAAGCGCGATTACCGCCGGCGCGATTTCACCGTCAGTCCCGCCGCCGGGACGGCGCTGAACAGCTTCGCGCCCAACGGTTTCGAACAGATTCCGTTCGACGATTTCCTGTCGGGCGTCGGCGGCAATTATCCGCGCACCTGGATCGTCCCGATCACCAGCGTCTTCTACGACAAGCTGTTCACCGACGCGATTGCCAACAGCCCGCTGGCGGCGGGAGATCTGCGCGCGTCCTATGTCGTGACCGAGAAGACCGCGGGCGGCTATATCCGTGCAGACTATGCCTTCCCCGTCGGCAGCGTCGCGGTCACCGGCAATCTCGGCGTCCGCTACGTCCACACCGACCAGGTCGCGAGCGGCACGCTGACGACGGGCAGCGTCCCCACACCTGCCAGCTTCCCGCAGACGTTCAGCAACTGGTTGCCGAGCTTCAACCTGCGCGCCGAACTGACACATGACCTGGTCGGGCGCCTGGCGGCAAGCCGGGTGCTGACCCGGCCGAACGTGACGCAGAGCGCGCCGCAGATCAGCGTCTCGACCGACCAGGCAACCGCGAGCGGCGGCAACCCGGCGTTGCAGCCGTTCCTCGCAACGCAGTATGACGGGTCGCTCGAATGGTATTTCAACCGTTCCGGATCGCTCACGGGCGCGCTGTTCTACAAGGCGCTGGACGATTACATCACCGCACAGAACATCAACATCGAGATACCGGGCCGCGGCACGGTATTGCTCAGCACGCAGGTAAACGGGGGCAAGGCCAAGGTCTATGGTGCCGAGGCGGCGTACAACCAGGTGTTTACGTTCCTGCCGGCCCCGTTCGACGGGCTCGGCGTCCAGGCATCCTACACCCACACCTCGGTCCAGGCGAACTACACCGCCGGCGCGCGGCCGATCAAGGACCAGCTGATCGGGTTGTCCAAGAACAGCTTCAACGTGGTCGGCTTCTACGACAAGGGTCCGCTCGCGGCACGGATTTCGTACACCTGGCGCGACAAGTATCTGGCGGGCACCGGCAGCACGACCCAGGCGACGACCTATGTCGCGGCGTTCGGATCGCTGGACGGCAACGTCTCGGTCCGGGCGACCGACCAGCTGACCTTCAGCGTCGAGGCGATCAACATCGCGAACGCCAACAGCTACAGCTACAACGAGAAGGAACTGCAGTTCGGCGAGATCAACAATTACGGTCGCACGATCCTGTTCGGCGTGCGGGCGGAGTTCTGACGATGAAGGCCCTGTTCCTCGCCGCCGCCGCGTTGCTGTCGACCGGCGCGACGGCGCAGCGTGCGATGAACGACATCCAGGTGGTCGGATCGCACAACAGCTTCAAGGCGCGCATCCCGGCCGCGGTGATGGCCAGGATCCGTGCTGCCGGGCCCAAGCTGGCGGAAGGGCTGGACTATTATCACCTGCCGCTGACGCAGCAGCTCGATCGCGGCGTGCGCCAGATCGAGATCGACATCTTCGCCGATCCGACGGGCGGGCGCTATGCGTCGCCCAAGGGGGAGGCGTGGGCGAAGGCCGCCGGCGAAACCACGCGGTTCGATCGTGCGGGGATGCTGAAGCCCGGCTTCAAGGTTTTTCACATCCCCGATGTCGATTACATCAGCACCTGTGTAACGCTGGTGCGATGCCTGGGTGAAGTGGATCGCTGGTCGCGGGCGCATCCCCGGCATCTGCCGATCATGATCACGCTCAACGCCGCCGACACGCCGTCCGACCGGCCGGGGATCAGCACACCGATACCGCTCGACGACCGGGCGCTGCTGGATTCGCTCGACGGCGAGATCCGGTCGGTGTTGCCGGGGCGCCGGCTGATTACCCCGGACGAGGTGCGCGGCACGGCGCCGAGCCTGCGCGACGCGGTCCATCGCCAGGGCTGGCCGACGCTTGGGGCCGCACGCGGGCGCATCTTCATCCTGTTCGACGTGCGCAAGCCGGTGTCCGATGCGTACCGGGACGGTCATCCCTCGCTCGCCGGACGCGCGATGTTCGGCTGGTATCCCGACGATCAGCCCGAATCGGCGATCCAGATCGTGCAGGATCCGCTGGTCGACGGCGAACGTATCCGGCGCTGGGTGCGCGAGGGGGTGATCGTGCGCACGCGGACCGACGCGAACACCGACGAGGCGCGCCGGCATGATTACACCAAGGCCGCCGCGGCGATGGCGAGCGGCGCGCAGGCGGTCAGCACGGACTATTATCCGGGTGCACCCGATCCGCTTCACACCGGCTTCGCGGTGACGCTGCCGGGCAAGGTGATGGCACGCTGCAGCCCGGTGCGCGTTGCCGGCGGATGCAGCTTGCAGCCATGAGGGCGGGGGGCGAGTCCCGATCGGGACGCGTCGCGCTTGCCGGCATCTTAGGCGCTGCCTGGGTTCTGGTCGGGTCCATCGCGGTTGCTGCGCCTAAGCAGACCCTGGTCGTCGAGCGGGCGGTACTGGTGATGCGTCACGGCATCCGCGCACCGCTCGATGGCGAGGTGCCGGCGGGAACGCGCACCGGTGCACCCTGGCCGACCTGGCCAGTGGCGCCGAGCCGGATCACGCCGCATGGCGCGCGAGCGCTCGAACAGGTTGCCGCCTACGATCGACAGATGCTTGCGGCGCGTGGGCTGATGAAGGCGGACGGATGTGCGGCGCGAGAAGTCCGGATCCGATCCAACAGTTCGGACCGGACGATCGCCAGCGGCGAGGCCTATGCGGCGGGCTTCGCGCCGGGCTGCTCGCTCGCGATCGAGCATCGCCCGGTCGGCACCGCGGACCCGATCTTCGAACCGCTGCGAGCACGGGTAACGGCGTTCGATCCGGCGGCCGCGATCGTTTCGATCAATCGTGAAACAGGGGGTATGGCGGCACTCGTACGACGCCACGCGACCGCGCTCGCCCGGCTCGATCAGGTGCTCGACTGCAGTCAGCCTCCCCGGGAATGTTTGCCCGCGCAGGCACCCTCGATCCGCGCCAGTTCCGACGGCCACGACCTTGTCCTCGCCGGGCCGATCCGATCCGCCTCCGGCATCGCACAGGTCCTTTTGCTGGAAGAGGTCGAAGGTCTGCCGCGCGCGAATGTTGGCTGGGGCCGGACCGATCCAGCAACGTTGAAGCAACTCGGCGCGCTCCACGCCGCGCTGTTCGCCGTCTACACGCATCCGTCGTACATGGCCGCGCACCAGGCCGCTGTCCTCGGCCGGGAGGTGCTGTCGGCCCTCTCATCCAAAGGGCCGCGGCTGACGGTCTTCATGGGGCATGACACCAACGTCACCGCGCTCGCCGCAGCACTCCGCGTCGATCTGAAGGCGCCGGGCTATGCGACCAACGACGTCCCACCCGGCGGCGCGCTGCTCCTCGAACGCGTGCGTGACACACGCACGGGCGTTCGCTTCGTGCGGGTATCCTACCGCACACAGTCGCCGGAAACGCTGCGCACGCTCGGACAAGCGGTCTCGCTCACGGCGTTGCAGATCCCTGGTTGCGCGGGCTACTTGTGTCCTGCGGCGACATTTTCCCGACTGCTCACGTTACGGCTCGCGGCGTTACAGATCGTCAAATGACGCTCATTGCAGAACCAATGCCGCCGAACGCCACAGAACAAAAATCAGTCCAGGGCATTTCGGTGCCACGCATGCTTCCGACGAAACTCTTATAAGATGAACGGCTAGCCGGAACTGGGCAGGGCAATCGCTAGCGAATGTCCACCGATGGTCTACGCTGCCGCGAAGATTCCAGTCTGCTCGCGCGCAGTTGTCGCCGATAGACCGCAGCTTTTGCTCTTCGGCGCGATATCTAAGGTTTCGACCGATAGCGGTTGTTCAAAGCCCTCGATGCCCTTGCGCCAGAGCAAGAACGCAGCTTAGTGGGAGCCTGCAGCCTATATAGTCTGCGCGCCGATCCGTTCCGCCAGCATTCGGCCCGAGCGCCACGCGCTTTCGACCCTGGGCGCGAGAAGCCAGTCTCCGACCGCGCCAATCCGGGTCTTCCCGTTCCACAACGCGCCGTGCCGCGTGGCGGTGGCGCGCGCGTAGCGCCAGCGGTGGCCGATGCGCACGATCGGGTCGGGTAACGCGGCGCCCGCCACCCGGCCGAGTGCCGACAGCAACGTGGCGACCACCGCATCGCTATCGTCCTCAAGATGTTCGCGCGACCAATCGGGCGTTGCTTGGAGGACCCACGCCTCGACCTCGCCGCGGCCGGGCTTGACGTTGTTGCGCGCTGCCCAGCTCAAAATGCCGGCGTCGCGCACCACGTCTGCGGCAAGCGGAAGGCGCTGGTCGAACGCTAGCATCGCCGTCCAGCACGGTGCGGAGGGACAGGCCTGCGCCATCGCCGCCATCGCCGGATCGTGTGCGATCAGCAGCGGCGCGGCCTGTTCGGCCGGGGTCGCGACGACGACGGCATCGAACAGCGTATCGGACACCGGATCGACCACCCAGCATGGCCCGACCCGGCGGATGGCGTGGACCGGTGCATTCCAGCGTACGGGCAGGGACTGCGCCATCGTGCCGACGACCGAACTCATGCCCGGCGTCCCGACCCAGGCAGCCTCGCCGGCGCTAGGCCAGGGCGCGACGACGTCTGCGACTTCCCATTCTCGCACCGCCGCGGCAAAAGCGGGATCGCGCGCCGTGAAATATTGCGCGCCGTGATCGAACGCGACCTCGCCGATCGGGGTTTCCGCGCGACGCGTTGCCATCCGTCCTCCCGCACCGCGGCCCTTGTCGAACATCGCGATGTCGTGCCCCTGGCGCTGCAAGGCCTCGGCGCAGGACAGGCCGGCAATCCCCGCTCCGATGATCGCGATCTTCATTCGCATTCTCTTGCACAATCCTGAGCGAACCGGCGACGGTCGCTTCCCCGATCGCCGCCGGCCATCCGCTCAGGTCTTGGGCAGAAGAACGGCGTCGATCACGTGGATCACGCCGTTGGTGCAAGCGATGTCCGCAGTCACCACCTTGGCGCTGTCGACGGTCACGCCGTCGGTACCGTCGACATGAACGGTTGCGCCGCCGGCGGTCGCGGGATCGAGCACCTGTCCGGCAACGTCCGCCGCCATGACCTTGGCGGGCAGAACGTGGAG
Source organism: Sphingomonas rhamnosi (assembly GCF_036663615.1). NCBI lineage: Bacteria > Pseudomonadati > Pseudomonadota > Alphaproteobacteria > Sphingomonadales > Sphingomonadaceae > Sphingomonas > Sphingomonas rhamnosi. Next base: position 12,035 of record NZ_JAXOJJ010000005.1, read on the forward strand.
CAGCAGGATTGCGGTCAGCTGATCCTTATTCTCGGGCTTTACGAGCGTCTCTACCGTGCCGGCGGGGAGCGCGGCGAACGCGGCGTCCGTCGGTGCGAAGACGGTGAAGGGACCTTCGCCCTTGAGCGTGTCGACGAGGCCTGCCGCAGTCACGGCGGCGACGAGGGTCGAGAAGCTGCCCGCGGCAACCGCGGTGTCGACGATATCGTGTACGGAATCGGTCATTGGGGTGTCCTCTAAATTCTGCGACCCGGACCGTGCGAGCCACCATCCACGCGGGATGGCGATCGGACAGGGCCGGTGGCGACGATCTGACACCGTTAGAGCGCGTTCCCAATACGGGCTTTGGGACCTCTCGACTTTGCCTCCCAACCCTTTGGATTGGCGCCACGGCGCGCAAGTCCGTTCGTCAGCGCGCCGGACAGGTCGTCCCGGCGCCACCGTCCAGGTCGAGGCATCGTCCGTCGAGCCCCTTCACCGGCAGTCCGATCGTCGCCGCCAGCGTCGGCGCAATGTCGACGGTTTCGACCGATAGCGGCTGTTCGAAGCCTGCCATGCCCTTGCGCCAGAACAGGATCGGCACGCGGCGGTCATAGTCCCACGGGCTGCCGTGCGTCTCGACATAGCCGATTCCGGGGTTCTCGATCGTCGTGACGCGCGGCTTGAGCAGGATCAGCAGGTCGCCCGAGCGCGCCGGGTCGAACGATGCGCGTGCGCGCTCCAGCAGCGTCCAGGTTTCGGGTGGGCTCGTCGGCATCGCCTGCGCGGCGATCTGGTTGCGCGGGAAGGCGGCGGCGACCTGCGGCATCGCGGCGTAGCGGCGCGTCGCTTCGGCAAGCACCTTCGCGCGCATCGGGGCGGGCAGGTCGCGGTCGACATAGATGTCGCCTTCGGCCGAGAGCAGCACCGGGCCCTTCAGTTTCAGGTCGGCGGCGATTGCGGCGGCGACCTGCTTGGTCTGCGCGGTCGGGGCGATATGCTCCTCCATCGGCATTGCGCGCTGCTGCTGGCGTTCGGTCATGTCGTGCGCGCCGTGGTCGGCGGTCAGCACCACCTCGTAATCGACGCCGGTCGAATCGAGCACGTCGAGGAACCCACCGATGGTGCGGTCGAGCTCGTCCATCTGGATGCACATCTCGGTGCCCTGTGTGCCCAGGCTGTGACCGATATAGTCGGTCGCAGATGCACCCACCGCAATGATGTCGGTCTGCGGACCCTGGCCGAGCTTCATGTCCTGGACGAGGCCGGCGGCCATCGCGAACACCGCGGCGTCGCTGGCAGGAGAGGCGCGGAAGCCCTTCAGATCGCCTGCGGCGCGTTCGAAGCGGCCTTGGCCGTAGACCTTGCCCGCGACCGCGATCGGTCGGTCGAGCGCCTTGCACCAGCCGGGCAGGGGCAGCGCCGCCTGGGGTTGCGCGAGCATCGCGGTGACCGCGTCGCGGGTGCGCTGGACCACCGGGGGCACCGCGCGACCGGCATAGCTCGCATAAGTCTTGCCGTCCCACCACCAGATCTCGTCGACCTTGTGGCCGCCCATCATCACCGCGGCGCGATCCTTGCCCGCGACCGAGACGACGCGGGTGCGCGGATCGGCATTCTTCATCATCTCGCCGAGCGTCGGCACCTTCAGATGCTTGTCGGTGACGGTGTAGCTTTCATGCGTGCTGCCGGGGACGCTCTCGTCCTCCGCGCAATAGATGATCTTGTCCTCGAGACCGACGGTCTGGTCGACCCAGTTGTTGGCGACGATGCCGGTGTGGGCGGGACGCATGCCGGTGAGGATCGTCGAATGCCCCGGGCAGGTCTCGGTCGCGGCGTGCGCCTGATAGCCGTTGGGGAACACCACGCCGTTGAGCAGCCGCGCGATGCCGCCGGTGTAATGCTGGCGATATTGCTGGAACAGGTCGGCGGAGAACTGGTCGACCGAGATCGCCACGATCAGCTTCGGCGCGGACTTTGCCGGTGCCGCCGGCGCGGGAGCCGGGGCAGTCTGGGCGGCGAGGGGCGCAGCGGTCGCGAAGAGGGCGGCGGCAATAAATGCTTTCACGGGCAGTCCTTGAAGCGGGGGCAACGCGGCCGCTATGGCTGGCGGCGATGATCGAAACAAGAATGGCCATGCGCACGCTTCGTTGCGTATTGATGACGGTGCTGCTCGCGCTCTGCGCGCCGGCGTTCGCGGAGTCGCTCAACGGGTCGAGCCAGCATCTGTCGATGCGGCTGGTGGCCGAGAGCGCGACGCCCAAAGCGGGGGCGCCGCTGACGCTGGCAATCGCGACGACGCCGGAAAAGGGCTGGCACGGCTATTGGCGCGTGCCTGGCGATGCGGGGTTTCCGGCAACGTTCGATTGGACGCTGCCCAAAGGGATGACCGCGGGCGAGCCCGAATGGCCGGTGCCGACGACTCTGCTGATCGCGGGGTTGATGAACTATGTCTATGAAGCGCCCTATGCACCGCTCGTGACGGTCCAGGTGCCCGCGGGGCTGGCAGCCGGGACGAAACTGCCGATCCGGTTGAAGACGTCGTATCTGGTCTGCTCGGCGACGATCTGCGTTCCCGAGGAACAGGCGTTGTCGCTCGATCTGGTCGTCGGCGACGGGGCGCCTGCCGCCGCGGATGCATTCGCAGGCTGGCGTCGCGCGATCCCCAAGCCGCTCGATGCGCAGGCGACCTATGCGGTCAGCGGCGACGGCCTACGGATCGCGGTGCCGATCCCGGCGAGCGCCGAGGTCAAGGATGCGTTCTTCTTTCCGGTCACGGTCGGCGCGATCGACTATGCTGCGCCGCAGACCGTGACGCGGACCGGCGACACGCTGACGATCGCGACCAAGGGCAAGCCGAGCGGGCCGATCGAGGGCGTACTGCGGATCGGCGACGGTCTCGGGCTGTCGGTCAAGGCCGCGCCCGGGGTGTTGTCCCAGGCGGCGCCGACCGAGAGCGTCTGGATCACCGCGCTGGTCGCGTTCGCGGGCGCCGTGCTCGGCGGACTGATCCTCAACATCATGCCGTGCGTGTTCCCGATCCTCAGCCTGAAGGCGCTGAGCCTCGCGCGTGGTGGCGCCAGCGAGAAGGAGGCGCGCGGCGAGGCGCTCGCCTATACCGCGGGCGTGGTGCTGGTGTGCCTGGGGCTTGGTGCGGCGATTCTCGGCTTGCGGGCGGGCGGGTCGGCGGTCGGCTGGGCGTTCCAGCTGCAGCATCCCGCGGCGATCGTCGTGCTGCTGCTGCTGAGCGTCGCGATCGCGTTCAATCTGAGCGGGTTGTTCGAGGTGCCGACGCCGCGGTTCGCGGGCGAAAGCGGCGCGAGTGGCGCCTTTGCGACCGGCGCGCTGGCGGCGTTCATCGCAACGCCGTGCACCGGGCCGTTCATGGGCGCGGCGTTGGGCGCGGCACTGGTACTGCCGTGGCCTGCGGCGTTGGCGGTGTTCGCGGGGCTGGGGATTGGCCTTGCGCTGCCGTTCCTGGCGATCGGGTTCGTGCCGGCGTTGCGGCGGTTCCTGCCCAAGCCCGGGGCGTGGATGGAGACGTTCCGCCGCGTGCTGTCGGTGCCGATGTTCCTGACCGCGATCGCGCTCGGCTGGGTGCTGGGGCAGCAGGCGGGCGTGGAGGCGCTGACGCTGGCGCTGGTTGCGGTGCTGGCGATCGGGGTGGTGCTGTGGATCGGCGGGCTAAGACAACACAAGGGCAAGGCGTTCGGCTGGGGCGCGCTGGCGGCGTTGGCCTTGGTGTTCGTCGGAAGCGGTGTGCTGATCGCGCGCGCACCGGCCGAGTCCAAGACTGCGACGGCGGGGGACGAGGCGTTCAGCGAGGCGAAGCTCGCGTCGCTGCGTGGCGAGAAGCGGCCGGTGTTCGTGTACTTCACCGCCGACTGGTGCCTGACGTGCAAGGTGAACGAGAAAGCGGCGATCGAGACCGCCGGCGTGCGCGACGCGTTCGCGAAGAACAGGGTTGCGGTACTGGTGGGCGACTGGACCGATGGCGATCCGGTGATGGGGCGGTTCATCCAGGCGCATAACCGTGCGGGGGTGCCGTTGTACCTCTATTATGCGCCGGGGGCGGCAGAGCCGACGGTCTTGCCTCAGGTGCTGACGCCTGGGTTGCTGGCGGGGCTGGGGGCGTAATCCGGACCTGCCGAAATCCCGTCATCTCCGCGCAGGCTGGGATCTCGTGAGGCTGGCGTGGCGCATAGCCGCGGGAGACCCCAGCCTGCGCTGGGGTGACGGAATGCTGCAGGACGCCTTTCGATGTACGTGCCCCCCTTGTGCCGCACCCCTCCGCAGTGCAGCATGGAACCTTAACCATGACCGGAGACTTTATCGTTTCGATGGTGACACAAGCGTTCGATGAAATCATGGGTAAACCGGGCGCGGAAACCGCCCGTTCCGAACTGGTGGCGCTTTGCAGGTGGATCCACGACACCCCCGACGCGGAATTGCGGCGGCGGCAGGAGGCGGCTGAAACCACCTTTCGCCAGCTGGGCATCACCTTCGCGGTGTACGGCGAGGAAGAAGCCGCCGAGCGCATCATTCCGTTCGACATCGTACCGCGCGTGTTCCTGCACGACGAATGGAAGCGACTGTCCGAGGGGTTGGTGCAGCGCGTCGAGGCGATCAACGCGTTCCTTGACGATATCTATGGCGAGCGGCGGATTCTGAAGGAGGGCATCCTCCCAGAGGATCTGGTGCTCGGCAACGCGCAGTTCCGGCCCGAGATCGCCGGGATGCGGCCCCCCCACGGTGTGTGGGCGCACATCTGCGGGATTGATCTGGTACGCACCGGGCCCGACGATTTCTTCGTGCTGGAGGACAATGCGCGCACGCCGTCGGGCGTCAGCTACATGCTCGAAAATCGCGAGGCGATGCTGCGGCTGTGCCCCGAACTGTTTCGCCAGTTCCGCGTCGCCGCGGTCGATAGCTATCCCGATCTGCTGCTCGAGACCATGAAGTCGGTCGCGCCGCACGGCACGGGATCCAACCCGACCTGCGTGCTGCTGACGCCCGGGCATTACAATTCGGCCTATTACGAGCACAGCTTCCTCGCCGATTCGATGGGGATCGAGTTGGTCGAGGCGGCCGATCTGGTGGTCGACGACGATATCGTCTGGATGCGGACGATCGCCGGGCGCGTGCGCGTCGATGTGATCTATCGCCGGATCGACGACGATTATCTCGATCCGTTGGTGTTTCGCCCGGACAGCGCGCTCGGCGTGCCGGGGCTGATCGCCGCCTACGCCGCGGGCAATGTCGCGATCCTCAACGCGCCGGGCAATGGCATCGCCGACGACAAGGCGATCTACAGTTACATGCCTGACATCGTGAAATTCTACTCGGGCGGCGACTGCAAGCTGCCCAACGTCGAGACGTGGCGCTGCCGCGAGCCGCAGTCGCTGAAATATGTCCTTGAGCACCTCGACGAGCTGGTGGTGAAGCTGGTCGACGGGTCGGGCGGTTACGGCATGCTGGTCGGGCCGACTGCGTCCAAGGCGGAAATCGAGACGTTCCGCGCTGCGCTGGTCGCCGAGCCGCAGCGCTACATCGCGCAGCCGACGCTGGCGCTGTCGACGGTGCCGACGATGGCGGATGGCGGGCTGAGCCCACGACACGTCGATTTTCGGCCGTTCGTGCTATCCGGGGCGAAAGGGGTCCAGGTCGTCCCCGGCGGGCTGACCCGCGTTGCGCTGAAGGAGGGCTCGCTGGTGGTCAATTCGAGCCAGGGCGGCGGGACCAAGGACAGTTTCGTGCTGATGGCCGACCAGACCCAACGCACCACACGTGGCGGGATGACCCAGACCATGGGTGGAATGACGCAGTCGCTGGGAGACGTCGGTTGATGCTCTCGCGCACAGCATCGTCGCTGTACTGGCTGGGTCGTTATTTCGAGCGCGCGGATTTCATCGCTCGGCTGGTCGAAGCGACCGTGCGGCTCGACGTGCTGTCGTCGCAACCGGCGGGCGAGGCGGCGTGGCTGTCTGCGCTCACGGTGACCGAGACCGATACCGCCTTTGCCGATCGCGGCGGCGAGCTCGATCAGGCGCAGGTCGTGCGGTTCCTGACGCTCGACGCGCGGCACCCCGGGTCGATCGCCCGCTGCCTCGACATGGCGCGCAACAACGCCAAGGCGGTGCGGACCGCGCTGACCCGCGAGGCGTGGACGACGATCAACCGCGCTTGGCTGTTGTTCGAGAACCGTGCCAGCCCGCGTGGCGCGACCGAGACGCTCAACCTGGTCGAGGCGGTCAAGAACGAGACGCGCGGGTTCGAGGGCGCGGTGCACCGCATGCTGCGCAACCAGACGACCTGGTTCATCCGGCTGGGGCAGGCGGTCGAGCGCGCGGACAACACTGCGCGATTGCTGGACGTCAAATACCATATCCTGCTTCCCGAAGGGCAGCAGGTCGGCGGCGCGATCGATCGCGACCAGTGGACGACGATCCTGCAGACGGTGTCCGCGGTGACCGCCTATCGGTGGCTCTATACCGAGGGGCTGCGGCCGGCGGACGTGATCGACCTGCTGATCGCCCGGCCCGAACTGCCGCGCAGCCTGGCGGCGTCGGTTGAGGAGACGGTGGACGTGTTGAACCTGCTTGCCAAGCGCACCGGCCATCACGGCGAGGCGGACCGGATGGCGCGGATGCGCGCAGCGCGGCTGGCCAAGACGCGATCGGGCGAGGTGATAGCGTCGGGGCTGCACCAGTATCTGCAAGCCTTCATCCACGAGAACGGGCTTCTCCACGCGGCGATCGGCCGCCAGTTCAAGTTCCTCTGATGCGGCTGTCGATCAATCACCGCACCGTCTACCGCTTCGCGGTGCCGCAGGCGCGGTTGGTGCAGATGCTGCGGCTGACGCCCGAGAATTCGCACGACCAGACCGTCGCGTCGTGGCGGATCGATGTCGATTGCGACGCGCGGCTGCGCACCGGGCGCGACGGGTTTGGCAATGTCGTGACGATGCTCTACGCCGACGGGCCTGTCGAAAGCATCGCGATCACCGTGCACGGCGAGGTTTTGACCAGCCATTCGGACGGTGTGCTCCACGGCGTGCACGAACCGCTGCCGCCGGCACTGTTCCTGCGCGCGACCGATGTGACCCCGCATGATGCTGCGATCGCCGCCTTCGCCACCGATGCGGTGGTCGGCGCGCAGAGCCGGGTCGGCGCGCTGCACCGGCTCAACGCGGCCTTGCACGCGCGGTTCACGTTCGACTCGCGGCGTCCCGAACCGGGGCGGACCGCGGCGGCTGCGTTCCGGCTCGACACCGCGACCCCGCGCGATATGGCGCAGATGTTTGCGGTGGCCGCGCGCGCGCTCGGGTCGCCGGCGCGCTACGTCTCGGGCTATCTGCATACCGACCGCAATGGCGAGCACCGTCCGACACCGCATGGCTGGGCGGAGGCGCATGTCGACGGGCTTGGCTGGGTCGGTTTCGACCCCTGTTCGGGGCTGTCGCCCGAGGAACATTATGTCCGCGTCGCGATCGGGCTGGACGCGGCGAGCGCAGCCCCGATCGCGGGATCGCGGCTGGGCGACGGCGCCGAGGAACTCGATGTCGACGTGGTGGTGGTCCAGGCGGACGACGGCTGACACAAAAAGGCCGCGGCGCCCCCCGGTGCCGCGGCCTTTCGCCCGGACATGCCGGTACCGGTCAGGCGACCTGGGCGGCCTGCACCTCGTCGGGTTCGCGCAGCACATAGCCGCGGCCCCAGACGGTCTCGATGTAATTCTCGCCGTCACACGCGAGGCTCAGCTTCTTGCGCAGCTTGCAGATGAAGACGTCGATGATCTTCAGCTCGGGCTCGTCCATCCCGCCATAGAGGTGGTTGAGGAACATTTCCTTGGTCAGCGTGGTGCCCTTGCGCAGCGACAGCAGCTCGAGCATCGCATATTCCTTGCCGGTCAGATGGACGCGGCTGCCATCGACTTCGACCGTCTTGGCGTCGAGGTTGACCGCGAGCTTGCCGGTGCGGATGACCGACTGGCTGTGGCCCTTCGAACGGCGGACAACGGCGTGGATGCGCGCGACCAGCTCTTCGCGGTGGAACGGCTTGGTCACATAGTCGTCGGCGCCAAAGCCGAACGAGCGCACCTTGCTGTCCATCTCGTTGACGCCCGACAGGATCAGCACCGGGGTCGAGACGCGCGCGACGCGCAAGCGCTTCAAAACGTCGTAGCCGTGCATGTCGGGCAGGTTGAGATCGAGCAGGATGATATCGTAGTCGTACAGCTTGCCGAGATCGAGGCCTTCCTCGCCCAGATCGGTGATGTAGACGTTGAACCCCTCGGTCGTGAGCATCAGCTCGATCGCCTTGGCGGTGGTCGGCTCGTCCTCGATCAGCAGCACCCGCATGCATCGTCCCCTGTTCGCGACACCGCGGGACCGTTGCCCATGGTGCGACCTCAACCCATTAACCAAAGAACATCTGAAGGCAAAAGGTTAATTTGCATTTAAGCGCGGCGGGGCGAATCAAGGCAACGGTTAAAAGTTTAAAAATTTCAGCGAAGTGCAGAACGCGGTAGGCACGCTTCCGGGACGTAGAAGCGTTACCCGCGGGGCCCCCGATACCCGAATCGGCAGCGGCGGCCGCGCCGAGACGTTAGCCTTTCCCGCTAAGCGCGCCGCGCCCCGCCTCCGCGCCGATAGCCGTGGCTCAAGGCCCGATATCGATGGCCGGTGCCGCGGCTCGCTTCGCGGCGGCGGCGCCGAACCCAAGCTGCCCGGCGACCGGGGCGTTCCAGCCATAGGGATCGGTGCGATAGGCGACCGTGCCGCCGTCATCGACGAAGACGTTGTGGTACAGCATCCGCACCGGGATGCGCTTCGGCAGCGGGACGAACGTCATCTCGCCCGACGCCTGCGCCTGCTGCCATTGCTCGGAGACGCCTTCGTCGTCGGCGAGCATCTGCGCGAACCCGAGCGCGTCGTCGACGCGGACGCAGCCGTGGCTGAGGTGGCGCTGGCTTCGATCGAACAGCGCCGGGGCGGAGGTGTCGTGCAGATAGATCGCCTGGTTGTTCGCCATGTCGAATTTCACCATGCCGAGCGCGTTGCTCGGTCCCGGTTGCTGGACGATCCACCCGTCGCGCATGACCATGTCGTGCGCCTCGAGATAGGCGTCGTCGACATTGGCCATTTCGCCGTTCTGGATCGATTTCGGGATGGTCCAGGTGGGGTTGGCAACCAGCCGATAGATCGGCGATGCCAAGGACGGAGTCTCGTGACCCGGTTCGCCGACGATCACCTTGCGCCGGTCGACCAGCACGCCGTCGCGGTAGTAGCGCAGCTCCGACGCCGCGGTGTTGACGTCGATACGCGTCGCCGGGGTCGTGCGCGCCAGCCAGCGCCGGCGTTCGAGCGCGACCGCCAGAGCGCGAGCGCGGTCGTCTGCGCCGAGGTTGAGGACTCGGAGCGTATCGGGCCCGATCACGCCGTCCGCGGCGATGCCGTAATCGGTCTGCAGGCGCTTCACGGCGTCCGCCAGTGCGTCGGTATAGATCGGTGCGGCGACCGCCCCCGCGGCGTCACCGCCAATCAAGCCCGCATCGCCGGTCATATAGCCGCTCTCGGCCAGCTGATCCCGGACGGCCCGGACGCGTGGATCGCGGTTGCCGATCTTGATCAGACCGGCGGGAATCGCTTGCACAGGCGGTGCGGTCGCCGCGCGCTGGCTGACCTGGAGGTAGGATTCGGACAGCTGCCGGTATTCGGAATCTTGCGGCGCGAGCGAGTCGAGCCACGCCGATAGCGTCCCTTTCTGCAGCGCGACGACCAGACCGGCAGCGACATCGGTCTTCGGCCGGTCCAGCGTGTACACGTCGTGGAGCGTGCCAGGATCGACCCGACCGTGCGCGAGCGCCCCGGCATAGCCAAGTGCAGCGCGGGTGAGCGCGACGTCCTGATCGCCTGCACTCGCGCCCTCAGGCGGGGGCGTCAGAAAAACAACTCGATCGAGACCGTGTCGCGCGCGGTCGGCCAGCGCGCGGTTGAGCGCGTCGGCATCCGCCGCCGTCCATACGGCCGTCTTCCCGGCCTTGGAATAGACCGCCTTTACCGCGGCGTCGGTGGCGTTGGCGGCGGTTGCGTCGCTCGCTACGACCGGTGCGACGGCGCTATCGGGAGGTGCCAGGTCCTGCGCATGGGTGGTCGTTTCGGCCGACAGGGTCAACAATGGTGCGGCGTAGAGGAGCAGGGCGCTCCGTACTCTCTTCGATATCATCCGCTGCCAACGCATCATCGTCCCGCTTGGCTCCGCCGGCCGTCGCGGCCCCCGCCGGTCAGGCGTACGGATCGGTTTCCGGCACGCGGAGCATCGCGATCGCGGCAAGCCCGAGGACGATCGCCGCGAACGCCATCGTCCAGATCGGCGCGGTCGGGAAAAACGCCTTGAGCACCGATCCCATCACGGTCGCGACGAGCAACTGCGGCAGGACGATGAAGACGTTGAAAAGCCCCATATAGATGCCGAGCTTGGCCTGCGGCAGGCTGGAGGCGAGGATCGCGTAGGGCATGGCGAGGATCGAGGCCCAGACGATCCCGACGCCGATCTCGCTGACCAGCAGCAGGCGGGGATCGCGGACGACGAGGAAGCTCGCAAACCCCGCCGCGCCGCACAGCAGGCAGGCGACATGCGTGCGGACTTTCCCGATGCGTGCGGCGAGCCTCGGCAGGACGAGCAGCGCGGCAATCGCGGCGACCGCGTTGTAGGTCGCGAACAGTACGCCGACCCAGTCCCCGCCGGCATTATAGGCGGCGCTGGTCGGTTCGCTCGAGCCGTACATATACTGCGCGACCACCGGCGTGGTGTAGATCCACATGATGAACAGCGCCGACCAGCTGAAGAACTGGACGAGCGCGAGGCGCTTCATCACATCGGGCATGCCGGCGAAGTCGCCGACGATCATGCTCAGCGCATTGTCCGGGTTGCCGCCGCGCGCGAGCGCGATCGCGGCGATGCACGCGGCGCCGTACGCGATCAGCAACGCGCCGAGCAGATACACTTCCTTTTGCAGGCCGAGTTCGGGCACCGCGACGACGACCGCCGCGCCCGCCGCGATCCACCCCAGGCTGCTGCCAAACCCGCGCGCCGCAAGCGCGCGGACCGGCTGCGCCGTATCCTGCTCGCGCTCGCCGAATGCGGCCATCTGCGCCGGGCTGTATTCGCGGACGTTGCCGACGGTCCACAGCACCGCCAGCAGCAGCGCGGCGCCCCCGCACCAGAAGCTGTAGCGGACCGTATCGGGCACCCCCGCCAGCGCATCGCCGGAGACGCCCGCCTGTGACAGCAGATACGGAAAAATCGACCCGATCACCGCGCCCGCGCCGATGAACGCGGTCTGCAGCGCATAGCCCGCGGTATGCTGGTCGCGGCGCAGCATGTCGCCGACGAACGCGCGGAACGGCTCCATCGACACGTTGATCGACGCGTCGAGCACCCAGAGCGTGACCGCGGCGAACCATAGCACCCGCGCCTCCGGCATCGCGAACAACGCGAGCGCAGCGAGCACCGCGCCTGCAAAGAAATAGGGCCGGCGACGGCCGAAGCGGCTCCAGGTCCGGTCGCTGTAATGACCGATGATCGGCTGGACGAGCAGCCCGGTGAGCGGCGCCGCGATCCACAGATAGGACAGGTCGTCGAGCGACCCGCCGAGCGTCTGGAAGATCCGGCTCATATTCGCATTCTGCAGCGCGAAGCCGATCTGGATGCCGAGGAAGCCGAAGCTGATGTTCCACAGGCCGGCAAAGCCCTGGACTGGTTTCTCGGTCAAACGCGTCTCTCCTGCGGTCGCCTGTCGCTGCGGCGATCCTGTCTGCGTGCGTGCCGCCAAGCCGCCGTCGGATCAAGGATGCATACGAATACAATGCCGTCTTCGGTCACCCCGACGAAGGCAGGGGTCTCGTGCGGTAAGCCGGCGCGCCTGCGGCAGGAGATCCCAGCCTTCGCTCGGATGACGGCTTGGGGCTGCGGGTTTGGGCTGCGGCACGTGACTCTTGCGAAGCGCGCCCGTTGCGGCCCATGAGACCGGCATGCGCGACCCCGTCATCCATTACCAAGGCAACGAGCGGCGTCCCCTGATCGTCATCGACGAGTTCTGGAGCGATCCGGACGCGCTGTGCGAGGACGCCGCGAGCCTGAAGATGGGCGCGATCGGTCCGCATTATCCCGGCGTGCGCGCCGCCGTGCCGACCCGGCTGGCCGAGACGATGCGGCGCAGGCTAGCACCGCTGCTCGCCGAGCATTTCGGACTGGATCCGGCGCCTTCGGTGTCGGAGGCCTATTATTCGCTGGTCACCACCGCGCCCGCCGATTTGGCACCGATCCAGCGGCTGCCGCATTTCGACGGCGTCGAACCGCGCCGGATCGCGGTGCTGCTGTTCCTGGGCGAGGGCGAGCAGGGCGGCACCGCCTTCTACCGCCAGCGTGAAACGGGGTATGAGAGCGTCGATGCGACGCGGCTGGACACGTTCAAGGCCGCGCTGGACCACGGCGTGCAGACGCACGGCATGCCCGCGGCATCGTATATTTCAGGCGATACGCCGCTGTACGAACAAATCGCGGTTCAGCCGGGACGGTTCAACCGCGCGCTCGTCTATGCCGGGAACACGCTGCACTGCGCCCATCTGCCGTCCGAAGTGATGTTGAGCGCCGATCCGATGGTGGGCCGCCTCACGCTGAACCTGTTCCTGTTCGACGACTAGGTCGGGCCCCCGCTGCTCGCGCGCACCACCAGCCGTGTGGGCAGCGGTGCGGCGTCGACGGGTTCGCCACGCAGTTGTGCCAGCAGCGTGCGGACGAGAGTCTCGCCGGCGTTGCGGGTATCTTGCGTGACGGTCGACAGCGGCGGATTGGTCAGCTGCGCCGAGGGGACGTCGTCGAAGCCGACGATCGCGACGTCGCCGGGCACCGACCGCCCGATCGCCGCCAGCGCGCGCATCGCGCCGATCGCAATGCTGTCGCTCGCCGCGAAGATCGCGTCGTAGCGCGCGCCGCGGGCCGCGAGTTCGGCGACCGCCTGCTGCCCCGCCTCCTCGCTGGTGATCGCGTCGACCTGCAGTTGCGGATCGGGCGTAATCGCCGCCGCGGTCAGCGCGTCGCAATAGCCGCGATACCGGTCCTCCAGCTCGGGATACCGCCCATCGGCGGTCCCGATGAACGCGATCCGTCGTCTGCCTTGCGCGATCAGATGCGTGGTCGCCTGTTCGCCGCCGCCGCGATTGTCCGATCCGACCGTGATCCCCGCGGGCCCGGTGCCGACCGCGCCCCAGCGCACGACATGCGTGCCCTGCTCGGTCAGATGGTCGAGCCGCGCGCGATAGGCTTCGTAATCGCCATAGCCGAGCAGGATGATGCCGTCCGCCTTGTGGCTGTCCTGGTAATCGACATGCCAATCGCCCGACAGCTGCTGGAACGAGATCAGCAAATCGTAGCCGGCGCGCGCGCAGGCATGGGTGATCGATCCCAGCATCGACAGGAAGAACGGGTTGATCGTCGAATCGTCCTCCGCTGGTTCCTCGAAGAACAGCAGCGCCAGCGTGTGCGTGGCCTGGCTGCGCAGCGACGACGCGTTCTTGTCGACCGCATAGTTCAGCGTCCGCGCGATCGCCTCGATCCGCTGGCGGGTCTGCGCGTTGACCGACTTCACCCCGCGCAGCGCACGCGACACGGTCGGCTGCGACACGCCCGCCAGCTGCGCGATGTCGAACGAAGTCGGTCGCCTATTCATGGTCGGGATCGCGTGCCGGGCATCCGCGAGCACTGACCGATGAGTCTGATCCGCGGCAAACCATCTGTGGTGAATACGTATGCTAGTTACTTTTGCAACCGCTTGGGTCGGCATATAGCCGAACCAGGCCAGTCGACGCGCACCAACGACGTCGAGGGACACGATAGCTGTTGAGGATGCGCGGGGTTTCGGCCCCGTCCGAAGGGGAAACATCATGACCAAGTTCACGCCGCGCGGGCTTCCCGCGCGTACCCGTCTTGCGCTCTGCGTCAGCGGCTCGACCCTCGTTGCGGCGATGATGCTGCCCGGCGCCGTTTTCGCGCAGGACATGACGTCCACCCCGACCGCCAACAGCACCGGCGCGGTGCAGGCCGACGCGGTCACGACGCAGGCCGATCCGACGCCGCAGCCCGCCGCCCCGGTTGCCGCCGCCCCCGAAGAAGACGCCATCGTCGTCACCGGGATCCGCGCCGGCCTCGATTCCTCGGCCAGGATCAAGCGCCAGTCGGTACTCATCGTCGACTCGGTCTCGGCGGAAGACGTCGGCAAGCTGCCCGACGTGTCGATCGCGGACTCGCTCGCGCGCCTGCCCGGCGTGACCGCGCAGCGTCTCGAAGGCCGCGACCAGCGCCTGTCGATCCGCGGCCTCGGTCCCGATTTCTCGACGACCCTGCTCAACGGCCGCGAACAGGTCACCGTCGGCGACAATCGCGGCGTCGAATATGACCAGTATCCGTCCGAATTCTTCAAGACGGTCAACGTCTACAAGTCGGCCGACGCGTCGCTGATCGCGGCCGGCATTTCGGGCACGGTCGACCTGCGCATGCTGCGCCCACTCGACCAGTCCACCCGGGTCTTCGCGGTTAGCGCGCGCGGCCAGATGAACGGCATCGACAATCTGAACCCGGATTCGTCGCGCTACGGCTATCGCGCGTCGGCGACCTATGTCGACCAGTTCCTCGACAACACGCTGGGCATCGCGATCGGCGTGTCCGCCACGCAGACCCCGTCGCAGGACGAGCGCTACAACGCCTGGGGCTATGCCGGCACCGGCACCGCCACCGATCCGTTCGTGCTCGGCGGTGCGAAGCCTTATGTCCAGTCGAACGAGCTCAAGCGCTACGGCGCGGTCGCCACGATCGAATGGGCGCCATCGGACAATTTCCATTCGACCTTCGACGCGCTCTATTCGCACTTCGAGGAAACGCAGCTCCTGCGCGGCATCGAATTCCCGCTCGGCTTCTCCGATCCGGTGCAGAGCGGCAAGACGGTCGCCGACGGGTTCGCGACCGCGACGACCTTCACCAACGTGTTCGCGGTGCAGCGCAACGACTATAACCAGCGCAAGGCGAAGAATCTGTCGCTCGGCTGGAACAACGACCTGAAGCTCAGCGACAACGTCCACCTCAACGTCGATGCGAGCTGGAGCCGCGCGACGCGCACCGACTTCCTGCTCGAGACCAACACCGGCACCGGCTTCGGCAAGAGTGGCGTCGCCGACCGCGTTACCGTGACGCAGAACGGCAACGGCACCTACAAGATCGTGCCGACGCTCGATTACACCAACACCAACGTCCTGAAGCTCACCGACCCGCAAGGGTGGGGCAACAACGGCACGACGGCGGTGGTCCAGGCGGGCTTCCTCAACCAGCCGAGCTTCAAGGACGACCTGAAGTCGCTCCGCGCCAGCCTCAACGGCGAGTTCGACGGCAGCATCGTCAAGGGCTGGGAAGTCGGCGGCAACTATAGCCGGCGGGAGAAGACCAGCGCCTACACGTCTTATTTCCTGTGCCCCAAGGGCGCGGGTACGGGCTGCACCGTGACCAGCGGCACCCCGACGAGCCTGGCGGTCCCGACCGCCGCGCTGCTCGGCAAGAACATCGGCCTCGACTATCTCGGCATCCCCGCGATGCTGACCTACGACCCGCTGTACGTGTACGCCAACGCGCTGACGCCGGCGTTCGACAACCGCCCGTCGGCGCTGGTGCGCGACAACCGGGTGATCGAGAACGTCTATACCGGCTATGCCAAGCTGAACATCGACGGCGAAGTCGGCGGCAAGGCGCTGAAGGGTGCGCTCGGCGTGCAGGTCGTGCGCTCCAACCAGCGGTCGGTCGGGCAGATCGCTAGCGTCGTGAACAGCGTGGTCACCATCGCACCCGCAGACCAGACCGAGAAATACACCGATATCCTCCCCTCGGGAACGCTGTCGGTCGAGCTGATCGACGGTGGCTATGTGAAGCTGGGCGCGTCGCAGACGATGGTCCGTCCGCGTCTCGACCAGGAGCGCGTAACGCAGGACGTCAGCATCAACCTGCCCAATATCGGCCGCACCCCGGCTGGCCTGTTCCCGGTGTTCTCGTCGACCGGCGGCAACGTCGCGCTGCGCCCGTACAAGTCGATCAACATGGACATCTCGACCGAGAAATATTTCGGCGGCGGCGGCTACGTCGCGGTATCCGGCTATTTCAAGCGGCTGACCGACTTCGTCGATCCGAACAACACCTTTGCATTCGACTTCTCGTCGCTGCTGGGGGCGTTGACCCCGGCGCAGCAGGCGATTGTGCTCGCGAGCGGACAGAACATCGGCAACGTCAGCGCGCCGGCGAACACCGGGCGCGGCGAAGTGCTGGGCGTCGAGGCGACCCTGTCGCTGCCGTTCAAGCAGATCACCAGCGCACTCGACGGGTTCGGCATGTTCGTCAGCGGCAACTTCACCGACTCGACGATCAAGTTCGCGAACTCGCCCGATCCGATCACCTTGCCGGGCCTGTCCAAATGGACCGGCAGCGGCACGATCTATTTCGAGAAATGGGGGTTCCAGGCGCGCGCCAACTATCGCTACCGTTCGTCGTTCCTGGCGGAGGTCGCGGGGCTGTCGGCGACGCCGACCTATCGCACCGCCAGGTCCGAAGCGATCCTCGACGCGCAGATCGGCTACGACTTCCAGGACGGGCCGCTAAAGGGTCTCGGCATCCTGGCGCAGGCGAAGAACCTGACCGATCGTCCGTTCGTCACCTATCAGAACGGCGACGCGCGCCAGGTGATCGATTACCAGCGCTATGGTCGTGATTATTACCTCGGCCTTACCTACAAGTTCTGACGATGGGCGCGGGGGCGGTGTGCCGCCTCCGCGCCTTCGGGCGACAGTGTCCGAGGACGTGAAGAAGCGGGACGCGGACATGACTGATCCTATTCGAATCGTCATCGCCGGTGGCGGTACCGCCGGCTGGATGGCCGCGGCGACGTTCGCGCGGTTCCTGGAGGTCGGGTTCGAGATCGACCTGGTCGAATCCGAAGAGATCGGCACGGTCGGCGTCGGCGAAGCGACGATCCCGCAGATCCGGCTGTTCAACGACGCGCTGGGCCTCGACGAGGACGCGTTCCTGAAGGCGACACAAGGGACGTACAAGCTCGGCATCGAATTCGTCGACTGGCTGAAGCCGGGGCATCGCTACATGCATGCGTTCGGCGCGGTCGGGCGCGATGTCGGGTTGCTGCCGTTCCACCAATACTGGCTGCGCGCCAAGGCGCTCGGCACGGCCGGCGATCTCGGCGCCTATTCGCTCAACAACCAGGCTGCGCTCGCGGACCGGATGCAGCGCGGCCCGGCGAGGACGGCACGGGTGCTGCCCGACATGCCGTCGGCATTCCATTTCGACGCCGGTCTCTATGCGCGCCATCTGCGCCGCTACAGCGAGACCCGCGGCGTCAACCGGATCGAGGGCAAGATCGCGCGCGTCGAACAGGCGGGGGAGGGCGACGTCTCCGCGCTGGTGCTCGAAGACGGCACGACGCTGTCCGCCGATCTCTATATCGACTGCACCGGCTTTCGCGGGCTGCTGATCGAGCAGACGCTGAAGACGGGCTATGACGACTGGACGCACTGGCTGCCGTGCGACCGCGCGTTCGCGGTGCCCTCGGCGCGCAGCACCGCCTTCACCCCCTATACGCGCTCGACCGCGAAGGCGGCGGGCTGGCAGTGGCGCATCCCGTTGCAGCACCGCACCGGCAACGGCATCGTCTATTCCTCGGCGCATATGAGCGAGGATGAGGCGACCGCGACCTTGCTCGCCGGGCTCGACGGCGAGGCGATGGCCGAGCCCCGCGCGATCACGTTCCGCACCGGCAAGCGGCGCAAGATGTGGAACCGCAACGTCGTCGCGATCGGGCTGGCGGGCGGGTTCATGGAACCGCTCGAATCGACCAGCATCCACCTGATCCAGTCGGCGATCTCGCGGCTGATGAAGCTGCTGCCCGGACGCACGATCTCCGACGCGGACCGCGCCGAATATAACCGCCAGAGCGATTTCGAATATGAACGCATCCGCGATTTCATCATCCTCCATTATCATGCCAACGACCGCGCCGAGCCGTTCTGGCAGGGCTGCCGGGACATGGCATTGCCCGAGACGCTCGCCGCCAAGATCGCGCTGTGGCGCGGCAACGGTCACATCACGCGCGAGCATGAGGAACTGTTCACCGAGGTCGGCTGGCTTCAGGTGTTCGCGGGGCAGGGCGTCATGCCCGCGGGGCACCATCCGATGGCCGATGCGATCCCGGCGACCGATCTCGCCGAATTCCTGGACACGATCGACAAACTGAACGCCCGCGAGGTTGCCCAGATGCCAAGCCATGCCGACTTCATCGCGCGCCATTGCGCCGCGGCCCCCCTCGCGCCGACGCGGGTGACGGCATGAGCCTCGCCGCTGCGCTGCTGCTGACGCTCGCCGGCGCCGCGCCTGCGTCCGCATCCGTGCCGATCGAACAGGTCCGCGCGCGCGCCCCGGAGGACGAGATCATCTATTTCGTCCTGCCCGACCGGCTCGACAATGGTGATCCGTCGAACGATCGCGGCGGCTTGACCGGCGACCGGCGGACCACCGGCTATGATCCGACCGCAAAGGGATTTTATCACGGTGGCGACCTGAAGGGGCTGACGCGGCGGCTCGACTATATCCAGTCGCTGGGCGTCACCGCGATCTGGGTCGCGCCGATCTTCAAGAACAAGGCCGTGCAGGGCGCGCCTGGGCACGAGAGCGCCGGGTATCACGGCTATTGGATCACCGACTTCACGCAGGTCGACCCGCATTTCGGCAGCAATGCGGACTTCGGGGCGTTCGTTGATGCGGCGCACGCGCGCGGCATGAAGGTGTATATGGACATCGTCGCCAACCATACCGCCGACGTGATCCAGTACCGCGAATGCGTCGGCAAGCCGTGCGCCTATCGCAGCAAGGCGGACTATCCCTATCGGCGCCGCGGCGGAGTGAACGGCACGCCGATCAACCCGGGCTTCGCAGGCGACACGGTGCAGACGCCCGAGAATTTCGCGACGCTGACCGACCCCGGCTATGCCTACACGCCGTTCGTGGCGCCGGCCGAGGCCACGGTCAAAGTCCCCGCCTGGCTCAACGACCCGCGGTTCTACCATAATCGCGGCGATTCGACCTTTGCCGGGGAATCATCGCGTTACGGCGATTTCGCCGGGCTCGACGATCTGATGACCGAGGATCCGCGCGTGACTGCGGGGTTCATCGCGATCTTCGGCAGCTGGATCGACCGCTTCGGCATCGACGGCTTCCGCATCGATACCGCGCGGCACGTGAACCCGGAATTCTGGCAGGCGTTCGTGCCCGCGATGCAGGCCCGCGCCGCGGCGCGCGGCATTCCCAATTTCCCGATCTTCGGCGAAGTCTATTCGGAGGCGGTCGATCCCGGATACACCGCGCAATATACCCGGCGCGACAGGCTGCCCGCGGTGCTCGACTTCTCGTTCCAGTCGGCGGCGCGCGCGATGCTGTCGGGCAAGGCGGGCACCGACGTGTTCGCCAAGCTGATCGACGGCGACGTGCTGTACGAGGGTGGCGACGCGGCGGCGCAGCGGCTGGTGACCTTCCTCGACAATCACGACATGGGGCGGATCGGCCATATGCTCGACGTCGCCTGGCCGACCGCGACCGAGGCGGAGCGGCTGCAGCGCCTCACGCTCGCGCATGTCCTGTTGCTCACCGCGCGCGGCGTGCCCGCGATTTATTCGGGCGACGAGCAGGGCTTTACCGGCGGATCGAGCGACCAGGATGCGCGGCAGGACATGTTCGCCAGCCAGGTCGCGAGCGACAATGCGAACCGGCTGATCGGCACAACCACGACCACCGCGACCGCGCATTTCGGCACCGACAACCCGATCTTCCAGACGATCGCGATGCTCGCGAAGATCCGCCGCGACTATCCGCAGCTGCGCCACGGTCGCACCGTCGTTCGCGCATCGTCCGACAAGCCCGGGCTGCTGGCCTTCACCCGCGGCGACGATGACGGACATGAGATCCTGGTCGTGCTCAACACCGCGAACGCTGCCACCACCGCCAATGTCGAGGTCGGCGCGCGCACCGCCAGCTTCACTGCCCTGGCCGGACGTTGCTCAGCCACCGTCACCGCGCCACAATCGGTGAAGGTAGCGCTACCGCCGCTCGGCTACGCGATCTGCGCCGCGACCCCTGCCAGCAAATGAGTATTATGACCGCTTCGACTGCCGATTTGCGCCCCAGCCCGGATACGGACACGCCCTGGTGGAAGGGCGCGGTTATCTACCAAATCTATCCCCGCAGCTTCGCCGACTCTAACGGCGACGGGATCGGCGACCTCGCCGGGATCACCACGCATCTCGATTATGTCGCATCGCTCGGCGTCGATGCGGTCTGGCTATCACCGTTCTTCACCTCGCCGATGAAGGATTTCGGCTACGACGTGTCGGATTACCGCGACGTCGACCCGATCTTCGGCACGCTCGCCGATTTCGACGCGCTGGTCGCGCGCGCGCATGCGCTCGGGCTTCGGGTCATCATCGACCAGGTCTATTCGCACACCTCCGACGAGCATGACTGGTTCCGGCAGAGCCGCGCATCGCGCGGCAACGACAAGGCCGACTGGTATGTCTGGGCCGACGCCAAGCCCGACGGCAGCCCGCCCTCGAACTGGCAGTCGGTGTTCGGCGGCCCGGCCTGGACCTGGGACGCGCGGCGCCAGCAATATTATCTGCACAATTTCCTGAAGGACCAGCCGCAGGTCAACGGCCACAATCCGGACGTCCAGGACGCGTTGCTCGCGACCGCGCGGTTCTGGCTCGACCGCGGCGTCGACGGGTTCCGGCTCGATGCGCTGAACTTCTCGATGCACGATCCGGCGCTGACCGACAATCCGCCCGCACCCGCGACCAATCGCGCCCGCACCCGGCCGTTCGATTTCCAGCAGAAGCTGTACAATCAAGGGCATCCCGACATCCTCGGCCTGCTCGAACGGATTCGCGCGCTGCTCGACGAGTATGGCGCGTGCTTCACCGTCGCCGAAGTCGGCGGCGACGACAGCGACCGCGAGATGAAGTTGTTCACGGCGGGCGAGACGCGGCTGAACAGCGCGTACGGGTTCGACTTCCTCTATGCCGACCGGCTGACGCCCGACCTGATCGCCGACGCGCTAGGTCGCTGGCCCGACGCGCCCGGCATCGGCTGGCCGAGCTGGGCGTTCGAGAACCACGACGCGCCGCGCGCGGTGTCGCGCTGGACGGCGCCCGAGCATGGCGATGCGTTCGCGCGGATGAAGATGCTGCTGCTGACCACGCTACGCGGCAACATCTTCGTCTATCAGGGCGAGGAGCTCGGGCTGACCCAGGTCGACATCCCGTTCGCCGATCTGCTCGATCCCGAGGCGATCGCCAACTGGCCGATGACGCTGTCGCGCGACGGCGCGCGCACGCCGATGCCGTGGATCGGCGCAGCGGCCGACATGGGTTTCGGCTCCGGCGCGACCAAGCCGTGGCTGCCGTTCGGGCCCGACCACCGGGTGCTGGCGGTCGACGTCCAGGAGGCTGATGCGGGGTCGTTGCTGCACTGGACCCGGCGGTTGATCGCGGCGCGCACGGCGCACTCGGCGCTCCGCCACGGCAGCGTGCGCGTGGTGCACAGCGACGACGCGGTGATCGCGTTCGAACGGGTCTCTGGAAGCGAACGGCTGCTTTGCGTGTTCAATCTGGGGGACACCCCGCGCGACTGGCCGGAATGGCTGGTGGAGGGGGAGGCGATCCTGCGCGTGGGCGATGCAGATGGCACGACGCTGCCGGCCTATTCGGGGCGGGTGAGCCAGCTGTGACCGATATCGTCATCCTGGGCGGCGGGACCGCGGGCTGGATGACCGCGTGCCTGATCGCGCACCGTTGGCGCGACGCGCACGTGACCCTGGTCGAAAGCCCCGAGATCGGCATCGTCGGAGTCGGCGAGGGATCGACGCCGCAGCTCAAAGACTTTTTCGACACGCTGGGCATCGCCGAGGACGACTGGATGCCGGCGTGCGATGCGACCTACAAGCTCGGCATCGGCTTCGAAGGCTGGTCGGACCGCGCGGGCTATGAGCGCTATTTCCACCCGTTCCCGACCGCGCTCGACGCGCATACCGCGCCGCAATTCTTCTACAACACGCGCGCCAGGCGGACCGGACGCGATGTCGATGCGCACCCGGACCGTTTCCTGCTGCCCGCGCGCCTCGCCGCCGATCACCGCGCGCCGCAGCCCGCCGCGAACTTTCCGTTCGAGGTCAGCTACGGCTATCATTTCGACGCGTACAAGCTTGGTGCGTTCCTCGCCGCGCATGCGACCGGCACGCTGGGCGTCGTCCACCGTCAGGGTCGCGTGGACGCGGTCGAACGCGCCGCCGATGGCGACGTCGCCGCGCTGGTCACCGACGACGGTGCGCGGATCACCGGCGACCTGTTCGTCGACAGCAGCGGGTTTCGCAGCCTGATCTTCGCCGCGCTCGACGTGCCGTTCGTCGGCTATGGCGACATGCTGTTCAACGACAGTGCGGTGGTGATGCCGACCCCGCGCGTGACCGGCACACCGATCCCGAGCCAGACGCGCGCGACCGCGCTGTCGGCGGGCTGGACGTGGGACATCCCGCTGACCAGCCGCACCGGCAATGGGTATGTCTATGCGAGCCGCCATCTGTCGCCGGAGCAGGCCGAAGCCGAACTGCGCGCGCATCTGGGCGACGTCGACGGCACCGCACGGCACCTGAAGATGCGGGTCGGGCGGGTCCGCGACAGCTGGTCGCACAACGCGCTCGCGGTTGGGCTCGCGCAAGGGTTCCTCGAACCGCTCGAGGCGACCGCGTTGCATCTGGTGATCGCGACGGTCGAGGCGTTCCTCGACACGGTCGACCGCGACGGGCTGACCCCGGACGCGCGCGCGGACTTCAACGCGCGCATCGCCGCGCGCTACGACGGCGTGCGCGATTACATCGTCGCGCATTACCGGCTGAACCAGCGCCACGACGATCCGCATGGCTATTGGGCCGCGGCGCGCGCGGTCACGCCCTCGGAATCCCTCAAGACGCTGATGTCCGCCTGGTTCACCGGCGCCGACCTCGCCGCGGCGGTGGAGGGTGCCGATCTGGCGCGCTATTATTCCGCGATCAGCTGGCATTGCCTGATGGCCGGCTACGGCATTTTTCCCGACGACGCGCGGCTGGTGCCGCCCGGCGCCGATATCGACCGGATCGACACCGCCCGGATCGACGATTTTCTCAGCCGCTGCGCGTTGAATTTCGACGCGCACGACCGCCGTCTCGCGCGTACCGAACCAAAGGACCCTTCATGAAACGTCTCGCCCTGCTCCTCGCGACGTCGACCTGCCTGTGCGCCGTCCCCGCGGCCTTCGCGCAGACGGCCGCCCCGTCGGCGATCACCCCGCGCGCCGATGGGGTCGACGTGCGTGTCGGTGCCACCGCGATGCGCCTCACCGCGCTGACCGACGGCCTGGTCCGCGTCCGCGTCGCCAAGGACGGTGTCTATCCCGAGGATGCGAGCTGGGCGGTGTCGGCCGCGCTGCGCAAACAGGCGGTCAAGGTCACCGCCGCCCCCGACGGCTTCACCACCGCCAGCGTCCGCGTGCGCATCGCGCCAACCGGCGGCGTGACGTTCGAGACTCTCGACGGCAAGGTGATTTCGGCCGACGCCGCGCCGGCGGCGGTCGACGGCAAGGCGTTCACGATCAGGAAGACGCTGCCGATCGCCGAGCATTTCTATGGCATGGGCGACAAGACGCAGGGGCTGGACCGGCGCGGCCACGGCTTCGTCGACTGGAACACCGATGCGTACGGGTTCAGCAGCGCGGACGATCCGATCTACAAGTCGATCCCTTTCTTCATCGGAACCGGCGCGGGCGGCACCGCAGGCGGCGGCAGCTACGGCATCCTGCTCGACAACACCTATCGCACCTGGTTCGATTTCGGCCACCGCGATGCCGAGACGCTGTCGTTCGGCGGTTCCGACGGCCCGATCGACTATTATTTCATCGCCGGGCCGACAGTGGCGGAGGTCACGCGGCGTTATGCCGACCTGACCGGCCACGCGCCGCTCGCGCCCAAATGGGCGCTCGGCTATCAGCAGTCGCGCTACAGCTACGGCACCGCCGACGAGGTCCGCCAGATCGCCGCACGGCTGCGCAGCGACCGCGTGCCGACCGACGTGATCTGGCTCGACATCGGCTATCAGGATCGCAACCGGCCGTTCACTACCGACGCCAAGACCTTCCCCGACCTGCCCAAGCTCGCCTCCGAGATGAAGGCGGACGGAATCAAGCTGGTCGCGATCACCGATCTGCATATCGCCGCGGTCGAACAGGGCTATGCGCCCTACCAGACCGGCATGAAAGCCGACGCGTTCATCAAGAACGCCGACGGCACGCCCTATGTCGCGCCGGTCTGGCCGGGCCCGTCGGTGTTCCCCGACTTCACCAAGACCGCAGCGCGGACCTGGTGGGGCGAACAGTATAAGGGCTTCCTCGACGCGGGAATCGCGGGGTTCTGGAACGACATGAACGAGCCGGCGATCTTCGAGACGCCGACCAAGACGATGCCGCTCGACACTCGCCACCGCATCGACAGCGACGATTTCGCCGCGCGCGTCACCGATCACCGCGAGGCGCACAACGTCTACGGCATGCAGAACACTCGCGCGACCTATGACGGGCTGCTCAAGCTGCGCCCCGACGAGCGGCCGTTCGTGATGACGCGCGCCAGCTATGCCGGTGGGCAGCGCTATGCGGTTACCTGGACCGGCGACAACAGCGCGACCTGGGATCATCTGAAGCTGTCGATCCAGCAGATCATCAACCTGGGGCTGTCAGGCTTCGGCTACAGCGCCGCCGACGTCAGCGGGTTCGCCGGCGGTCCGAGTCCCGACCTGTTGACGCGCTGGACCGAGATCGGCGCGTTCACGCCGGTGTTCCGCAACCATTCGGCGACCGGCACGCCGCGCGTCGAGCCCTGGGTCGACGGCCCCGATCATCTGGCGATCCGCCGCCGCTTCATCGAGGAGCGCTATCGGCTGATGCCCTATTTCTACGCGCTGGCGGACCAGAACAGCCGGCTGGGCGATCCGATCATGCGGCCGGTGTTCTACGACTATCCGTCGGCGATAAACGCGTCGTGCGACCAGTCGATGGCGTTCACGGTGGGCAAGTCGTTGCTGATTGCACCGCCGCCCAGCCCCGAATCGCCGCGGACCTATGACGTCTGCCTGCCCGCGGGTGGCTGGTACGATTACTGGACCGGCCAGCGCGTCGGCACGCCCGAGACTACCAGCGAAGGCCCGATCCAGTCGGCGACGCAGGCGGTGCCGACCGCGCGCACGCTCGGCGACCGCGTCAGCGAAACCCCGCGGCTCGATCATCTGCCGGTGTTCGTGCGCGCGGGGACGATCCTGCCGCGCCAGCCGCTGGTACAGAGCACCGCGCAGACCCCGGTCGGGCCGCTGCAGATCGACGTCTATCCGGGCGATCAGTGCGCCGGCACGCTGTACGAGGACGACGGCCACAGCCTGGCCTATACCCGGCGCGGCTATCTGCGGCAGGCGATGCGCTGCACGCTGACTCCGCGGGGCCTGACGATCGACTTCGCGGCGCGCGAGGGCCGCTTCAAGCCCTGGTGGACCAAGATGGCGATCACCGTCCACGGCTGGTCGGGCAACGCCAAGGTCACGTTGACTGGCAAGCCGGTCCAGGCGACCGCGGACACTGCGGCCAAGACGATGACGTTCGAAATCGCGGCGCCGACGCGCGAGGGACGCGTCTCGCTAACGTCGGAATAACGGCGAAGGCCGCTTTGACGACGTGATATCCCTTACGCCGTCAAAGCGGCCGCTCCGGCGGGGGTGCGGTGGACTCTCGCGCAATGATGACGTGGTCGAGCACGTGATCCGACTGTCCCGACGCCGCGCGCGCGGGCGCTGCGATTTCCGCCACGAGCAGCGCAAGCGCTTCGGCGGCGAGGCGACGGACGGGTTGATGGACGGTCGTGAGCGGGGGCCACAACATCACCGCCGCGGTGGTGTCGTCGAACCCGACGACGGTCAGCTCGCGCGGAACGTCGAGGTGGCGGCGGTGCGCGACGGAGACGACCGCCGCCGCCATGTCGTCGTTGCTCGCGAAGATTGCGGTAGGGGCGGGGTTTGCCTGCAACAGCGCATCGCCCGCGGCCAACCCCGAGGCGAAACTGAAATCGCCTTGCGCCACAATCGTGGTCACGCCGTCGGTTTCGCGCGCGGCGGCGAGGAACCCGTCGAGCCGCTCGGTGCTCGCGACCTGATCCGGGTTGCCGACCACGAACCCCAGGCGAAGGTGGCCCATCGCGATCAGCCGTTGGGTCATCTCATAGGCTGCAAGCCGGTCGTCGATCCGCACGCAAATCGCGTTTTCGATGCCGTGCGCGCCCACCGCCGCGACCGGTACGCGCGCCTTGTGCAGAACCTTCAGCACCGCGGGCGACTCGCTGAGCGGCGGCGCGCAGATCATGCCCGAGATACCGGACGCGACCAGGTCCTCAAGCGCTGCCTGGTCGGGGGGGAGGCCCCCTTCGCCCTTGAGCAGGATCAGCCGCGCGCCGCGGGTCGACGCCTCTTCGAACACGCCGGTCAGGAAGTCGCTCATGAACGCCGCGCTGGGATTGGCGTAGATCACGCCGATCTTCAGCTCGGCGGACGTCACCAGACTGCGTGCGGCGAGGTTCGGGGTATAGCCCAACGTCTCGATCGCGCGCTGTACCGCCGCGCGCGTCGTGGGGATAACGCCTGCACGGCCGTTGATCACGCGCGACACGGTCATCGGCGACACCCCGGCCTCCGCCGCGACATCGATGATCGTGGGACTGCGGGGGCGCCGCGCGCGTTCGCTCACACCGGTTCTTTCGTCTACGTCCATCCCGTAGCCGACCTAGACCTTTACCGGGACGATGCAAACGGCGCGACCGCCTTGGGATGTACCACCGGGCAGCGCTTGCGCCCGACCACGGTCTCGGCCTAGGCATAGATGATAACGTTACCGGGGGCAGCAGTGCGGCGCTTTTCCAACATCCGCTGGACCATCATGGGCCTGTTCGTGGTGGCGATGGTCATCAACTATCTCGCGCGCAGCGTGCTGGGGGTCGCTGCGCCCGCGATCATGGCCGAACAGCATATCAGTGCGCAGCAATATTCGTGGATCACCGGCGCGTTCCAGGTCGGGATCATGTTCCAGCCGGTCGCGGGGTACATCCTCGACAGCATCGGGTTGAAGATCGGCTTCACGCTGTTCGTGACGCTCTGGTCTCTGATCACGATGGGGCATGGCCTTGCGACCGGATGGCTCGGTTTCGCCGGCCTGCGCGGCGCGCTGGGGCTGGTCGAGGGATCCGCGCAGCCCGCGGGGATGAAGCTGGTCGCCGAATGGTTTCCGGCGCGTGAGCGCGGCGTCGCGGGCGGCATCTACCAGATCGGCGCGTCGTTCGGCGCGGTGTTCGCGCCGCCGCTCGTCGCCTGGGCGGTGTTCAATCATAGCTGGCGCGCGGCGTTCTTCGTGGCGGGCGGGCTGGGGCTGGTCTGGGTGATAGGCTGGCTCGCCTGGTACGCGCCGCCCGCGCGCCATCGGCACCTCTCGGCTGCGGAACATGCGCATATCGTCGAGGGGCAGGAGGTTGCGCTGGCCACCAAGCGCACACGCCCGCCGCTCGGCGAGCTCCTGCGCCGGCGGAACCTGTGGGCGATCGCGGCGGCGCGGTTCCTCGCCGATCCGGTGTGGGGGATGTTGTCGCTGTGGATGCCGCTGTATCTGGTGCAGGTCCGCCAGTTCGACCTCAAGCAGATCGCGCTGTTTGCATGGCTGCCGTTCCTCGCGGCGGATCTGGGGTGCCTATTCGGGCCTGCGGTCGTTGCGTGGCTGCAGCGCCGCGGCGTCGGGCTGATCGATGCGCGGCGCTGCGCCTTCACGCTCGGCGCGGTGCTGATGACGGGGATGATGTTCGTCGGGACGGTCACCAGCCCCGTGGCCGCGATCGCCCTGCTGTGCCTGGGCGGGTTCGCGCACCAGACGTTGTCGGTCACCGTCATTACCATGGCGTCCGACCTGTTCCCGCAGGATCAGGTCGCGACCGCCACCGGCGTATCGGGCACCGCCGCCAATCTGGGCGTGTTGATCTTCACGCTGGTGCTCGGGTCGTTGGTCGCGGACGTCGGCTACCAACCCTTTTTCATCCTGCTCGGCCTGCTCGACCTGCTCGGCGCCGCGCTCCTCTGGACCCTGATACGAAAGCCGGCATGACCTCTCCCAGTCCCACCCTGCGCAATCCCATCCTGCGCGGGTTCAACCCCGACCCGTCGATCGTGCGCGTCGGCGATGATTATTACATCGCGACCTCGACCTTCGAATGGTTTCCCGGCGTGCAGATTCACCATTCGCGCGATCTGGCGAACTGGCGGCTGGTCGCGCGGCCGCTCAACCGGCCGAGCCAGCTCGACATGCGCGGGAATCCCGATTCCTGCGGGGTCTGGGCGGCGGACCTGAGCCATGCGGACGGGCGGTTCCATTTGGTCTTCACCGACGTCAAGCGGTACGGCCAGACCACCGTCGACGGCGCGCGCGGCGCCTCGCTGCGCGACTTCCACAATTACCACGTGTCGTGCGACCGGATCGACGGCGACTGGTCCGATCCGGTGTTCCTCAACAGCAGCGGGTTCGATCCGGCGCTGTTCCACGATGACGACGGGCGAAGCTGGCTGCTCAACATGCTCTGGGATCACCGCCCCGACCGGCGGCGCTTCGCTGGCATCGTCGTGCAGCAGATCGACCTGTCGAGCGGCGGGCTGATAGGCGAGCGACACAGGATTTTCGCGGGCACTGCACTGGGCTTCACCGAAGCGCCGCATCTCTACAAGCGTGGCGGCTGGTATCACCTGATGGTCGCCGAGGGCGGGACCGAGCGGAACCATGCGGTCGTGATGGCGCGGTCGCGGTCGCTGTTCGGACCGTACGACGTGCACCCCGATGGCCCGGTGTTGACCGCGCAGGGGAAACCCGATGCGGCGTTGCAGCGCACCGGACACGGTGACCTAGTCGAGACTCCGGCAGGCGAGACCTGGATGGTCTATCTCTGCGGGCGGCCGCTGCCGAGGAGCGACCGCTGCGTGCTGGGGCGCGAGACCGCGATCCAGCCGATGCGCTGGGACGACGACGGGTGGCTGCGAACGCTCGACGGCGACGCGACACCGCAAGGCGTGGTGTCTGCTGAGACCCCGGTCGTAGAGCATAGCGACTTCGATGCGGCGACGTTGCCCGACGCCTTTCAATGGCTGCGTACGCCATATCCGGCGCAGCTGTTCAGCCTGACGGCGCGGCCCGGCCATTTGCGGCTGTACGGGCGCGAGACGATCGGCAGCCATTTCACCCAGGCGCTGATCGCGCGGCGCCAGCAGGCGTTTCGCTTCACGGCCGAGACGCGGGTCGATTTCGAACCGCGCCATTTCCAACAGGCCGCGGGGCTGGTCTGCTACTATAACTCGACCAAGTTCCATTATCTGCACGTCACGGTGGATGACGATGGGGTGCGCCAGCTGCAGGTCCTGTCGGCGATCCCCGTCGCTGAAGGCAGCAGCCTGCTGTCTCCACCGGTGCCGATCGGGCCGGGACCGATCGCCTTGCGCGCCGTGGTCGACCATGAAGTCCTGCGGTTCGCGTATCGGAGTGACGCGAAGGACTGGTGCTGGTTGCCCGAGACATTCGACTCGAGCATCCTGTCGGACGAGGCGACATTGCCGGGGCTGCCGAACTTTACGGGCAGCTTCGTCGGAATGGCCTGCCAAGATCTGTCGGGGGCAGGACTTCCCGCAGACTTCGCGTATTTCCGCTATGAAGAGCAAATCTAGGTCACGTCGCGCGCCTATTCAGATACTTACCTACGATAAACCCAATCTGGGGTTTTAAGGCGCACTTAACCCCCACGCCCGATGGATCGGCATGCGCGGGTTTGTGGCGCCTGCCAAGGAGGGGCCTAGCGATGCAGCATTTGCCAACCCGGGAGCTGTTGGCCAACGGCACGCCTGAATCCCGGGTGTTGTCCGGCGCTGACGCGGAATTGATCGCGACGGTCGCGCGATATGGGACCGTCGCCAGGACCCACGGCGAACTGGAGACGGTGCTCGGCCGCGCGCGCGTGGGCATCTTGCACCGGCGCCTCGACTTTCACGTTCTCGTGGTCAACGAGGCCTATTGCGCATTGGTCGGCCGCAGCGCCGAGGTGCTCGAAGGCCTGCCGTTCCAACAGTTCACGCACCCTGACGATGTCGACCGTTCCGACCGAACGTTCACTGAGCATCTGGCGACCGCCGAGCCTTTCGAGATCGAGAAACGCTATGTCCGCCCCGATGGGTCGGTGGTGTGGTGTGCGGTCCATGTGTCGTTCGTGCTCGACGCTGCCGGCCAACCCGAATCGACCATCGTCGTGGCGTCGGATATCACCGCCCGGCGAACCGCCGAACAGCGACTGCGCGAAAGCGAGGAGCATCTTCGCTACACCGTCGAACTGAACCCGCAGATCACCTGGACCGCCGCGCCGGACGGCGCGGTGCTGGAGGTCAGCGAACGCTGGTTCGAGGTGACCGGCGTGCGAAGGGAGGACGCGCTCGGCGAACGCTGGGTATCGGCGTTGCACCCTGACGATGTCGCGGAGACGCGCAGGCAGTGGGCGCAATCGATCGCGACCGGATGTCCGGTCGATGTCGAATACCGGCTGATGACCGGTAGCGAATCATTTCGCTGGTTCCGGTCCCGCGCCGCCGCGCGGACGGACGCGATGGGTCGGGTGGTCCGCTGGTACGGCACGCTGGAAGACATTCACGATCGACGGCTGGCGCAGGACGAGCTGCGCGAAAGCGAGACGCGCTTCCGGCTTGCGGCGCGGGCCGCGAAACTCGGCATCTGGGACTATGACGCGGTCAGAAACCAGCGCGAATGGTCCGACGACTTCAAGACGATGCTGGGTCTTCCGGTCGACACGACGGCCGAGATCGCCACGGCCTATGAGTTGGTCGTCCCGGCCGATCGGCATTTGTTGATCGCGTTGGTCGACGCCGCGCAAGCGGGCGACAGCACCATGCGGTTCGATGACACGCTGCGCATCTGCCGCGCGAACGATGGCGCGCAACGGTGGATGCGCACCGCGGGATGGCGGATGTACGCCTCGTCAGGACGTCTGACGCGGGTGCTGGTCACGATCCGCGATGTTACCGACGAGCGGACCGCGGAGGACCGGATCCGCTGGACCGCGACGCACGATGCGCTGACGTGTATCCCCAACCGCGCCTTCTTCACCGAGCATCTCGAGCAGGCGATCGCTTCGGCGACTCCCGAGAGTCGTCTTGCGCTCGTCCTGCTCGACGTAGATCGGTTGAAGGAGATCAACGACACGATCGGCCACGACGCCGGCGACATGCTGCTCAAGACCTTCGCCGGCCGGCTCGATCGGGCGTTTGCGCCGTGCGTGGTGACGGGTCGGCTCGGAGGGGACGAGTTTGCCGTCTTGCTGCAGGGCGGGCGTCAGGACGATCTTGCGCAGCGGGTCAGCGCGGGGCTCGAGGTACTCGGCGAACTCTTCGAATATGAGGGGCATGCCTGCGAGACCCAGGCCACGGCCGGCCTGTCGCTATATCCGGCGGACGGCGAGACCGCCGCCGAGCTGCTGAAATCGGCCGACATCGCGCTGTACGCCGGCAAGGCGGGCCGGCGCGGCGAGCTGTCGGTTTTCGAACCGGTGATGCGCGCGGGGATGCAGCGACGCGCCTCGATGCTCAACGTGGCCCGAATCGCCGTGCGCGACGACCGGGTCGTTCCCTTCTATCAACCGAAAATCGCGCTCGACGACGGTCGGATCGTCGGATTCGAAGCGCTGCTGCGGTGGCAGCACGATACGCTCGGTATCCAAGGTCCCCACACCATTGCCGCGGCGTTCGATGACCTGCGGTTGGCCGCTGCGCTGAGCGACCGGATGATCGACGCCGTCGCCTGCGACCTGCGGCGCTGGCTCGATGCGGGGTTCGATCCCGGCCGTATCGCGATCAACCTGTCGCCCGCCGACTTCCGCCACGACCGGCTGGTCGAGCGGGTGTTGGCGCCGCTGGAGCGGCACGGCGTGGCGCCGTCGCGGATCGATGTCGAGATTACCGAGACGGTGCTGCTCGGCCGAGATACCGACAAGGTCGCGACGACGCTCGCGATCTTCCACGACGCGGGGGTGCAGATCGCGCTGGACGATTTCGGCACCGGCTACGCATCGCTCACCCACCTCAAGATGTTTCCGGTCGACGTCATCAAGATCGATCGGAGTTTCGTGTCGCGGGCGTGCGAGCATCCCGACGATGCCGCGATCGTCGAGGCGATCATCGGCCTGGCCCACCGCCTCCAGATGAAGATCGTCGCCGAGGGCGTCGAACGACAGGAACAAGCGCGGTATCTTGCCCAGCTGGGCTGCACCTATGGCCAGGGCTATCTGTTCGGGCGCGCCGTTCCGGCGGCGGCCGTGACCGAACTGCTCCGTAGCGGACGATCCGTAGGATAGGGCGGGTCCGCGCTTCGGTGCAGGTCAGCTTTCGGGCCCGACCGTCACGCGCAGGCCGTCCAATGTTGCATCGAACGGGATCTGGCACGACAGCCGCGACGTCGGCAGGTGGCGGTCCAGACCGTCGATCAGATCGCGCTCCTCGGCGGTCATCGGCGGCAGCTGTGCGGCCTGCGTCGGATCGACGACGACGTGGCAGGTGGCGCACGACAGGCAACCGCCGCAGAGCGCGAGGAGTTCGTCGACCCCGTTGTCGCGAATGACCTCCATGACCGAAAATCCGGGGGTGGCGGTGAGCGTCCGGGTTTCGCCGTCGCGCGTCGTTACGATGAGAGTGGGCATATCTAGTCCTGGGGTAAGGCTATAGTCGCGGCCGGCGAACCGCCGGGCGGGCAGGGGTACGGCTGTGTAAAGGGGGGCACGCGTCGAGAACGCGCCCCCTTTCCCATCAATAATGGAAGCGGAACTCGACGCCGACGCGGCGGGGCGTGAGCACGCCGCGTGAGTAATAGCGTTCGACCACATCGGTGCGGACCTGGTTGAACGACGAGATGTCGTTGCTGATCGCGGTCACGGCATATTTGTCGAAGATGTTATCGGCGAACAGCCCGACCTCGAACGGCTTGGTGACGTAGGCGAGCGATGCGCTGTGCGTCACATAGCCGGGGATCGCTTCGCCATTGCCGCGCAGCCCGACGCGCGAATAGATCTCGCCGCGGTAGATCGTCCCCCAGGTCGCATCGATCCTGCGGTTGCCGCCGAGCGGATGGCTGTAGCGCAGCTGTGCGCTGCCCGAGTTCTTGGCCGACCCCGGCAGGCGATCGCCGTTGAAGGCGTCGTCGCGGACGCCCTGGCTCGCCACGAGTCCGGTGACGTCCTCCGTCAGATGCGCGTCGACATAGGAATAGGTTCCGGTGATCGCGAGATTGGGGGTGATCTTGACCGTCGCCTGGACGTCGAACCCCTGCGACACCGCCTCGGCGCCGTTGACGGTGATGCCGATCGCGCCGTTGAGCGTCTGGCTCGGCACCTGCACACCCGACCATTTGACGTGATAGCCGTCGAGCGTGAGCTGCAGCCGGTCGTCGAACAGGCTGGCGCGGAGGCCGATCTCGGCGTTGCGCGTCTTGTCCGGGCCGTAGACCAGCTCGTCGGGCAGCGCGCAGAGCACCTGACCACCCGATGCGGCCCTGGCCAGATCCTCCGCCGTACACTCGACGACCTGGTTGACGCCGCCGACGCGGTACCCGGTCGAGTAGGTGGCATAGGCGAGCAGGTCGCTGCTGAACTTATACGACGTGTTCGCTTTCCAGACGAAGCCGTCCTTGCCGGTCTCTCCGGTCCGCACCCGGGCGGGATTGATCGTCGTCGATGGGAAGTCGCCGATGCCGACGCCGATCAGCGGCAGCGCGCTTCCCCCCGCGACGGTGGAGTCATATTTGAAATAGCGCAGGCCGCCGGTCACCTGCCACTTGCTGGTCAGGTTCAGCGTGGCTTCGCCGTAGACCGCCTTTTCGACCGTCTTGCTGCGGAGCTGGGCGATATATTCCAGATTGTCGGGTCGATCGAGGCCCGCGAATTCGGCAAATCCCGGCGTGTATTCGCGGCGGTCGGTATTGAGTTTGAGGCGGTTGTAGAAGCCGCCGATCACCCAGCTGAGCGGGCCGCCATGCGTCGAGACGAGGCGCACCTCCTGGTTCAGCTGCTTATATTGGCGCTCGTTATTGGCGTAGGACGAGAACGCCGGGAATGCCTCGTATCCGTAGTCGAGGTCGAGCAGCAGATCGGTGTTGTCGTCGACGCTGCTGATATGCTGTTTGGTATAGGCAGTGGTGCTGACCAACTGCGCAATGTTGCCGAGCGCGATGTTGAATTCGGCGGAGAACAGGTCGGCGCTGCGGTCGACCGGTTCGAGGTAACGGAACGGTGCCTCATACTTGCCGGTGTCGAGCACGCCCGCGCCGTTGGCTTGGCGCCCGCCGGTCTTTGTGGTCTGGTGCGCGTAGGTCAGATACGCTTTGATGTTGGGGTTGTATTCGAGCAGCAGCTGGTTGCGCGTGGTGAAGGTGTGTTCATAGTTCACATCCTCCTTGCGCTTGAAATTGGCGGCATAATCGTCGGTGGTGCCGAGCGATCCGGTCGAGGTCGCGGTCGCACGGCCGGGCTGCGGGTCGGACACGCCCGGCTGCTGCAGCAGGTAGTTGTAATCCATAAAGCCGGCATTGTCGTAATAGCCGGTCGAGGTGCGAAACGCGATGTGATCGCGGACGATCGGGATGTTGATCGCGACGTCGCCGACCGCGCCGAAATCGTCCGAATGCGATTGCGCATAGCCGCGACCATGGACGTCCATCGAGAAGCGGTCGGTCTCCGGGCGGTTGGGAATGTAGCGCACCGCGCCGGCGAGCGTGCCGAGCCCGTAAAGCGTGCCCTGCGGCCCCTGCAGCACTTCGACGCGTTCGATGTCGATCAGCTTGAAGTCGAGATAGAGCGGCACTTCGCCGAGATAGACGCCGACCGAATCGCCGCTGTTGGCGCCGAACACGCTGGTATCGCCCGAGGCGATTCCGCGCAGGATGATGCCGCCGGTCGAGGCTGGGCCGGTATCCGCGACGGTGACGCCGGGCGTGAAGGACGCGAGCGAGCGGATGTCGTCGAGGCGCTGCGACTGGATGGTTTCCTGCGAGACCGCGCTGATGTTGATCGGTGCGTCCTGCAGCGTGGTCCGGCGGCGGCTGCCGGTGACGATGATCTCGTTGGGGTCGGAGCCGGCGGTGGCTTCTGCGGCGGACGCGGGTGGTGCGTCCTGCGCGTCCTGTGCCAGCGCGGGCGTACCCGTCACGCCGACCAGCGCGGTCGCGCACAACAAACCTGCGCGCGAAAATCGTCCTGCCATGTAAGCCCCCTTGATACTGTGAACCGCCGTCGCCTCCCCATGCTCTGCTTGTCGGCGTCGGCACCTCGTTCGGGGCCGATCGCTTGGATGCAGAGTGTGGATATTCCGGGCGGACCGACATGGGGTGTTTGACGTAAGCCGGGGTAGAGCCGCACCTACGTCAAACGGCGAATGCCGCGCGGGCGGGACCTGCGCTAGTCGACGGCTATGGTGGCTTTCGCTCTTCGTTTTGCACGCATCGGATCGGTCGGGCTGGCGTGCGCCTTGGTGACGGGTGTCGCGCAGGCAAAGACGCAAACCCGGGCGCGGCTGGTGCATTGCGGAGCGGACAGCTGCGTGCGTCTGTCGGGCCAGCGGCTCCGCGCGACGACGGCCATCCGGGTCGGTGGGCGTGAGCTCGCCGTCGAGGGCGGGCGGTCCTGGCAGGCAACGATCCCGCTGGCGACCGCGCGGACCTGGCCGATCGCGCGGGACTATGCGGTACGGGTGGTCTTTGCCGATTCCGATGCTGGCACCGAAGCGACCGAGATGGTGCCGTTGCCACCCGGTGCGCTCGGCATGCGAACCCAGATCGCATCGTTGGTGGTCAGCGCACGCTGACGGTGCGGACCGCGCGCTTGTGATCGCGCAGCGTCACTCCTACATTCCTGGAACCCAATCGCCGCAGAGCGATGGGCCCGCGCATGCAGGAGATGATGAATGAAGATCGGTCTGGCGGCCTGTGCCGCACTTCTGGCGGCCACGCCCGCCTTCGCCGCCCCCGGCAGCAATCCGTTTTCCGCCGACAGCGCCGTGCTCGATCTCAACGGGATTGATCTCGCCAGCGTCGATGGCCAGCAGCGCCTGGCGATCCGCGTCGATCAGGTGGCGAACAAGGTCTGCGGCGAGCGGCTGAGTTCGATCCATCTGGCGCTCGGCGCGCAGGCGCGCGGATGCCGCGCAGACGTGATCGCCGATATCCGCACCCGTATCGCCACGGCTACCGCGGCGCGTGCGCCGGCGCGCGACATGCAACTGGCGATGCGCTGACCCCCGCCGGGGCTGCTGCGGACGAGGTGCCGACTGCAGCTCCGTCAAATGGCGTATGGTTGCCATGATGGCGCAACCTACGCTTTGCGTATGAAACGATCGAACTTCCTCCGTGGCGGGCGCCGCGCTGCCTTGTGCCGTGCGACGGCGCTGATCGCCGGTGCGCTATGCGTCGTCGGTGCTGCACCTGTCGACGTCGGGCCACGATTTGCGCACTGGATCGACGGCACGACGCCGACCGAGCCCGAGACGCAGGTGCAGCGAATAGATGCCAATACCTTCGTCATCCGCCAGTCGGTCAAGACCAATTTCGAAGCGCCGTTCCTGTATCTGCTGTTCGGCGGCGATCGCGCGCTGCTGATCGATAGCGGGGCGGGCGGGCTCAAGATCCGCCCGACGGTCGACCGGCTGGTCGACGACTGGCGCGCCCGTCATGCCGGTCGGCCGATCCGGCTGATCGTCGCGCATTCGCATGGCCACGGCGATCATCACGGTGGTGACGACGAATTCCGCGCGCGGCCGGATACCGACGTCGTTGGGCTCAAGCCCGACCAGGTCGCCGCGTTCTTTGGCATTCGCGACTGGCGGCGCGAGATCGGCCGGTTCGATCTCGGCGGGCGCGTGCTCGAGATCGTCCCGACCCCGGGGCACGAGCCCGCGCACATCATGGTCTATGACGCGCGCACGCGGCTGATGTTCTCGGGCGACATGCTCTATCCCGGCCGGCTGTACGTCCCGCGCGACCGTTTCGATGCCTTCCGGGCGAGCGCGGATCGGCTGGCGGCGTTTGCCAGGACGCATCCGGTTCGCGCACTGCTCGGCGCGCATATCGAGATGACGACGACGCCGGGGCAGGATTACCCGATGGAGGCGCCGACACATCCGTCCGAGCACGCCCTCGCGCTGCCGCCGTCGGCGATCGGGGAACTGGACAAGGCAGCCACGTCGGCAGAATCGCCACCAGCGATCGATCGGCATCCGGATTTCATCGTGTATCCGGTCGCGCCCCGACCCGACTGATCATTTCACGCCCGACTACTTCCCGAGCGTCTCCGGCTTCGCCCACCACGACATGGTGTGCGCGTCGTGCGCGGTGGTCCACACGCCCGCGGCGGTATAGCGCAACGCACCGCTGCCCGCGGGCTTGCCCAGCCGCGCGGTGATCGCGAGCGACGCGGGGTCGATCACCACGAAGGTCTGGCCCGCCGTGGTCCGCAGCCACACTTTGCCACCGCCGGTGTCGATGTCGCCATATTTCAGCGTCGCGTCGACCTTGACCCGACCCGACACCGCACCGGTCGCCGGATCGATCCGCGCGACGGTGCCGTCGCCCTGTTCCTGCACCCAGACTGCGCCCTCGCCGGCGGTGAGGAAACCGGGCTCGCGGCCGAGTGCGGTCGTGGCGACGACGCTGTTGGTCGCGGGGTCGATCTTTTGCAGGCTGTTCTGCGTCCCGCTGGCCGCCCACAGCGATCCCATGCCGAAGGTGAGGTAGAAGCCGTCCGGATTGGTCTTGACCGTCGCGGTGACGGTATTGGTTACGGGGTCGACGCGGGCGATCGCGCCCTTTGCGTCGCTCGCCACCCAGATCGATCCCGCGCCGGCAACGACGTTCAGCTCGCCCTTCGGATTGGCGATCCCGGTGGCGACGACCGCGGTGATCTTCGCGGTCTTGATGTCGATACGGGTGAGGGTCAGGTCCTTGCAGTCCGCGACCCACAAGGAGTCGAACGCGATCGCCATCGCGCCGCACGGATGCGCCATCGCGACCGGGGCACGCTTGCCGTCGAGTGACCAGCGTTCGACGCGGCCGACATTGGTCGCCCACACCGTATCGCCGTCGACCGCGAGGAAATCCGCGAACCCGGGAACGGTCATGACTTTCTCGGCGGGGGCTTCGGCGAATGCCGGGGTCATCGCCATCCAGCTGCCGATCACGGCGGCAGCCCATGTCTTCAATGTCACGCTGGTCTCCAAACGCTGTCGTGGTCGGTCAGGGGTCGTTCGGATCAGACGGCCGCCTCCACATCGGACTGCTCGCGCCGCGCCTTGATCCGGTCGATCAGGGGCCGTGCGGGGAACAGGAATTGTTCGGGGACCGACAGCCGCCGCCGCTCGTCCTGACCGACCAGTTCGGCTTCGCCCTCGCAATAGGTGCCGAAGATGCGATCGAGCAGGATCAGCGAATTGCCGAAATTGCAGCGCGTCGCTTCATAGCTCGTCGAATGGTGCAGGCTGTGGTTGCGGATCGTCGTGAAGACGAAGCCATACCAGCGCGGCGGATCGAACCGCGTGTTGGCGTGCGCGAAGGTCGACACCACCGTCAGGATGTTGAGCCCGCAGAAGATCGCGGCCTGCGGCAGATCGAGCAGCGCGACGACGCTGAGCGTGATCAGGAACAGCTCGATCGGGTTGCCGACCGCGCCCTTCATCGCATTGAGCTGGGTCAGGTGGTGATGCGGCGCGTGCGTCGACCAGAAGAACGCCTGGTTGTGCATCAGACGGTGCATCCAATATTGCCCGAACTCGATCAGCACGACGACCAGCGCGACCTGCAGCACGAACGGCATCTGCATCGCCCACGGCGTCGCGATGCCGAGCGACTGCTTCAGCGCCACGAGCGGATCATCGGCGAGCGTCCGCGTCGCCCAGGCAATCACCGTGTAGCTGAGGACCACGTAGAACACGTCGGTGAAGAATTCACGCTTGGTCAGCCGCCAACTCGCATGGCGTTCGTTGACCCATTCGAGCGCCTGGATCAGCGCGGTCGTCAGCAGGGTTGCGACCACGACCGACCAGGGACTCGCGATCCAGTCCTTCGGGCCGAGCGCCCAGAACAGCACGACCGCGGCGACCATCACGGGTTGCACGTAACGCATCAGGACAGTGTTCATCGCATTCCATCCGCTGGCGCCGGCGAACAAATGGCCGACCTGCGGTTGCAGGATAGGCCGGACGAACGGCCGTCACAGGTGTGCGAATGACGTACGCGGTGGGCTACTCGACCGCGATGCCGTGGCGGATCAGGAACGCGCGGGCCGGTGCCAGGGCATCCGCGTGGATCCGCCACCGATCCACCGCGTCGCGGTACAGCGGGCGGCGGACCTGCGCCGCGCTCGGGGTCGAGACCGGGGCCGCATTGGCGTGGAAATCCAGGCAGGCGTCGGACCAGTCCAGCCCGCAATGCGCGAGCAGGCGCGCGGTTTCTTCGCGCTGGTTGTCGACGAGCGATTCATAGCTGAGGTCTAGCACGCGCCCGGGCAATGCCTGACGCCACAGCGTCATCAGCTGGTCGAAGCGTTGGTAATAGGCGGCGATGTCGAGCAGGTCGTAGCTATAGTCGTAATAGCGCGAGCCGATCGCGAACAGGTTGCGGAAATTGGCGAGAATCGTGTCCATCGGGTTGCGGCGCAGGCAGACGATCCGGGCGTTGGGCAGCGCGCGGGCAATCATGCCGACATAGACGAAATTGCCGGGGAATTTGTCGACGAAGCGCGGACGCGCGCCGGGCATGTGTGCGGCGGCGCGGGCGAGATAGTCGCGACCGATCGCGCCGGGATCCGCCCGTGACGCGGCGCGCAAGGTTTCGGGATCGAGGACGGTGCGGCTGCGCGTGCCACCCGCCGCCTTCACCGCGAGCGGCATCGCCTGGAGTTCACCGGCGCTCTCGACGTCGTGGTGCGACGACAGGATACGGTCGACCAGCGTGGTGCCCGTGCGTGGCATGCCGATGACGAAGATCGGCGATTCCGGCGAGGGATCGGAGACGCGCGCGCCGGCGATCGCGGGCCAGCACGCCTCGACCGCATCGAAATTGGCGGCGTCGTCGGCGAAGCGATAGGGGAGGGTCGCGCGGTGCTCGGCATTGGCTTCGGTGAGAATGGCGAACGCGCCGCGGGGGTCGGCGAGGTCGTCGGTCTCCTTGGCGAGCGCATAGCCGAGCAGCAGGCGGTCGTGCGGTGCGCGGGCCGTCTTGCGGATGCTGGCCAGGCGGTCGATGTGGTTGCGTTCGGGCGTCTGACGGCGCAGCCCGGCGAGCAGATGATGCGCGCGCGCGTCGTCCGGCGCCAGCGCGAGCAGCGCCTCGAGCGCGTGGTCCGCCTCGTCCTGCCGCCCGACAAAGCTCAGCGCTGCGGCCTGATTATAGCGGAATGCGGTGTTCGCGGGCGCGAGCCGCACTGCTTCGGCGAAATGCGGGAGCGAGGCGGCGTGATCGCCGAGCCGTGCGTAAACGCACCCCATCGTATCGCGCCCGAGTGCGTCGGTCGGGGGTGATGCTTCCGCGGTGGCCAGCGTCCTGGCGGCATCGGCATCGCGTCGTACGAGCGTGTAGAGCCGCGCGAGTTGGGCGCGATATTCGCCGTGGCCGTCGCGCGCGACCGCGGCTTCGATCAGCTCGATCGCGATGCGCACCTTGCCGAGGGCGGCAGCGCTGATCCCGGCGAGGAACGCCGCTTCGGCGCAGCCCGGTGCATCGTTCTGCCAGCGGGTCGCCGCGGCATGCGCGGCGCCGTTATCTCCGCGTGCCAGGGCGGCGCGGATCGCCGCTGCCGGGGTGGCCGGTTCCGCCATGCTAGCGAGTCAGCGTGGTGACCGCGATCGCCGTCGCCGACGCGCGGTTTTCCACCCCCATCTTCTCGAAAATCTGTTCGAGATGCTTGTTCACAGTGCGCGGGCTGATCTCCAGGATCGCGCTGACCTCGCGGTTCTGCTTGCCGCGGCTGATCCACAGCAACACCTCGGCCTCGCGCGAGGTGAGGCCGTGCTGGGCGGCGAGCATCGCCTGTTCCTCGCCCTCGTGGCGCTCGGTCAGGCGGAACACCCATTGGTCGGCGGCGGTGTTGCGCAGCAGCCCGGCCTCCAGCGTGCGATCGCCGGCGGCCACGGTGATGCAGGCACCGGGCGTCGGTGCGCGCGCCTGCAAGAGGCGGAGCGCCTGCAGGAACGGCTCGGGCAGCCGGGCGGAGGCGCAGGACCAGCCGGGGAACAGCCGTTCGAGCATCGCGCTCGCCGCCGGGGTCAGCCATTGCGGCTCGCCCGCGCCGTCGACCGCCAGCGCGGGCCGCCCGCTCATGTCGAGCGCAAGCTGGCTGCCGTGCGCGACTCGCGCGGTGGTCAGGTGAACGCGGATCCGCGCGAGCAGCTCGTCGATAACGATCGGCTTGCTGACGAAGTCGATTCCCCCGGCGTTGAGCCCGCGCACGACGTCGCCGGTCTCGGTCAGCCCGGTCATGAAGATGATCGGCAGGTGCTGAAACGCGGGGATCGCCTTGATCCGCCGGGTGGTCTCGAACCCGTCGAGATTGGGCATCACCGCGTCCATCAGGATCAGGTCGGGCGTGACGGTCTTGAGCAGAGTGAGCGCGGCGAGCCCGTCGATCGCGATCAGCACGGTCATCCCGGCGCTTTCGATCGTCGTGGTCAGGAACCGCAACGCATCGGGCGCGTCGTCGACGACCAGAATGACCGGCCGGGCGGCGTCGGCAGGTTCAATGCGCTGCGTCATCGATCGTCTTCTGCAGCGAACGGAGGTCGAGATCGTCGAGCTGGCGCCGCAGTACGGCAACCAGGTGCGCGGCGGCCGGGACCGCCTTTTCGAAGGCATCGAGCGTCGTTTCCAGGCCGCGGACATGCCCGAGCGGGGCGAGGTCGCGCAGGCGATCGAGAAACGGCGTCGCCGTCGGTGGCAGGAGCACCGATGACGCCGGCGTCTCCGGCGCGTCGATCGC
Organism: Sphingomonas rhamnosi; assembly: GCF_036663615.1. Taxonomy (NCBI): domain Bacteria; kingdom Pseudomonadati; phylum Pseudomonadota; class Alphaproteobacteria; order Sphingomonadales; family Sphingomonadaceae; genus Sphingomonas; species Sphingomonas rhamnosi. The sequence continues at coordinate 54,308 of NZ_JAXOJJ010000005.1, forward strand.
CTGCTCCTCCCAACACAGGTCGAGCTGGGTGCCGATCAGCGCGATCAGCGCGTCGAGTTCGACCGGCTTGGTGATGAACGCATCGTGGCTGCTTTGGCCATCGCCGCCGGCGCGGAATTCGTGCGCGTCGGCGGACACCATCACGATCCGGAGCGCCGCGCCGTGCGCCGCGCGAAGCCGATCGGCGACGTCCCAGCCGCTCAGCCCGGGCATCTGGATGTCCAGCAGCACGATGTCGGCCGCGGTGCGCTTCGCCAGGTCCAGACCTTCGGTTCCATTGGCGGCGGTATGGACGACGAAGCCCAGCGCGCCGAGCAGCGACTGCAGGATGGTGCGCTGCGCGGGATCGTCGTCGATCACCAGAACGGTGCGCCGCGCGCCCGCATAGCCGGTGATCTTCGCCCCCTGCGCGGTGGCGCGCACCGCGACCATCGGCGCGGGGAGCATGACGCGGAAGCGGAAGCTGCTGCCGACGCCGGGGGTGCTCGTTACGGCGACGTCACCGCCGAGCACGCTCGCCAGCACGCGCGTGATCGCGAGACCCAGGCCGATCCCGGGCTGACGTCGTGCTTCCTCCGTACTGCCGCGCTCGAAGGGTTCGAACACGCGGTCGATGTCGTCTGCGGCGATGCCGATTCCGGTATCGCGGACCTCGATATCGGCGACCTGGCTGCGATAGCGGACGGTGACCACGACGCTGCCGGCCTGCGTGTATTTGACCGCGTTGGAGACGAGGTTGATCAGGATCTGGCGCAGCCGCTTCTCGTCGGCCTTGACCTGCACCGGCAGCCGGTCCTCGACGTCGAGCGTCAGCGCGAGGCCCTTGGCGGCCGCCTGCGCGCGGAACATGGCGACGACGTGATCGAGCAGCCCGCGAATGTCGATCAGGTCCGACCGGATCGTCAGCACGCCGCTCTCGATCCGCGAGATTTCGAGCAGCCCTTCGACCAGATTGGTGACATGCTCGGCGGAGCGCCGGATGATCGTGCCGACCTGCGCGCCCGACAACGTGTCGTCGCGCTCCAGCAGCTGCGCATAGCCGTAGATGACGTTCAGCGGCGACCGGATCTCGTGGCTCACCGCGACGAGATAGCGCGTCTTCGCCTCGTTGGCGGCCTCTGCGGTCGCCTTGGCGCGCTGCAGGTCGGCGATGTCGATCGACTGCGATGCGGTCATGATCCGCCCGGACGTTGCAGCGTGTCGATATAGGCGCGCCAGCCGCCGAGCGCGGTAATGTTCTCGGCGCCGGTGATCGCGCGCGGTTCGGCGACGAAGCCCTTGACGGTCGATCCGTCGGCAAGCGTGACCGAGCCGATCGCGAGCGGGGCGGGCACCTCCGCCACGAAGCTGCCGAACGCCGCGACATCGAGCTCATAGACCTCGACCGCGATCGCGGCGCCGCCAGCGTCGCCGGCGTGGATCAGCGCGGGTTTGGGCGGGGTCGAATTGGCCATCGCGTACAGCGTATAGGACGGCGCGGTGGTGGTGGCACTGACGAACCGCGCGTCGCGCGAGGTGAGCTGCCAATGGAGCGGCATGCCTTCGAGATGGGCGCCGACGACGGCGAGCTTCACGGTGTCCATAGGGTCCTCGATGGTCAGGGGCGGGGAAGGGGGAAGCGCGGCGGCGGCGAGATACGTCTCGCCCGCATCGAGCAGGCCCTGGTCGGTCCAGGCGGGGCCGATCAGCGTGATGCCGAAGCCGGTGCGGTTGTCGCGAAAGCCCGCGGGTAGCGCGAGCGCGGCCATGTCGAGCAGGTTCACGAAATTGGTGTAGACGCCGAGGTTGCTGTTGAGCGCGATCGGCGCAGCGCGCATCTCGGCGATGCGATAGATCGTCGGCGTGGTCGGCAGCGCAAGCAGGTCGATGTCCTGCCACATCGCGTCGGCGATGCGTTGCAGTGCGGCGAGGTGGTATTGGCCTTCGAACACATCGACGCCGCTGACGGAACGCCCGTCTTTCATGATCGCGCGGACGGTCGCGTTGATCGCCTCGGGGTTCGTATCGAGCAATGGCAGGGCAGCGGCAGTGCGCTCTGCCACCCACGGGCCGCCATAGAGCAGCATCGCCGCCTCGCGGAGCGGCGTCATGTCGATCTCCACGAGTTCCGCGCCCTTGGCGAGCGTCGTCAGCGCCTGATCGTAGAGGCGCTCGGACGTCGCGTCCCCGAGGAAGAGCCGCTGGTCCGGCTGGGGCACACCGATCCGGCGCGGCGCGACGGGACGATCCTCGCAGCGACGGGAATAGGCGTCCGCGGCGTCGAAGCCCGCGACCACCGCGTCGACCGCTCGCGCGTCGGCGATGCTGTGGGTCAGCACGGTGATGCAGTCGATCGTGCGGCAGGCGGGGACGAGACCGGCGGTGCTCCAGCGTCCCTTGGTGGGTTTCATGCCTACCAGGCCGTTGAACGCGGCAGGCACGCGGCCCGATCCGGCGGTGTCGGTGCCGAGCGCGAACGCGACGAGTCCCGCCGCTACCGCTACCGCGGAACCCGAGCTCGATCCGCCGCTGACATAGGCGCGGTTGAAGACGCAGGCGGGCGCGCCGTACGGGCTGCGCGTGCCGTTGAGCCCGGTCGCGAACTGATCGAGATTGGTCTTGCCCATCGGGACCGCACCCGCCGCGACGAGGCGATCCACCACCGTTGCGGATACGGCCGGCGTATAGGCGAAGTCTGGGCAGGCCGCGGTGGTCGGGACGCCCGCCAGATCGATGTTATCCTTGATCGCGAACGGCACGCCGCCGAGCGGCAATGTCTCGCCAGCAGCGATGCGGGCATCAACGCGTCGTGCCGCTTCCAGGACGTCTGCGCCGGCGATACGGGTGATCCAAACCGCGGGCTGGATCGCGGCATAAGCGTCGATCCGGGCGAGCGCGTCGCGGGCGACGGTCACCGCATCGGTGCGCCCGGCGCCGACGGCGGCGGCGATAGAGCCGACTTCGAACGGCACGTCCATCACGCGACCTCCACCGCAAGCATCGCGCCGCCGGGTGAAAGCGGTTGCCGCTCCTGCACATAAACGCGGCGGACGATGCCGGTGACGGGGCTCAGCACCGGCGATTCCATCTTCATCGCCTCGATGATGCCGATCGTGTCGCCCGCCGTCACGCTTGCCCCTTCGGCGACCAGCAGCTTCCACAGGCTGCCGCCAAGCGGCGCCTCGACCAGTTCGCAGCCGTCGGGCAGGTCGATGTCGGCGGTCTCGGCACCCGCGCCTGCCTCCTCGGTCAACGCCGCGACCCGGTCGAACTCGCCATTGCGTTCCCAGTCGGCGCGCTCCTCGTCGAAGGCGGCCTGGCGCTGCGCCTGGAAGGCGGTGATCGACGCGGCGTTGTCGGCGAGGAAGGCGCGGTAGTCGGAAAGGCGGAACACCTCCTCCTCGATCCGGATCGCCCGCCTGCCGAGCGGGAAGTCGCGGCGCCATTCGGTCAGCTCGTCATGGCTGACGGGGAAGAAGCGGATGCGGTCGAAGAAGCGCAGCAGCCACGGCTTGCCGTCGCGGAACGCGTCGGTCTGGCGCCACGCATTCCACACCTGGATGGTGCGGCCGAACAGCTGGTAGCCGCCGGGCCCTTCCATGCCGTAAATGCACATATACGCCCCGCCGATGCCGACGACGTTGGGCGGGGTCCAGGTGCGCGCCGGGTTGTATTTGGTGGTGACGAGGCGGTGGCGCGGGTCGATCGGCGTCGCGACTGGCGCACCGAGATAGACGTCGCCGAGACCCATTACGAGATACTCGGCGTCGAACACGATCCGCTGGACATCGTCGATGCTGTTCAGCCCGTTTACGCGGCGGATGAACTCGATATTGTCGGGGCACCAGGGCGCGTCGTCGCGGACCGACTCCATATATTTGTCGATCGTCTGGTAGATCGCCGGGTCTTTCCACGACAACGGCAGATGGATCACGCGCGAGGGAATCTCGAAATCGTCGAGCCCGCCCAGTCGCTCTTCGGCGGCGGCTAGTGCGTCGAGCAAGGCGGCCTGGCTTAACTGGCGGCTATCATAGTGGATCTGCAGCGAGCGGATGCCGGGCGTCACGTCGATGATGCCGGGCAGGCCCATCGTGTCGATCTCGAGCATCAGCGCGTGGACGCGCAGCCGCAGCTCAAGGTCGAGCATGATCGGGCCGTACTCGACGAGCAGGTTGCGGTCGCCCTGCTGGCGATAGATGACGGCTGGACGGACGCCCTGCGCGTCGATCGCGCGCAAGATCGGCGAGCCGAGATGCTCCAGCGGGGCCGGGGCGGGCGCAGCGGATAGCGTCGCGACGAGCCGGTCCTGCGCCACCTCTGCAGCGACCGCCGTCGCGTTGTCGATCGGTGCGAAGCGGACGGTGTCGCCGGGTGCGAGCTGGCCGACCTTCCACAGATCCGCCTGCGCGACCACGAACGGGCAGACGAAGCCGCCGAGCGACGGGCCGTCGGGGCCGAGGATGATCGGCATGTCGCCGGTGAAGTCGACCGCGCCGATCGCATAGGCGTTGTCGTGGATGTTCGACGGATGGAGCCCCGCCTCGCCGCCGTCCTGGCGCGCCCAATGCGGCTTGGGACCGAGCAGTCGCACGCCGGTGCGGTTGGAGTTGTAATGCACCTTCCACGCGGTCTCGCGCAGCATCGCGATGTCATCGGCGGTGAAGAAATCGGGGGCGCCGTGCGGGCCGTAGAGCACGGCCAACTTCCAGTCGCGCGTGATCGCGGGCTGGTCGTCGGGGGCGAGTATTGCCGATACCGAAGCAACGTCCGTGCGGCCGAGGTGGAGCGTGTCGCCGGTCATCACCGCGCGGCCAGCATGGCCGCCGAACTCGCCGAGCGTGAAGGCGCTGCGGCTGCCGAGGAACAGCGGCACGTCGACCCCGCCCCCGACCGCGATATAGCCACGCATGCCGCCGCCGGCGACGCGGCCGATCTTGAGCGTCTGGCCGGCTGCGATGTCGACGGGAGCGTAGGTGGCGACCGGCTCGCCGTCGAGCGTCGCACCGAAATCGGCGCCGGTCAGGCACAGACGGGTCGCGATGTTGAAGTAGAGGGTCGGCCCGGCGGCGGTGATCTCGAGACCGGCGGTGCCTTCGTCGTTGCCGAGCAGGCGGTTGCCGAGGCGGAAGGCCAGCGCGTCCATCGGTCCCGAGGGCGGCACGCCGACATCCCAGAGGCCCAGGCGGCCGGGATAATCCTGCACCGTGGTCGAGGCACCGCCGGCGAGCACGCGGATCGTCCGCGGGGTGTAGGCGATGTCGGTTAGGGCTCGAGTCGACACTTCGCCGCTGGTGAAGACGTCGGAGCTCACCACGGTCCGCAGCCAGTCGAGGTTGGTCTCGATCCCGGCGATCATCGTGTGGTCGAGCGCGTCCTGGATCGCCGCCACCGCAGCGTCGCGGGTGGGGGCGGTGACGATCAGCTTGGCGAGCATCGGATCGTACCAGGCGGAGACTTCGGTGCCCGCGGCGATCCAGCTGTCGACGCGCGGGCCTTCAGGGAAGGACACGCCGACGAGCCGGCCCGAGCTCGGCCGATAGTCGTGCGCGGGATCCTCGGCATAGAGACGGACCTGGATCGACGCGCCTACGGGCCTGGCCTCGAAGCCGTCGAGGAAGGTGAAGTCGCCGGCCGCGCCGCGCACCATCCAGGCGACCAGGTCGACGCCGGTCACCTGCTCGGTGATGCCGTGTTCGACCTGCAGCCGGGTGTTGACCTCTAGGAAGAAGAAGTCGTCGCGTTCGGGATCGTAGAGGAACTCGACCGTGCCTGCCGAGCGATAGTTCGCGGCGCTGGTAAGGCGGACAGCGGCGTCGATCAGCGCCTGGCGCGTCGCGGCGGGGAGCAGCGGGGCGGGGGTTTCCTCAACCACCTTCTGGTTGCGGCGCTGGAGCGAGCAGTCGCGCTCGCCGAGTGCGACGACATCGCCGGCGCCGTCGCCGAACACCTGCACCTCGATATGCCGCGCGCGTGCGACATAGCGTTCGAGGAACACGCCGCCGTCGCCGAAATTCCCCGCGCCGAGCCGCGCGACGGTGGCGAAGCCCTCGCGGATATCGGCCTCGTCCGCGCATACTTTCATGCCGATGCCGCCGCCGCCGGCGGTCGCCTTCAGGATGACGGGGTAGCCGATCGTCGCGGCGGCCTCGACCGCAGCGGCTTCGTCACGGAGCAGGTCGGTGCCGGGGGCGAGCGGCACGCCCTGCGCGGCGGCGAGGTCGCGCGCGGTGTGCTTCAGGCCGAACGCGCGGATGTTGTCGGGGGTAGGTCCGATGAACGCGATTCCGCGCGCGGCGCACGCTTCGGCGAAGGCGGTGTTCTCCGACAGGAAGCCATAGCCGGGGTGGATCGCCTGCGCTCCGGTCGTTTCCGCCGCAGCGAGGATCGCCTCGACGTTGAGATAGCTCTCTGCGGCCGGCGCGGGGCCGATGCGGACCGCCTCGTCGGCCTGCGCGACATGCGCGGAGCCGGCATCGGCATCGCTGAACACGGCGACTGATCCGACACCCATCGCCTTCAATGTTCGGATGATGCGGCAGGCGATCGCGCCGCGATTGGCGATCAGGACTTTGGTGAACATCATGCGGACACCAGCATGCGCACGGGCGTCGGGTTGAAGCCGTTGCACGGATTGTTGATCTGCGGGCAGTTGGAGACGACGACGATTACGTCCATCTCCGCGCGCAGATCGACGGTCAGGCCGGGTGCGGAAATGCCGTCGACGATGCCGAGCGTGCCGTCGGCCTCGACGGGCACGTTCATGAAGAAGTTGATGTTCGACACCATGTCGCGCTTGCCGCGGCCGGCGCGGACATTGGCGTCGAGGAAATTATCGACGCAGCTATGCTGGGCCTTGGTGTGATGGCCGTACCGCAACGTGTTGGATTCGCACGAACATGCGCCGCCGATCGTGTCGTGATAGGCGACGTTGGTGGCGGTGATCGTCATCATCGGCCGGCCTTCGTTGGACAGCAGCACCGCGCCGGTGCGCAGGAACAGGTTGCGCTGCGCGGCGATCGTGTCCTGCGCACTGTAGCGCTCGGAATCATCGGCGGCGACGTAGATCAGGAAATCCACCGCCTGATTGCCTTCGAGATCGACGATGCGCAGCGTCTCGCCGGCCGCGATGCGATGCATCCAAGGCGCGCGGGCGGGGACGGTTTCGTCGAGGCGGATGGTGGTCATATCGATCATCTTCTCAGCGCGCATACAGATCTTCGGTGTTGAGGAAGGCGCGCAGGCCCTCCGGCGTGGCGGTGCGGATCGGGTCGTCCTCCGCCGCCGGGCTCCCGCGCCACGCGGTCGCGCGAAGCGGCGTGACGGTGTAGTCGGGCCGCGCGTCGAGCACGTGGGGGCAGTTGGCGATCACGACGATCAGGTCCATTTCCGCGCGCAGCAGTAGCGTGCGGCCGGGGGCGAAGGGGCCGATCTGCGGTTCGGTCGTGCCGTCCTCGGCGATGCGGACGCCCTTGAACCAGTTCACGCACGGGTGGACGTCCTTGCGGTTGAGCCCGTGCTTGGCGACGCCGAGCATGAAGCGATCGCGCGCATTGGGCTGCGCGCCGTAATTCTTGCCGTTCCCATAGGCGCGCGCGTTCGACGCCTCGTTGGACGCGCCGCAGAATGCGTCGTGCGTGCCGGCTTCGTCTTCGAGAATGGTCATCATGACGCGGCCCATGTCGGACAGCAGCAGCCGGCCGGTGCCGAGATAGCCGTTCCACTGCACCTTCAGCGTGTCGGCGACGTTGAGCCGCTCGGTCGGCGTTTCGGCGTTGAAGACCAGCATCGACGCACAGGCATCGCCGGCGAGATCAACCAGGCGCAGCCGCGTTCCGCGCGCGATACGGCGCGAGGCATAGCCTGCGGGCGCGATCGTCTCCTCCCATACCACATCGCCGGGCGCGTCGTCCGCGGCGGCGGGGAGGGTGGGCATCGATACCACGCGCGTACCCATCATGGCGCGGGCATGGTCGCGGGCTCCGGTCGGATCGGCGGTGTTCGTCATGCTAAGTCTCGCTGTGAAAGATCGCCGCCGAGCGCCTCGACCAGCGCCGCGGGCGGGGCGGTCTTGCGGTCGAGCGGCAGGTCATAGGTGACGGCCGCGCCGAAGCGGTGCGGCGCGTGCGGATCGTGGCGGCGCTTGTCGAAGGCGAGCACGCGCGTGCCGAGCTTGAACGCCTCGCCGATATCGTGCGTCACCATGACGATGGTCAGGCCGTGCTCCGCCCATAGCCGCGTGATGAGCGCGTGCATGTCGAGGCGGATGCCGGGATCAAGCGCGCCGAACGGCTCGTCGAGGAGAAGGATGCGGGGATGCTTGACCAGCGCCTGCGCGATGGCCAGCCGCTGCTGCATCCCGCCCGACATCTGCGCGGGGTAGACGTCGAGGCTGTGTTCGAGCCCGACTGCGGTGAGCATCTCGACCGCGGTGTCGCGGGCCGCACGCCGCGCCGCGCCGAACAGCCGCGCGGCGAAGGGCGCCTGCCCACACTCGATCCCGAACATCACGTTGCGCAGCGCACTGAGGTGCGGAAACACCGAATAACGCTGGAACACGACGCCGCGATCGGCGCCGCATTCGGCGCGCATCGGCTTGCCGTCGAGCAGCAACTGGCCGCGCGTCGGCGCTTCTTGGCCGAGGATCAGACGGAGGAACGTGCTTTTGCCCGCGCCCGACGGGCCGACGACCGCGACGAAGCTGCGTTCGGCGATGGCGAGCGAGACGCGTTCGAGCACGATCTTGTCGCCGTATTCGACCCAGATGTTGCGGAGCTGCAGCAGCGGGGTCATCGGCCCGCTCCATGCGCCCAGGGAAAGGCGCGCCGGCTGACGAACAGCAGCAGCGCATCGCAAAGGATGGCGAGCAGCGAGATCCAGGCGACGTACGGCAGGATGATGTCCATCGCGAAATAGCGCCGGACCAGGAAGATGCGGTAGCCGAGCCCGACATCGGCGGCGACCGCCTCGGCCGCGATCAGGAACACCCAGGCGGGGCCCATCGACAGCCGCAGCGCCTCGATCAGCCGGGGCATCAGCTGGGGCAGCGCGACGCGGATGGCCGTCTGCCAGCTGTTGGCGCCAAGTGTCTGCGCCTTGGCGAACTGTTCGACCGGCAGGCTGGCGACGAAGCTGGTCAGGTCGCGCGTCATGAACGGTGCAATGCCGATCGCGATCAGCGCGATCTTCGACGCCTCGTCGAGCCCGAGGACGATGAACAGGATCGGCAGCACCGCGACCGGCGGGATCACCGCGATGATCGCAACCAGCGGGCCGAGCACCGCACGGGCGAGCGGTACGACACCGAGCAGCAGGCCCAGGATCAGCGCCGACGCGGTGGCGATCGCGAGCCCGATCCCCAGGCGATACAGGCTCGCGAGCGTATCGGCGACGAGCACGATGCGGTCGGTGGACGGATCGCGATCGGTGGTAAAGTCATGGATCGCCTGCGCCATCGCGCCGAACGTCGGCAGGACCTTGTCGGCCGGGTTCTCGAAATGGCGCGCTTCGGACGCAAGCAGATAGACGAGCAGGAGAGCCAGGATCGGCAGCGCGCCGAGCAGCATGCGTGCGCCGGGCCGCGGGCGGATGTCGACGAGGCGGGTCACCGACGCCGAGCCCGGCGTGCGTTGGCAAAGGATGGCAGCAGCGTCATCTCGTCCCCAGATTGCGCAGGCCCGCGGGCAGGCTGCTCCATTCGTCCGAGCGGGCGCCCCGACGTTGTCCGTTCGTCGTCGTGTCGCGCGGCTATAGTTTTCCGTCCGCCGCCATCGTCATGTAGCTCGGGTCGAACCGCAGCTTCACGTTCTTGGGATTGCCCAGCGTCTTGCCGCCGGCGAAGCTGATGCCGATCTCGTCGGCCGATTTGGCGCCGGCGCCGAACAGGCCGTGCGCGAAGCTGAACTGGCGGACCCGGTCGGTGACCGTGACCAGGTCCGGGTTCTGCGCATAGGCCGCCGCATCCTGTGCACGCGCGTAGAGATGCGTCGTCTTGAGCTGGTCGTCGAAGCTCGCCGCGGTCGCGCCCGCGGCCTTGGCCATCGCCGCGCGGGCTGCGGCTCCGGCCGCATCCTGGCGTGTCATGATCGCCATCGTCTCGTACCAGATCCCCGCCAGCGCTTTGCCGAGATTGGGGTTGGCCTTGAGCGTAGCGGTGCTGACGTTCAGCGTATCGAGGATCTCGTTCGGGATCTTCGAACTGTCGAACACCATCGTCGCGCCCGGGGTGGCGCGGATCGTCGACAGCTGCGGGTTCCACGTCGCGACGGCGTCGACACCGGGCGCGGCGAACGCGCCGACGATATCGGCGTCGCCCGTGTTCACCGTCTTCACGTCGGCGAGCTTCATGCCGCTCTTTTCGAGCCCGCGCGCGAGCAGGAAATGCGACACCGACAGCTCGACGAGCTTGACCGAGCGGCCCTTGATATCGGCCATCGTCCGGCCGTTCTTGAGCACGACGCCGTCATTGCCGTCGGAATAGTCGCCGATCAGCAGGACCGTGGTGTCCTTGCCGCCCGCCGCCGGGATCGTCAGCGCGTCCATCGTCGTGCAGACCACGCCGTCGAGCTTGCCGGCGGCATATTGGTTCACCGATTCGACATAGTCGTTGACCTGCACCAGGCGGATCTGGATGCCGTATTTGTCGGCCCATTTCTTCACGATGCCGGACTGCTGTGCGTACGCCCAAGGCATCCACCCGGTATAGATCGACCAGCCGATCGCGAACTCGGTCTTCGCGCCCTCGGCGCTGGTCGCCGATCCGGCGGGCTTGCCGCTGCCGCACCCGCCGAGCGCGAGCAGGACCGCGGCCGCTGCAACGCCGTTTAGCCACCGTCGAGACACCATCACGCAAGCCCCTTAATCACTCGGGCACGTCCCTGAATGCGCGTCCGATACCCCCGCGTAGACGGGTTTATCGGCAGGGCAGATCAGGCCGCGACCTCTGTGACGGACGTTGCCGTGGCAGGAATCATCGATGAAGAGACAAAATTCTGATGAAAGACATAGATAAAATCTATGCCCTGCGTTGCGCCCTATGCCTGCGGGTGACTTCGTCGAGGAAGAGTTGCGTCGCGGTGTCGCGCGACGGGTCCGCGCGCGCGAGTAGGAAGATGTCATAGGCAGGCTCGTCATCGCCGTGGAGCAGGGGCCACAGCCGCCCCTTCGCCACCGCATCGGCCGCGGCGAGGACGGGTAGAAAGCCGATCCCGACACCCAGCGTGATCAACCGGATCGCCTCGTTGATATCCTCGGCATGACCGGTCGTTCTCGTGCCGAGCCGATAGCGCCGGCGCAGCCGCGTGATCGTGTCGAGCTCGTCTTCGCCGGTCAGCACGAACCCCTCGTCCTTCAGCTCGCCCAGCCGCGCTACGCGGTGCCCGAACAGCGGATGGCTGCGCGCGCAGTAGATCTGCTGGTGTTCCACGAACAGCGGTTCGTAGACCAGGCTACTACGCGCGTTGCTGTCATAGCCGACGCCGATCTCGGCCTCGCCATGTTCCAGCGCGTCGAGCACCGCGCGCCACGGCGACACGCGGATCTCGATATGGATATTGGGGTTGCGGCGGTGGAAACTAGCGATCGCCTCGTCGAATTCGGGTGACGTCACCGCCGAGATCAGCTGGATTCGGACGATGCCCTCGATGCGCTTGGTCGCCTGCGCGACCTGGTGCGGCACCATCCGCGCGGCTTCGAGCATCTCCTCGCATAGGCCCAGCACCGCGTTGCCCGCCGGAGTCATCTCGACGCCGACCGACGATCGGTTGAGCAACTGGACGCCGACCTGCTCCTCCAGCCGTTTCAACGCGGCGCTGATGCTCGGCTGCTGCTTGTTCAGCTTGCGCGCGGCGGCGCCGATCCCCCCCGCGCGGACGATCTCGACGAAGGTGCGCAGCAGGTTCCAGTCGACGCGGCTGGCGAATGTCGTGTCGGGCAAGATCGCGCGGTGAACCAAATAACCAACTCCAGGACGCTCAAGCCGCATACCTTAGCCGCGCACCCCCGGCGCGCAACGCGCCTGCCGTATACGTCCGATGACGTATGACGCTGCGCAGCAATTTGGGCCATTTTGTACCGCGACACAGACTTCGCGGGGACAAGATGGCAGGCGTTCGCGTAGGAAACAGGATAATCGGGGCGGACTCCCCCGTCACCGTGGGTTGGGAAAACATCCCCAAGGTCGAGGGCAGCCCGCTGAAGGTGGCGTTCTTTACCTGGTTCCAGCCGACGATGCTGTTCGCGCTAATCGCGTTCTGGTTCTACGCGCCCAATTCGATCGCCAAGGCCTCGACCGCGATCGGCATCGGCATCGGCTTCAGGGCGTTGCTACTCGGGCTCGAATGGCTGACCCCGCGCCACGAAAGCTGGCGGCTGACCTGGAAGGAGGTGACCACCGACCTCTTCTATGTCGGGCTGGGTTTCACCGTGATCCGGTTGATCGACAGCTATGTCGGCGACGGCGCGATCATCGAGGCCGTCCAGCACGCGCTCGCCTGGGAGAAGTTCGCCTGGTTCACCGGGCTGCCGTTGCTCGTCCAGGCGCTGACGATCTCGCTACTGTTCGATTTCGGGCAATATTGGATGCACCGCGGGATGCACAACTGGCATCCGCTGTGGCTGACCCATGCGCCGCACCACTACATCACCCAGTTGAACGTCAACAAGGGCGCGGTGGGCAATCCGGTCGAGCTGTTCCTGATCGGGCTCGGCGTGGGCGGCTTCTTCGATTTCGTGCCCCGCGCCGCGCTGCTCGCGGGCAGCTTCGGTCTGGCGGTCGGCACCTATCAGCACATCAACGTCCGTTTCAACTCGCCGCGCTGGTGGCGCTTCCTGTTCAACACCACCGAGCATCACAGCGTCCATCACTCGCGCGACTATGAGGCAAGCCGCAGCAACTATTCGAACACTTGGGTTATCATCGACCGGCTGTTCGGCACCTGCGTCGATGGCGAGGCCGAACTGCTGGGGATGGAGGGCGGGCGCCGTATGTCGGTGCGCGAGACGATGACCTATCCCTTCACCGAAGCCTGGAAGGCGCTGAGGGAGCGGTTTTCGCGGCAGCCTATGGGCGCGGCGGTACCTGCCGAGTGACCGGCGCCGCCCCACGTGCATCCCATCGTCTGCCCATCCTACGGTCCGCGCGACCGCATGGCGCCCCCGAAAGTGACCGCATGACGCCAAACCTTATCGACTGGATCTGGCACGTCCGGGGCAGCGTGCCGCTGGCGGCAGGGCAGTCGCGTGAAGAGGCCTTCGACCGGCTCGATCCGCTGTTCCGCGAGACCGGCACGAGACACGAACGCGCCGACGGAATGCTGACGTTCGAGAAGAAGGACCAGGCCGCGCAGGACCGGATGGCGATCTTCGACCACGGCGTGCTTCGAATCGAGAACGGCGTCGCCGGAGCGGTGCTGCGCTACACTCTGTTCAGCCGGGCGCTGTTGTTCTGTTTCCTGGCGCCGCTGCTGTTCCTCGGCATCGCGCAGCTGACGATCGAGATCGGCAAGCATCAGAAGCCCCCCGAGGCGAGCGAAAAGTCCAAGAAGGCCGCAGAGGCGAAGAAAAAGAAGGTCGTGCCGCTCAACCCGATCGACAAGGCGCTGGGCGCGCCCGAACCCGATCCGCCGGGCAAGAAAAAGGACAAGGACGAGGACAAGAAGCCGTCGCCGACGCCCGCCTATGTCTTCGCCGGGATCTTCGCCGCGCTGTATGTCATCGGGCGGATCCTCGAGGATCGGCTGATCAAGTCGCTGTTCCGAAAGCGGTTGGCGGAGGCCTGACGCCGCTTTCCGATGCCCTCGCGCGTCGTAGGAGCGGTGCCGACTCCGGCCACGGAGTTTGCGACGGCTGCAAAGGCGACTAGACGGACCGCGTGGACATTTCCCTGATCTCCCCGGCCATCCATCGCTGGTTGTCGCGCGCCGGTGTCGCGCGCCTCGCTACGGTGGCGGTCGCAGTTTCGGTCGCAGTCGCGTCGCCCGCAGCCGCCAGCGATTTCGACCTCGCCGGACCGGTGCTGCGTGCGTCGGTGGCACGCGGTGGCGTGACCCTGCCGCTGTCGCAGGTGCCCGATCTCGCGACCGGCGACCGGATCACGGTCGCGGTCGAGCTGCCGCGCCAGCAGGGCGCGCGCTACCGGCTCGTGCTCGCGTTCCTGCGCGGCGCCACCAACCCGCCGCCAAAGGACTGGCTGTTCGAGGCGGAGAGCTGGAAACCGAAAAAGGCGACCATCGTCGCGGTCGTGCCCGAGGGCGCGCAGCAAGTCCTGGCATTGCTGGTGCCCGATACGAAGGGCGCGGTCGATGCGGTTTCCGGCGCCATTCGCGGCAAGCCGGGGGCGTTCGTGCGCGCGTCGCAGGAGCTCAACCAGGCGATGCTCGGCAGCGCCCGGCTCAGCGCATTCGCCGAGGCGCTGCGCCAGCGCGATGCCGCCGGCGCAGCGGCCGTCTCGCCGCAGCTGGCCACGACGCTCGGGGTGAAGCCCGATCCGGCCTGCCTGCAACGCCAGCCCGACACGCGCGCTGGCTGCCTGACTCAGGGTAGCAACGTGGCGGTCTTCGCCGACAGCCAGACCAATTCGATCGCGCAAACGCTGGCGGGGGCGCCCGCCGATATCGCGCTTCAGCTGAGCGGCACGCCGCAGGGCGGCTATGGCTATTACAGCCCGTATATCGGCGTGGTCCGTGATCTCGCGCGGATCCTCGGCGCGTTCCAGTCGGCGCAGCTGCAGTTCATCCCCGCGCTAAGCGTTCAGCGCGGCGCGACCACAGAGTTGCTGCTCAACACGGTGCCGTCGTTCCGCAAGCCGCAATCGGTGCTCGTCGCCGCTCTGCCCCCGGTGGCACCGCCCGCGTTGCCGCCGGTCGAGGCGACCGAGCGCCGCGCGCTATGCGCCTATACGCCGAACCTGCTGCTTGCGGTGGCGGGCGCCCCGCTGCTGTTCGCGACCGATTACGCCCGGCAGGTCGCGCTGCGCGTGCGTGGCAAGGACGGGCAGACGCTGGAATTCCCCGTCGTCGCGGACGCGGCGCAAGGGGGCTATGTCGTCGCGACGATGGCGACGCCGGCGACGCTTGGGCCGGGCGCGACGGGAACGCTGCACGGGCTATGGGGCTTCACCCCGTTCGAGGGGCCGAGTTTCCGGCTGGCGGGCACGACAGACGCGGCATGGCGTCTCGCGGACACGACGCCGCTGGTGGTCGGCCGTGACACCCCGGTCACGCTGGTCGGCGGCGCCGCGGCCTGCGTGGCCGAGGTATCGCTGGAGCGCGACGGCGCGCGCACCCCGATGACGATCGCCGAGCAGGAGGGCGATCGCCTGGCGCTCAAGGTGCCCCTGACCGGTATCGCGCCGGGTCCGGTCACGCTGCTGGTGCGCAGCTACGGCGCGGACCAGCCGCAGCGGCTGACGCTGCGGGCGCTGTCCGAGGGCAGCCGCCTGACGAGCTTCGATCTGCATGCCGGCGACCGCGAGGGCGTGCTGGTCGGCACGCGGCTGGATCAGGTCGCGACGCTGACGCTTGGCGGCGTGACGTTCCGGCCGCAGACGTTGGGGCGCGCCGGGCTGGCGGATCGGCTCGTGATGACCACCGACGAGGGCGCGGTGGGCGCGTTGCGGCCGGGGCAGCAGGATCAGGCGACGGTGACGTTGGCCGACGGGCGGACGGTGCCGCTGAAGACCAGGATCGCCGCCGCCCGCCCGGCCGCGAGCTTGATCGCCAAATCGGTCGAGCCCGCAGGCGCGGTCGCTGTCCCGATCTCGCTCGGCGCGCCCGATGCCGTGCCGAACTCCGCCAAGCTCAGCTTTTCGATCCGCGCACAGGGTGGAACCCGGTTCACCGCGGACACCAAGGTCGAGATTCGCGCGCTCGACCCGGCCGTGGCCAAGACGCTGCCGGTCCGGCTCCAGGATACCGCGGTGGCGATCGCCACGTTCGTGCCCGAGGAGGCGCTCGGCGGTTCGGCGCACGGTCCGCTGACCTATCGGGTCGTCGAGAACGGGGTTGCCGGCGACTGGATGCCGCTGGCGACGCTGGTCCGCCTGCCGACGCTGACCGCCTTCGCCTGCGCCGGCGAGTCCTGCGTACTGAGCGGCGGCGATCTGTTCCTGCTGCAAAGCGTATCGACCGGCGCATCGGGCGTGCCTGCTATCGGGGTGCCGGATGGTTTCGCGGGCACGACGATTCCCGTGCCGCGGGCGCCCTCGGGGCGGCTGTTGCTGCAACTGCGCGACGCGCCGAACGCCGCGGCGTCGATCGGCTACCCGCGCTAGCAAGCCGGCGCGGTCAGCGCGCTTGGGTGACGACGAACCCGAGGAACAGCGCCGACGCCGCGATCATCACCACCGTCGCGGCCCATCCCGATACGGTTTGCGTCCGCGATATCGTCAGCTGCCCCATAGCGCGGCGGTTGCGCGCGATCAGCATCATGACCACCATCAACGGGCCCGCCAGAACACCGTTGACGACCGCTGCCCAGTACAATGCCTTGGCCGGATCGATCCCGATTCCGTTCAACGATGCGCCGGCCAGCGTCGTCGCTGCGATGGTCCCGTAGAACAGCCGCGCCGACAGCGGCTTGGCGTCGAGGCTACCGGCGATTCCGGCCATTTCCGTCACCGCATAGGCGGCAGATCCGGCGAGCACCGGGACCGCCAGCAAGCCCGTGCCGATGATCCCGGCCGCGAACATCGCGAAGGCGAAGTCGCCCGCGATCGGCCGCAGCGCTTCGGCGGCCTGCGCTGATGTCGTGATGTCGCGCACCCCGCTGGCATGCAGCGTCGCCGCGGTCGCGAACACGATCGCGAGCGAGATGACGGTGCTGAACCCCATGCCGACAAGCGTGTCGAGGCGGATGCGGCGGAGTTCGGGACCGGCGGTCTTCGCGGTCAGGCACAGGGGCTTGGCGTGGTGGCGGTGTTGCTCCTCGATCTCCTGACCGGCCTGCCAGAAGAACAGATAGGGGCTGATCGTCGTGCCCAGGATCGCGACCACCGCGGTCGCGTAGGCGGCGTTGAACTGCAATTCGGGCACCACCAGCGCGCGCAGCGCGTGCGACCACGGCACCTGCGCCACCGCGACGACCGCGACATAGGTGAACAGCGACAGGCAGGTCCATTTGAGGATCGCGGCATAGCGCGGGTAGCTGAGCGCGACCTCCAACACGATGCACAGGATGCCGAACAGGAGTGTGTAGAGCGCACCGTTCCCGCCGCCGAGCAGCGCCAACGCGGCCCCCATCGCGCCGAGGTCCGCGCCCAAATTGATCACGTTCGCGACGATCAGCAGCGAAACCATGAACCACAGGATCGGCCGCGGATAATGCCGTCGCAGGTTGCGCGCGATACCGGCGCCGGTGATTCGGCCGATCTCGGCGGCGATCTGCTGGATCGCGACCATCAGCGGAAAGCTGAGGACGAAGGTCCACGCGAGGCCATAGCCGAACGCGGCACCGACCTGGCTGTGCGTGCCGATCCCGCTGGGATCGTCGTCCGCGGCCCCCGTGACCAGGCCGGGCCCGAGCAGCTTCAGGAAGGCACGAAAACCGCCGCGCGGGTCTGCCGATGCAGCGACGCAGCGGTCACGGTCGGGATCGGGATGGCCGTCGACGACCAGGTTCCTCGTGCTCATTGCGGCAGCCTGCCCGGCGGCCGCCATGTACAGAATACGTATCTTCCCCGAGCCTAGGCGTCGACCTTTCCAAGGCCCGCGGCGAATGCGGTACGAAGCACGTCGGACAGACTGCGCGCGTGAAGCTTGGTCATGATATTGGCGCGGTGGACCTCGACCGTGCGCGGCGAGATGCCGAAATCATAGGCGATGGTCTTGTTGGGCAATCCGCGCGCGAGACCGTCGAGGACCTCGCGTTCGCGAACGGTCAGCCCCGCGATCGCCAGCGCGGCGCCCGCCGCCCGCATGGCTTGGGATTCGGCGCGGTCCAGGCGCTCGAACGCGGTCGCGATCGCGGCGAGCAGAACTGCCTTTTCGAACGGCTTTTCGATGAACTCGACCGCACCGGCCTTCATCGCGCGGACCGCGATCGCGATATCGCCGTGCCCGGTCAAGATGATCACGGGCATCGCAATGCCGCGATCGTTCATCGCCTGTTGGACGTCCAGCCCGTCCATGTCGGGCATCCGGACGTCGAGAAGCACGCAGCCGGTTTCGGCATGGCGCGCGTCCTTCAGGAACGCCACGCCCGAAGGCCAGGTCTCGACCGCAAATCCCGACGTCTTGAGCATGAAGCTCGCCGAGCGCCGGATGGCGTCGTCGTCGTCGATGATATGGATCAGCCTGCGATCGTCCATCTGCCAACTCCGCCCCTGGTCTCGATAGCGGGCGTCAAAAGTCCCCGCGACGCAGCCGGCCATTGTCCCGATAGTGCCACCCCCGTCGTGCCACCAATCCGGAGCTTTGTCCTGCGCCTCTCCTATTACGCGCCCCCGCGGCGATAGTCCAAAGCGTTCCGTGGCGGCGTTGCGCCACGGAGCAGGCGGCCGTCGCAGGCCGCCGACAGCAGGTCCGGATCAGAGCGACCGCGCGCTCAACAGCGCATATTTCTCGCGCGCGTGCCATTCGCTGAGCACCGCGGCACAGGTCTGGCGCGCGGCCTGCTCGACGTCGGCCAGACACTGCCCGACATACTCGGCGGACACGTCCTCGACGATCGAGTCGAAATGGACATGGCCGCCTTCTTCGAGCGAAAAGATCGTGGCGAGATAGGTGTCGAGCGCCTGGCGGAGTGACGCCCATTGGCCATGTTCCTCAAGCCAGGGACGGGTCGACGCCGACGAACTGAAGCTCGTCAGGCGCTTGCCCTGCAGGAGCCGGTGCGACGCTCCGGAGACGATGTCGCGCGCCGAAAACCCTGCGCCGAGCACGCGGTCAACATAACCCTTGATGATCGCGGGCGGCAGTCCGTACCAGAGTGGGTAGACCAGCGTGATGACGGTGGCGTCGCGGACAAGGTCGAGCTCCGGGACGATATCGCCTCCCGGCGCATAGTCGCGCCGTCCGGGGCGCTCGCTCGATTGCAGCAGCGGGTCGAACCGCATCGCATAGAGATCGCGGATGATCGCGCTTTGCCCACATGCGAGTACCGCGTCGCGATACGCTTCGGCCACCGCATGGCTGAAGCTGGTCGGGTCCGGGTGGCCCAGCACGATGACATGAGAGAGCGCGCGTGGGCCGATGGTCGCGACCCTGTCCGGCATCTGTCGATCCCCACTCATCGCAAAGCCGCGGTCCGAGGGTACATCACCGATCGCCATGCCACCATCTCCGCCTCCTGTATTGTGTCGCGTGGAATTGCCCGCCGGCGCCGCCTGCCTGTTCTCAGTGCGCGAGGAACAGCGGCACGGGGCTGTGCGTCAGCAGGTGGCGCGTCGTCCCGCCGATCAGCGCTTCGACGAAGCGGGGGTGGCCGAAACCGCCCATCACGATGTAGCCCGCATGCCCGTGCGCGGCGTGCCGCACGATCACATCCGCGGCGTGCTCCCTGCCCACGGGCGTGACGCGGTCGACGGTCGCCGCGACCCCTTCGCGCGACAGATAGGCTGCGGCGTTCTCGGCGGGTGTGCGGACCGAACGGTCGTCGACTTCGATCAGCGTCACCACATCCGACAGCCGCAGCAGCGGCACCGCGGCGCGCAGTGCCACCTCGGCCGCGGCAGACCCGTTCCAGGCGACCAGCGCGCGCGACAGGTCGAACCGCTTGAGCGTCGGCGGCACTGCCAGGATCGGCCGGCCCGCCTTGAGCACCAGTTCGCCCGCGACTCCGCGCATGTCGGGCACCGCAAAGTCGTCGAGCTGCCGATTGACGACGATCAGGTCGGCGAGTCCGGCGGCGTCCTTGATGCAGGCGACTAGGTCGCCGGTGGCTTCGATCCAGTTCCACGGCACGTCCTCGTGCTGAAGGCGGCCGTCCAGTCGCGCGCGGTTGACGGTTTCGCTGTCGATCTCCTCGGCGAGCAGCGCTGCGCCGCCGAACCCGGCGGCATATTCTCCACCTGCAAAGGTCGGCATGATCGTTACGTCGAGACAGACGAGATGACCGCGGACGGCGCGGCAGACGTCGACGGCAGCCTGGAACCTGGCTTCCTGCCCGGAATCGTCGTGCGCGAGCAGCAGAATGTTCTTCATGACAACCTCCTGGTGAGTGTTGCCATGCTAAGCCGCGCGGCGGGCGCTCGACATCGGTAGTGTTACGGAGTCCGCGGCAGTACGCCGATCGTGGCGATTACCGCATGCTGTTGAATCGGTTTTTCGAGTAACGCGACGAAACCGCTCGCGCGTGCCCGTTCGATCAGCGCTGCCGAGGGGAACGCGGTGATCAGGATCGCACGGCCGCGCCAGCCGCGACCCCGCAGCGTTTCCAGCACCGCGATGCCGTCGCTATCGGGCAGAAGATAGTCGGTGATCAGCACGTCGGTGTCGTCCGCCGCATGCGCGCTCAGCACCGGCGCTGCGGTGCCGAACGACCGCACGTCGAACCCACGCCAGTGCAGCAGCAGCTGGAGCGACCGGCGCACCCCCGCGTCGTCGTCGATCAGCACCACGCGAGGGCGGCGAACGGGGGCGGGGGGAAGGGGCTCGGTCATCGGTACCACGTGTCGCAAAACGCCGTTCTGCCAGCACCGCCGCCGCAGGTCGTTACGTAAAGGTCCGGGGTGGTCGCATCGTCCGTTGGCCCGCGCGCTATGCGTCCGCGGTGGATCGCGGAACCGTGAAGTGGAACACGCTGCCACCGCCGGGACGTGGCTCTGCCCAGATCCGGCCGCCATGCGCCTCGACGATCGTGCGGCAGATCGACAGCCCAAGCCCCATGCCGCGTTCCTTGGTCGTGGCAAACGCCGCGAACAGCCGTGGGAGCAGGGAAGGGTCGATGCCGGGCCCGGTGTCGGCGACCGCGATATCGACCATCTCGCCATCGACGTCCCGCGCCGAGACGGTGACGTCGCGAACGCGCGATCCCGACATCGCATCGACCGCGTTGCGGACCAGGTTCACGACGACCTGCTGGATCTGCACCCGGTCGACCAGACCGTGAGTCGCGCCGCTTTCGAAGGCGAAGAACGCCCGCACGCCGCGTTCCTGCGCGCCGACCAGCGCCAGCGAACAGGCTTCCTCGATCAAGGTCTTCAGATCCACCGCGCATCGGTCGACCTCGCCGCGGGTCACGAAATCGCGCAGTTTGCGGACGATCTCGCCGGCCCGCAGCGCTTCGCGCGCCGATTCCGCGACCGCTTGCCGGACATGCGTCAGGCTGTCCCCGTCGGGCGCTTGCAGCAGGTCGCGGCTGGCTTCCATGTAGTTGGCGATCGCGGTCAGCGGCTGGTTGAGTTCGTGCGCCAGAGTTGAGGCCATCGTGCCCATCGCGCTCAGCCGTGAGACGTGGATCAGCTCGGACTGCAGCTCCTTCAGCCGCAGCTCGCTCCGGCGTTGCTCGGTCAAGTCGCGGATGAACCCGGTGAAGATCCGCCGCCCCTTGCTGCTGGCTTCCCCGACCGAGAGTTCCATCGGAAATTCGCTGCCGTCGCGCCGCGCGCCGACCACCACCCGGCCGATGCCGATGATCCGCCGGTCGCCGGTGGTGAGATAATGATCCATGTAGCTGTCGTGCCGGTCGCGATCGGGGCTCGGCATCAGCATGCTGACATTCCGCCCCACGACATCGGCTTCGTCATAGCCGAACAGATGCTCGGCGGCGGTGCTGAAGGACAGCATCGTGCCGCGTTCGTCGATCACGATCATCGCATCGGGGATCGTCGCCAGGATCGAGCGGACGTGCCGCTCGCTGTCGGCGAGCGCGCCCTCGGCGGCTTTCCGCGTGGTGACGTCATAGACGCTCTGACCATAGCCCTGCAGCGTGCCGTCGGCATCGCGCAGCGCGACCAGGGTCGAATCCGCCAGAAATTCCGACCCGTCGCGCCGGATCCGCCACGCCTCGTGCCGGACCGTGGATTCGGCGCGCGCGGCGGCGAGATCGGCGGCTGGCACCCGGCGCCGGACGTCCATCGGCGGATACAGGCGATCGATCGGCTGGCCGATGATCTCGTCCGCGCGCCAGTCGGTGAGAAGCTCGGCCCCCTGATTCCAGGTCGTGACGACGCCGTCGCAGTCGAGCAGGAACAAGGCGCGGTCGGTGGTGCTGTTGACGAACAGCGCAAACGGCGCGGCCGGCGAGTGCGTCGAACTCAACTCGGGGTACCCATTTCGATTTCCAGAAACCGGATCCGGCTAACCACCGCGACGAAGAAGGCGGTCGACCACCCCAGCAGGATCAGACCGTTTGCGCCCTCGATCGCGCCGAGGATCCGCCAGCCGCGCGGCAACACGACGTCGCCATAGCCGATCGTCGCATAGGTCGTGGTGGAAAAATACAGCGCCGTCTCGAAATCGGGGAGGGCGTGGATGGCGATGTACAACAGCGCATAGGCCCAGATCTCGATCGCATGGAGCGCGAACAGCCCGGCCGCCGCCGCGACGATGCCCATGCCGTCGCGCACGATGGTGCTACCCGGGCCGGTCCGCGCGCGATGATGACGCAGGACGACCAGCAACGCCGCGATTCCGATCAGGTGCAGCCCGACGGTCAACGCCACCATCACCGTGGCGACCGCGAGTTCGAGCAGAAGCGTCATAAGCAATTCCGCATGCGATCGGGTCCTCACTGCACCTGGGGACTATAGCGGTCCGTTCCGCCATGTCGCGTGCCTGCGACCCTCTTCAAAGTCTCGAGACCAACGAGAAGCAGACCGCCGGATCCGAGCGCCGCCGCCAGCGCGGCAATATCGAGCGGCGCGAAGTCGAGCAGCCGACGCAGCGGCGCCACGGTCGCGACCAACGCGAGCATCGCGGCAACGGCCGCAAGGATATAGCGCAGCACCAGATTGCCGCCCCACAGCGCGTGAATCAGCGAACTGTCGAACGCCCGATTGACCAGGATGAGCGCGACGATCTGCGCGATCAGCGCGTAGAAGGCCAGCGCGCGCACCGCGTCCTCCGCATAGCCGAGCCGGAGTGCGCCGCCCCAGACCACCGCGACGACGGCAAAGGCGAGCCCGCCCTGGAACACGCTCCAGCCGATCATCCGCCAGTTGAACAGCTTGGCCTCGGGGTCTCGCGGCGGGCGCTGCATGATATCGGCTTCCTCGCGCTCCGCCTCGAACACCAGCGCGCAGACCGGGTCGATGATCATTTCGATCAGCGCGATGTGGATCGGACCAAGCAGCAGCGGCCGGCCGAATGCGAGCGGCAACAGCGCCAGCCCGGCGATCGGCACGTGCACCGCGAAGATGAATTCCATCGCCTTGCGGATATTGTCGTAGATCCGGCGGCCCAGTCGGATCGCCGCGACGATCGAACCGAAATCGTCCCCGAGCAGCACGATTGCGGCGGCTTCGCGCGCGACGTCGGTGCCGCGCTTGCCCATCGCGATGCCGATATGCGCGGCCTTGAGCGACGGCGCGTCGTTGACCCCGTCGCCGGTCATCGCGACGACATCGCCGCGCGCCTTGAGCGCGGTGACGATGCGCAGCTTCTGTTCGGGCTGGACGCGCGCGAAGACGGTGACGTCCTCCAGTCGCGCGATCAGCGCGGCATCGTCGAGCGCCTCCAGATCCGGGCCGGTCAGCACCGCACCGTCGGCGATGCCGGCCTGGTGCGCGATCGCGCGCGCGGTCGCGACATGGTCGCCGGTGATCATCACCACCCGGACTCCCGCCGAACGGCACTCGGCGACCGCGGCCGGAACGCTCGGCCGCAGGGGATCCGCCAGCCCGACCAGCCCCAGCAACGTGAAGGCGTAGGCGCGTTGCGAGGCGGCAGGGGTACGGTCGTTGGTCGATGCCTGCGCGACGCCGAGCACGCGGATGCCGCGCGCGGCCATCGCCGCCACGGCCGCATCCATCGCCGTCGCTTCGGCGGACGTCAGGTGGCACAAGGCGGCGATGGCTTCGGGCGCGCCCTTGGCGGCGATCCGCAGGTCGGGCTCGGCGGTGTCCCAGACGTTCGCCATCGCGAGCAGTTCGGGCCGCAATCCATAGGTGTGGACCAATGTACGGGTGCCGTCCGCGCCGATGTCGGCGGCGGCAGCGTAGAGCGCGATCTCCATCGGGTCGACCGGCGTGGGGGCGCTGGCGAGGATCGCGTGGCGGACCAGTTGCTGGAACGGCGCGGTGATGCCGCGCGGTCCGTCGAGCGTCGCGGTTTCCCCCGAAGGGCGCCACAGCGCGACCAGCGCCATCCGGTTTTCGGTGAGCGTGCCGGTCTTGTCGACGCACAGGATCGTCGCGGAGCCCAGCGTTTCAATCGCGGCGGCGCGGCGCGTGAGCACCCCGACGCGCCCGATCCGCCACGCGCCCATCGCCAGGAACACGGTCAGCACCACCGGAAATTCCTCGGGCAGCAACGACATGCCGATCGCGATCCCCGCAAGCAGCGCGGCCACCCAATCGCCGCGCGTCAGGCCGTATCCGATCACCACCAATGTCGCGATCGCCAGTCCGCCGAACGCGCACAGCCGCACGATCATGCCGGTCTCGCGTCGCAGCCGCGGCGGCTCCAGATCGAGGTCCGCGATCATCCGCCCGATCGCGCCCAGCCGGCTGCGAGGGCCCGTGGCGATCACGCGCGCGATCCCGGAGCCTCGCGCGACCATCGACCCGGCATAGACGAACGGCTGGTCCTCGCCCCCGGGCGCCGCGACCGGCAGGTCCGTCTGCGGCGCGGCAGTCTTGCGCACCGGCATCGATTCGCCGGTCAGCAGCGATTCGTCCGCCTGCAGATCCTCGGCCTCGAGGAGAACCGCGTCGGCCGCGACCCGGTCGCCCTGGTCGAGCACCAGGATATCGCCGGCGACCACGTCGCGCCCGGCTATGCGTACGCGCACGCCGTCCCTGACGACGAGCGCTCGGGGGGCGGACAGGTCGCGCAACCCTTCTAGAACATGTTCGGTGCGGCTTTCCTGGACGATCGTTACCACGACCGAGAAGCTCGCGAACGCGAACAGCACGAGCCCTTCGGTCAGATTGCCGACCAGCAGGTACAGCAGCCCCCCGCCGAGCAGCAGCGCAAGCATCGGTTCGCGCAGCACCTCGACCGCGATGCGGAACGGCGACCGCCGCGTCGCGCGCGTGATCTCGTTCGGGCCGTCGGCCGCCAGCCGGGCGGTGGCCTCCGCGGCGCTCAGCCCGGCGACGTCCGCGGGGGCAGGGGCGGCGGCGATCACGATGCGATCCGTTCGGCAGCGCACGTCATCACGCGCGCGGCATGGCGGGCGATTTCGGCGTCCTCCTGCGCGGGGACGATCCGCACCGTGACGACGGAATGATCGGCGCTGATCCGTCCCTCGCCGCCGCGGTTGCGCGCCGCGTCGATCGTGACGCCGGCCCAGGCGAGATCCGCGCCCACGGTCGCGCGGACGCCCGGATCATGCTCGCCGATCCCACCGGAAAAGACGATCAGGTCGACGCCGCTCAGCACATGCGCCATCGCCGCGATCGTCTTACCGAGCGCGCGGCAGAACATCGCGATCGCCAGCCGTGCTTCCGCATGCGTCGGCGCGGCCTCCTTGAGGCGACGCATATCGCTGTCGATCCCGGAAATCCCAAGCAGGCCGCTCTGATGATCGAGCAGCGTCTCGAGCGTCTCGGCGGTGTAGCCATGTTCGCGCATCAGATGCAGCAGCAGCCCCGGATCCAGGTCCCCGCTGCGCCGCCCCATGATGATCCCGCCGGTCGGGGTGAGCCCCATGCTGGTATCGACCGACCGGCCGCCGCGCACCGCAGTAACGCTCGCCCCGTTGCCAAGATGCGCGATGATCAGCCGCTCGGGCAGGTCGGCACCGAGCTGGCGGACGATCGATTCGCAGGACAGGCCGTGGAAGCCGTATCGGTGCAGACCCGTGTCGCGCAGCATCGCGGGGATCGGCAGCGTCTTCGCGACCGCCGGCATGGCTGCGTGGAAGTGCGTGTCGAAACACGCCACTTGCGGGCGATCGGGAAAGTGCGCTTGCGCGGCGCGGATCGTCGCCAGCGCCTCGGGGATATGCAGCGGCGCGAAGCCCCGTGCCGCCTCCAGTCGGTGCAGCACCGCGTCGTCGATGCGCACCGGCGCCGACAGATGCGGACCGCCGTGAACCAGCCGATGCCCGATCACCTGCGCGTCCGGCAACGCGGCGCGGTCGAGCAGGTCGACGACGTGCTGGGTCCATGTCGACGGCGCGGCGTCCTCCAGCCGGTGATCGGCCAGGCTCTGCCCCCGCGCGTCGGTCGCGCGCAGCTGCACGGCGTCTCCGCCGAGCGTCTCGATCTGGCCGGTCAGCAGCGGTGTCGCGGTGTCGTCGCTGACGTCGAACAGTCCGAATTTGAGCGAGGACGAGCCCCCATTGAACGTCAGGACGATCGTTGGCGGCGCACCCGTCACGCCGACCAGCGCCAGTCGCGGATCTCTGGCAGGTCCTCGCCATGTTCGGCGATGTACAATTTGTGCCGCTCGATCGTCGCCCAATAGCGGTTGCGCGCTACCGGCACCTGATCCGCCAAGCGCGGGATGCGTTCGATCGCGTCGAGCGCAAGCCGGTAACGATCGAGATCGTTGAGCACGACCATGTCGAACGGCGTCGTCGTCGTGCCCTCCTGCTTGTAGCCGCGAACATGGATATTGTCGTGGTTGGTCCGGCGATAGGTCAGCGCGTGGATCAACGCGGGAAAGCCGTGGAACGCGAAGACGACCGGCTTGTCGGTCGTGAACAGTGCATCAAAGGCATGATCGGCGAGGCCGTGCGGATGCGCGTGCGGCGGCTCGAGCACCATCAGGTCGACGACGTTGACGAAGCGGATGCGGATGTCGGGCACATAGTCGCGCAACAGCATCACCGCGGCGAGCGCCTCGATCGTCGGGACGTCGCCGGCGCAGGCGATCACCACGTCGGGATCCGCGTCGTCGACCCCCGCCCAGTGCCAGATTCCGGCGCCCGCGGCGCAATGCTGCACCGCCGCGTCGATCCCGAGCCACTGCCATTCGGGCTGCTTGCCCGCGATGATCAGGTTCACATAGTCGCGGCTGCGCAGGCAGTGCTCGGCAACCGACAACAGGCAGTTGGCATCGGGCGGCAGATAGACCCGCGCGATATCCGATGTCTTGTTGGCGACCTGGTCGATGAACCCCGGATCCTGGTGCGACAGGCCGTTGTGATCCTGCCGCCAGACATGCGAGGTCAGCAGATAGTTGAGCGACGCGATCGGCCGGCGCCACGGGATCGCCCGGCTGACCTTGAGCCATTTGGCATGCTGGTTGAGCATCGAATCGACGATGTGCGCGAACGCTTCGTAGCAGGAGAAGAAGCCGTGGCGGCCGGTCAGCAGATAGCCTTCTAGCCAGCCCTGGCACAGATGCTCGCTGAGCACTTCCATCACCCGGCCGGTCGCGTTCAGGTTCAGGTCGACCGGTTCGATCTCGGCCATCCACGCCTTGCCCGACACGTCATAGACCGCGTCGAGCCGGTTGGACGCGGTTTCGTCGGGGCCGAACACGCGGAAATTCTGCTGGTCGAGATTGAGCCGCATCACCTCGCGCAGATACTGGCCGAGCACGCGCGTCGCCTCGGCCTCGACCGCGCCCGGCGCGGTGACCGGCACCGCGAAGTCGCGAAAGTCGGGCAGCGCCAGCGGGGTCAGCAGGATGCCGCCATTGGCATGCGGGTTGGAACTCATCCGCCGGTGCCCGGTCGGGGCGAGGTCGGAGATTGCGTCGCGAACCTTGCCGTCGGCGTCGAACAGCTCGGCCGGGCGATAGCTCTGCATCCAGTCTTCGAGCTGCTGCAGATGCTCGGGCTTGGCGAAGTCGGCGATCGGCACCTGGTGCGCGCGCCACGTTCCCTCGACCGGCAGACCGTCGACGATCTTCGGTCCGGTCCAGCCCTTTGGGGTCTTGAGCACAATCATCGGCCAGCGCGGCCGGACCGGACGGTCCCCCGCGGCGCGCGCATCGGCCTGGATCGCCCGGATGTCGCGCAGCACGGATTCCAGCGTCGCCGCCATCGCGTGGTGCAGCCGTTCGGGATCGTCGCCCTCCACGAAATAGGGTTCATGGCCATAGCCGCGCAGCAGGTGCGTCAGCTCGTCGTGCCCGATCCGCGCCAGGATGGTCGGATTGGCGATCTTGAACCCGTTGAGATGCAGGATCGGCAGCACCGCCCCGTCGCGCGCGGGATTGACGAACTTGTTGCTGTGCCAGCTGGCGGCGAGGGGGCCGGTCTCGGCCTCGCCGTCGCCGACGATGCACGCGACGATCAGGTCGGGGTTGTCGAACGCCGCACCATAGGCGTGCGCCAGCGAATAGCCGAGCTCGCCGCCTTCATGGATCGATCCGGGCGTTTCGGGCGAAACATGGCTCGGAATCCCGCCGGGCCACGAGAATTGCCGGAACAGGCGCTCCATGCCGCTCCGGTTCCGCTCGATCGCGGGATAATGCTCGGTATACGACCCTTCGAGATACGCGTTCGCTACCAGGCCGGGGCCGCCGTGCCCCGGTCCGATCACATAGATCATGTCCAGATCATGTTCGACGATCAGCCGGTTGAGATGGACATAGGTGAAGTTGATTCCCGGCGTTGTTCCCCAATGGCCGAGCAGGCGCCGCTTGACGTGCGCAAGGGTCAGCGGTTGCTCCAGCAGCGGGTTGTCGCGCAGGTAGATTTGTCCGACCGACAGGTAATTGGCGGCGCGCCAATAAGCGTGCAGCGCCGATACCTGCTCGGTCGAAAGGGGACTTTGCACACGCGTTCTCCGCCCACGTCCCGCCACCACCGGAGACGCTCCCGCGCCGCCCGTGTGCGGAAAGCTCGCCGATCCCGTGACCGGCTGCCGGGCTCGTGCGCCGCGGGCGTCCGCACCGCTATAGGGGATAACCCCTAGCGCGCGTCGCTGGCACGGCTCAGAACGGGAAGCGAAGGCCCGCGGAATAGGTGCTTTCTTCGTACGGACGAGGCGCAGCAGCGTGACGACCTCGCCGGTCGCGACGCGTGTGACCTCAAGCCGCGAAATCACCTTGTTCTTCGGTGCAGAGACGGTTCCTCGGCGCGGTGACGTCCGGATAGCGGGCTCCTAGCGGAACAGTGATGGGAATGCGCCGCGCAGGTTGTAGGTCAGCCGCCGCGATGTCATCGTTCGGGCGCGTTCCAGGCAGCGGTTTGTGCTAGGCGCGCTCGCATGACCGACGATTCGAATTCACGCGACGCCGATTCTCGCGGCCGGGCCGTCCCGAGCGGGCGGCTCTCCCGGCTGGGCGTGTTCGGCCGGCTCGCAGGCGGAGTCGCGGGCGGGGTGGTCGCCGAGGGCGCGCGGCGGATCGCCACTGGCCAGCGGCCGCGGATGAGCGAGCTGTTGCTGACGCCCGCCAATGTCGGCCGCGTCGCCGACCAATTGTCGCACCTGCGCGGCGCCGCGATGAAGCTCGGGCAGATGATCTCGATGGATTCCGGCGACTTCCTACCGACCGAGCTGACACAGATCCTTGCCAGGCTGCGCGACCGCGCGCATCATATGCCGCCGGCGCAGCTGCAGCAGGTGCTGGCGCGCGACTGGGGCAAGGATTGGCGGCGTCGCTTCGCGCGGTTCGATGCGAGCCCGCTCGCCGCCGCCTCGATCGGGCAGGTCCACCGCGCCCGCACGCATGACGGCCGCGACCTCGCGATCAAGGTCCAGTATCCGGGCGTCCGCGAAAGCATCGACGCGGATGTCGACAATGTCGCGACGCTGCTGCGCGTCTCCGGCGTGCTGCCCAAGACGCTCGATATCGCCGCGCTGCTCGCCGAGGCCAAACGCCAGCTGCACGAGGAAGCCGACTATGTCCGCGAGGGCGAACAGCTCGTCCGGTTCGGCGCGTTGCTGGCGGACAGCTCGTCCTATGTCGTGCCGACCTTCGACCGCGAGTTCAGCGGCGCAAACGTGCTGGCGATGAGCTTCGTCGAGGGCGTGGCGATCGAGACGCTGGTCGACGCCGAGCAGGACATCCGCGACGCAGCGATGCAGTCGCTGATCGCGCTGGTGTTGCGCGAGCTGTTCGGGTTCGCGCTGATGCAGACCGATCCCAATTTCGCCAATTACCGCTATCAGCCCGCGACCGGCAAACTCGTGCTGCTCGATTTCGGGGCCAGCCGCGTGGTCGAACCGGTGACCGTCGACGGGTATCGCCGGTTGCTGCTCGCCGGGCTGTCGGGCAGTCGCGACGCGGTGCGCGAGGCGGCAATCGCGGTCGGCTTCCTCGGCGAAGCGGCCGTCGCGAGGCACCGTGCGCTGATCGATCGGATGATCGACGTTATCCTCGTCGAGCTCAACCGCAGCGGGCCGTTCGACTTCGGCGATCGCGCCTTTGTCGGCGTGCTGCGCGACGAGGGGCTGGCGATCGCCGCCGACCGCGACACCTGGCACGTGCCCCCGGTCGACACGCTGTTCGTCCAGCGCAAGATCAGCGGCACCGCGCTGCTCGCCGCCCGGTTAAAGGCGCGCGTCGACGTCCGGACCATGCTGATCGAGGCGTTGGGGTCGTCGGAATCCAACGACGACACGGCCGCGGTGCCTGTCGCGCAGGGCTGAACCGGGTCAGCCGATTTGCGTCACCTCGGCCGGCTTCCTGCAGCGGCGCTCGCGCGGGCGATCGCCGCGGACCCGACGACGTGCCGACCCGGCGTTCCGGTGAGCGCCCCCTCGACTAGCAGGGCGGCGACGGTCGCCGCGGGGCTGACCCGCGCGGCGGTTGGCAGGATCGGCGCAGCGATCCGCAGCAGAGCACCGATCATCCGTTCGCCCGCCCGGTACTCGTGGCGATCGCCCCCCAGGACGCCCGGTCGCACGATCGTCAGCGACGCGAAGTCGAGCAAGTCGATCGCGTCCTCGAGTTCGCCCTTGATGCGGGGATATCGGAACCGCGATCGCGGATCCGCACCCATCGACGAAGTCAGCGCGAACCGCGTCGCGCCGTGTCTGCGAACCTGTGCCGCGATCGCCAACGGATAGTCATGGTCGATCGCACGATAGGCGGCGGGCGAGGGGGTCTTGGCGCGTGTCGTCCCCAGCGCGCAGATCGTGCCGTCGACCGCCCACCACTCCGCCTCTTCGGGAATGCCGCTGCTGTCCATGATCGGATTGAGCAGTTTAGCGTGATGCGGCAGCGCCAGGCGCGTCGGCGCCACCACGCGCGTCACACGGTCGTCCGCCAGCAGCAGCGCCAGCGCCGCCGAGCCGACCATACCGGTGGCGCCTGCGAGAAGGATCCTGGTCATGGACCGTCATCTAGGCGCGGACGCCCAGCGATATAAGGTCCATCATCCGCGTCGCGGGGCTACCGCCGACCGTTCCCGCCCATGGGCGCAGCCGTCCGGCGGCCAAGCGTATCAGGCGTTACTGCGCCGGCTTGATCCAGCCGTGCATCGTCATCCAGCGCGCGAATTCATCGAACCAGCCGGTGCTGGTGGTGGTCTTGGGGTACATACCAAAACCGTGGCCGCCCTGTTCGAACAGGTGGAACTCGACCGGGCGCTTGGCGGCGCGCCAGCTGTCGATCAGCCCGAACCCGCCATTGCCGAACAACGGATCGTCGGCCGCCAGTGCGACGAACATCGGCGGCGCGTCGGCCGGCACCGTCATCGCGGCCAGCGGGCCGTAGATGTTGCCGATGAACGCCGGCTTGGCGTCCTGGCCAGCCATCGTCGTCGCCATCGTCAGCATCGCGCCCGCCGAAAAGCCGACCATGCCGATGCGGCTGGGGTCGACATGCCATTCGCCCGCCCGCTTGCGCACCAGTGCAAAGGCCGCGCGGGCATCTGCGATTTGCGGCGCGAGCCCCGCCATCATCGCGGCGGGATCAGGCCGCGGCATCGGCGCGCCCTGCGGAGCGGGCTTCGCGAACGTCGCGAGATCCTGCGGCGTCTGGTTCAGCCGGTATTTGAGCACGAATGCGGCGACCCCCTTGGCGGCGAGCGCGCGTGCCACGTCCCAGCCTTCATTCTCCATCGACAGCGTACGGAACCCGCCGCCCGGCGCGACGATCACCGCGGTGCCGTTGGCCTTCGCCGGATCGGGCAGGAAGGGGGTCAAAGTCGCATCGGTGACGTTGCGCGTGAAGACGCTGCCATATTGGCTGTGCCAGGCTTCGGATACGGTCGCGCCGGGCAGTTTGCCGGTCCCGAGCGCGATCGCGCCGGGTTGCGCCGGCGTGGCGATCGGGGCCATCGCGTCGGTCTGCGCCAGAGCCGGCGCTGCGATACCGATCGCGAGGCCGGACAGGCACAAAAGCGGGTGCCCCACCCACCGACGAACTGCGTTCATGCGGAACCCGAATTCCATCATCGCTCTCCCATCGTATCGTTCTTTTGCTCGACGATATCGATAGCGCTACCATCCTGCAAGGGCTCGCGGCAGGATGCCGCGCTGAGCTAGCGGGTCATCGCCAGCCGGGTATCGTCGAGCGCGAGATCGACGAGCATCCGCATCGCCGCACTCGCCGCCATTGCATCCCCAGCGGCGATCGCCTCGTAGACCCGGACATGATCCGGGATCGGGTTGCGTGGCAGCGCCCGCGCGCGCTGTTTGAACTGCGTGGTCCAGCTCACCGCGGCACCGATGCTGGCGCTCAGCACGATCAACGCGTCGTTGCGCGTCGCGTGCAGCACCGCATTGTGAAACTCGCGGTCCGCCGCGCGCCCAGCCTCCGTCGCGAGGGTGTGGTGACGCATTGCCGCCAGTGCATCCTTCATCGCGGCCAGATCGGCACGGTCGCGGCGTTCGGCCGCCAGCGCAGCGGCGGCGGGCTCGACGATCGCGCGCAGTTCGAACAGCCCGCGAACCAGATGGATGTCGGGCTCGCCGGCAAAGGCCCAGGCGAGCACGTCGGGGTCGAGCAGGTTCCATCGGTCGCGCGGCAACACACGCGTTCCCGTCTTCGGTCGGCTTTCGACCAGCCCCTTCGCAGCGAGCACCTGCACGGCTTCACGGTAGGCGGTGCGCGATACGTCGAGCGCTTCGGAAAACGCCACTTCGCCCGAAAGCGTGTCGCCGGGGACATATTCGCCCGACAGGATCGCCGTGCCGAGCTTGTGCGCGATCGCGCCGTGGAGGCGTCGTCCGGTGCCACGGGGCACGCGAGGGACCTCGGGTGGGGCTCCCGGCAACGGAACCTGATCCGACACTGGCTTCTTCATGCGCGCGCTCCCCAGAAGGGAGACTAACAGCGGTCCATCACTGGTGGAATGTCGAAAGTCGCCGCGTCACGCCGTGCGCTATGGCGAGCGCGGATCATCGGACCCAGGCATAGGGGCCGACCAGCGTACCGACGAACCCCCCGGCGGTCTTGGTGCTGAGGAACCGCGCATCGACGTCCTTCGCCAATGTCGTCTTGCCGCGCCCGTTCTGGTAATCGAACGCCATCGTCCCGCCGGTCGCGCGGATCGTCAGCGTGACGGGTCCGGCGCCGGTGGCCGGCGCCGATGCGACCAGCTGCTCCTTGCCTTGGTTGGTGGTGTAGAGCGCGATCACCGGCTTGCCTGCAATCCGCGTGACGCCGAAGAACAGATAGTTCGCGTCGCTCTGCACCGCTGCGAGTCCGGCACGGTCGCCGTCCCGATCGGGCGTGAAGCGCACCGTGGTCGACATCGTTGCGACGTGATGCTGCTGCCGCCGTCCCACAAAGGCGGGCGCCCCCGACAGATCGCCGATCGGCGTGCCGCGGTTCAGGACGAGGTCGCCGCGATCGAGCCGGTACACCGGCGATTTGGGCGTGCGCACACCGACCCATTGCAGCCCGAGCTTTGCGCCGTCGAATGCGTCGACATAGCGGAAATCACCACTGGTCGGGATCGGGCCCGGCGCGCCCGCGGGCAGTTTCGGCTTGGCACCGACGAACGGGATCGCCTGGCCCTTGGGCAAGATGATCGGCCAGCCGTCCTTCCACGTCACCGGCAGCAGGAACGTCTCGCGGCCGATATTGTAATAGTCGCCTTCATAGGGCCGCACCGCGAGGAAGGTCGCGTACCAGTCGCCGGTCTGCGTCTGGACCAACGTCGCATGACCCGACGAGGTGATCGGGTTGGGCCGCGCGGGGTCGAGGTCGCGCTGCGTCAGGATCGGGTTGTCGGCATAGGGGATATAGGGCCCGAGCAACGTCTTCGACCGCAGCACGACCTGCGAATGGTTGACGCTGGTCCCGCCTTCCGCGGCGGTGAGGTAATAGTACCCGTCCTTGCGGAAGATGTGCGGGCCTTCGATCCAGACCGGCTTCTTCGACAGGTCGACGCCGCCGTTGATCAGCTGCGTGCTCTCGCCGACCATCTTGCCGGCACGCCAGTCATATTCCTGGATCCAGATCGCGCGGTGGCCGTCGTAGCGCGGGGTCTCGTTCGGGGCGCGGTTGTTGACGATATAGGCCTTGTCGCCCTCGCAGTAGATCGACGGATCGATCCCCTCGAACGGCAGCCAGATCGGGTTCGACCAGGGGCCCGCCGGGTCCTTCGCGGTGATGACGAAATTGCCTTTGCACTCGACGCAGGTGTTGACGATGTAGAAGGTGCCGTCGTGGACCGAGATGTCGGGCGCGAACACCGCCTGCGACGTGCGCATGCCGGTGAAGTCGAGCTGTTCGGGCCGGTCGATCGCGTTGCCGATCTGAGTCCAGTTCACCAGGTCCTTCGACGTGAAGATCGGCAGCCCCGGGTAGTGCGCGAACGACGACAGCACGAGATAATAGTCGTCTCCGACGCGTCACCGATGGGTCGGGGTAATAGCCCGACAGGATCGGGTTGCGGTACTGGCCCTGGCCGACTTTCACCTGTTCCTGCGCATGGCCATCGTAACTGAAACGGCTGAAGCGCGGTCCGTCACTGGCCGAAGCGGCCGTTGCGAGACCCCGCAGGCCAAGTGCGGCGGTTCCGACGATCGTCTTCATTTGGCGGCACTCCTTGTGCCGGCATCCCGGCGAGTTCCTGCGCCGCTTGCGCGAGTTCGATCCACATCGCGCCCTCCGGGATGACATATTCGTTCTCGCCCCAGAAGAACGGCCAGTCCTCATGGTTCTCGGGGAAGTCTGGCTTGATGACCAGCACGCCCGGCACAACGCCGCCTGCGATGAACGAGAAGTCGGCACGGTTGTTGCCGTAGGCGACTTCCTTCGACACCGTGCCGACCCCGGAGACGAACGACACGTCGGACGCGGGATGATGGCCGAGCAGGAATTCGAGCCCGCGGAACACCGGCTCGGCGGACATGATCTCCGGGAACGCCTTGTGCAGCGTATAGGCGTTGAGCGCGGTCGCCAGCACGGTGCCACTGCCCGCCCAGCCGCCGGTGGTGATCGGCACGCCGAACGGGTTGGCCTTGGCGGCGGTCTCGGTCGCGGCGGCATAGGCGCGGACAGCGGGGA
Source organism: Sphingomonas rhamnosi (assembly GCF_036663615.1). Lineage (NCBI taxonomy): Bacteria > Pseudomonadati > Pseudomonadota > Alphaproteobacteria > Sphingomonadales > Sphingomonadaceae > Sphingomonas > Sphingomonas rhamnosi. Next base: position 89,695 of record NZ_JAXOJJ010000005.1, read on the forward strand.
TAATCGCCTCGCGGTAGCTCGCCGGCATGAACGGGATCGCGGCGACCGCATCGCGCAGATTGGACGCGAAGCTCTTTTCCATCGCTGGCCAGAGTGCCTGGACCGCGGCCACGTATTGCGGATCGCGCGTCGAGCGCAGCAGCTCGACCGCCGCCGAGAATTTCTCCGCCTCCAGCGGCCCGCCCGTGGTGTTGCCATGCTGGTAGGTGTCGGGCGCATGGGACTGTTCTTCGGCCCAGGTACGCGTGGCGATGGCGAGTGCCTTCTTCGACAGCGCAGCGTCGATCTGCGCCAGTGCGCGCGATGCCGAGGCAAGACCGGCGATCGAGCCGTAGTTGAGCGCGGATGCCTTGGTCGTGAACGCCCAGCGATCGTCGGGCGTCCCGCTGCGGCCGTCACGCTCTTCCCCGAGCTTCAGCGCGGGATCGTAGATCAGGCCGTCGGTCTTGGTCGAAGCATCGCCCAGATGCGTGTACTGCGCGACGTCGGGTTCGACGATGCCGTGGATCGCATGGCCGACCGCGTCGAACTGCGCGACCAGCTGCAGCGTGCCGTGGCGGATCTGCTGGAGTAGATCGGGCGTGCCGTCGGGCACGTGCATCTCGGTCTTCTTGCGCGCCCAGTCGATCGACGTGGTGTCGCGCATTGGGTGCCAGCCTTCCCAGCTGTCGACCAGCGAACGGATCACCTGATATTGCGACTGGGTGCGGATGTCGTAATCGCCCGCATCGAACCAGCCCCCGACCGCGAGGCCGGGAATATGCTCGCCCGGTTTGAACTTGGTGTCGGTGGTCGGCCCCTGCGCATAGAGATCGATATGCTCGTGGTTGACCGGCGCCTGGCGCGCATCGTCGCGGTGCGCGTCGCCGTGCCATACGCGGTAGCCTTCGTTAACGAACATATGGTCCATCGCGACCGGGAAATAGACGTCGAGCGTCGGATGCCACGCGCCGGCATAGGCGTCCGCCGCGATCCGGAACGGCGCGGTGCGGGTCTGGCCATATTCGAGCAGATAGGTGCCGGGCGTCCGGACCGCGCTGAAATCGAGCTGCATATAGCTGTAGCGGAGATAGTCGCCCCAGCGCTTCGCCGGCGCGGTCCTGACCGGGGTCATGCTGCCGTCCTCACCGACGCGGAGCAGTCGCGCGGGCTGCACGCGGCGATCGTTGCGGTCGAGCTCGATCGTCGCGACTTTCCGCGCGGCGGGGGTGTAGCCGAGCTGCGAATGCGCGATCACCGGCGCGCGCAGCCAACCGGGGACGCTGTTGGGCTGGATCGTCCATTCCAGCACGGTGCCGGTCTTGCCCGCGGGCAGCAGCGAGCGGAGTACGAACCAGCCATTCTGCGCCTGGTTGCGGCCGTCGAACAGCTGCATTTCGGCGGTCGACCGAATTGTCACCCGGCGCGCGGGATCCTCTGGCGCGAGCACGAAGCGGCTACCCTTGGCGATGGCGGTCGGTTCGGCACCCGGCCCCTCGGCGCGGCCGCTGGCGGCGTTGCGCTCGGACGTCATCGTCATCGCGTCGGCGGGGTAGATCGGGAAGGTGCCGGTGTTGCCGTCCGCCATATAGCTGTGGTGGAAATAGGCTGCCGGCAGGAATTCCATGTTGAATCCCGCCTTGCCCGCGAGCGCGGCGGGCACCGGCTGATCGAGCAGGACCGAGACCGCGACCGCACCGCCCCGCTTTTCGGACCGCACCCGATAGGTCCAGTTGTAGGCGGGATATTCGAGCGTCACCGTAATCGCACCGGTGGCGGCATCGACCTTGCGGTCGACCAGTCGACCGATCGCGTCCCATTGGCCCGGAGTCGAGGACAGGCGGACATCGCCATTGGTCGCGATACGCGCGCCCTGCTGGATGATCTCGACGCCGCTGATCTTCGAATCCGCGAACAGCCCGTCATACCAGTTTGAAAAGACGAGGACATTGGCGGCTGGCGCTTCGTAATAGCCGGCGGCGTTCAACGTCAGCTCCGGCGCGACGGGCGCGACGGGCGCGACGGTCTGGGCCGTCGACGGGGCCGCGCTCGCGAGCAGCGATGCGATCAGGCAGATTGCGGATTTTGCCGCCATGTGGGTCCTCTCTGGTGCGTCCGAGCATGGTTTCATCGCCCGATTCCCATTCGTTATAGCGCTAACATTCGGTCGCGCCACCTGCTCGCGGGGTCGATTACGAAAATCGCGTGGGGCCGCCGTGTCGAACGGATCACGCCGAACCGGACGCCGGTTGACGCGGGCGCGGTTTTAACTACTCCTACAAGTCATTGACGACAATGACCGCGCACAAGCGCGCGAGCAGGAGAGCATGACCGTGGGGAATCGCAACGCGCAGCCAAAGTCCGTTCCGTCATGGGGGCGCATGCCGCGCCTGCTCCGGCTCGCGCCGCTTATGCTGGCGGGAACGGCGCTCGGCGCACCGGGGATGGCGCAAGAGGCCGCCGCGCCTGCGGTCACCGCGACGCTCAGCGCCGACAAGCCCGGTTCCGTCATCCACCGCGACGTCTTCGGCCAGTTCGCCGAGCATCTCGGCCACGGCATTTACGGCGGCATCTGGGTCGGCAAGGGATCGCGCATTCCGAACGACGGCGGCTACCGCAGCGACGTGATCGCGGCGTTGAAGGCCGTGAACGTGCCGATGGTACGCTGGCCCGGCGGCTGCTTCGCCGACGAATATCATTGGCGCGACGGCATCGGCGCGACCAAGAGCCGACCGACCAAGGTCAACACCAACTGGGGCGGCGTCAACGAGGACAACAGCTTTGGCACGCATGAATATTTCGGGCTGATGGAGCGACTGGGCGCCAGCACCTATGTCTCGGCGAACGTCGGCAGCGCGCCGCCCGCCGAGACTGCGCAGTGGGTCGAATACATGACCGCCGCCAAGGGCACGACGGTGCTCGCCAAGGAGCGCGAGCGCAACGGTCATGCCGCGCCGTGGAAGGTCCAGTATCTCGGCATCGGCAACGAATTATGGGGCTGCGGCGGCAACATGCGCGCCGAATATGCCGCCGACCTGACCAACCGATACGCGCAGTTCGCCAAGTCGGCGAACGGCACGATGCTCAAGATCGCGAGCGGCCCGAGCGATTCGAACTATGAATGGACCGATGCGCTGATGCGTATCGCCGGCAAGAATATCGACGGGCTGGCGCTGCATTACTACACGCGGCCCCGCGACAAGAACTGGAGCGACAAGGGCGCGGCCCTGGGCTTCCCCGAGCGCGAATGGGCGACGACGATGTCACACACGCTGGAGATGGAGACCTTCATCACCAAGCATTCGGCGATCATGGACAAATACGACCCCGCCAAGCGCGTGATGCTCGCGGTCGACGAATGGGGCACGTGGTATGATCCGACGCCGGGCACCAACCCCGGTTTCCTCGAACAGCAGAATTCGCTGCGCGACGCGGTGGTCGCCGGGCTCAACATCAACATTTTCGCGCATCATGCCGACCGGGTGAAGATGGCGGCGATCGCACAGATGGTGAACGTGCTTCAGGCGATGCTGCTGACCGACGGCGCGCGGATGGTGAAGACGCCGACCTATTGGGTCTATGACCTCTACAAGCCGTGGCAGGGGGCGACCTCGCTGCCGATCACGCTGACCTCGCCCTGGTATCACAAGGACGAGGTGGCGGTGCCGGCAGTCAGCGCGTCGGCGGTGCGCGATGCGGCGGGGCAGGTGCATGTCGCATTGGTCAACCTCGACCCCAATCGCGCGATGCCGGTGACGGTGGCGATGACCGGGTTGCAGGCGACGCAGGCCGCCGGGCGGATCATCACCGGCACGGCGATGGACGCGCACAACAGCTTCGACGCGCCGGACGTGGTGACGCCGCAGCCGTTCACCGGCGCGCAGGTGGCAGGCGGGACGCTCACGCTAACGCTACCGGCGAAGTCGGTGCTGGTACTCGATCTGCGCTGAGCGGCCGATGACGTGGACGATCGTCGCGGCGCTGTTGTGCAGTGCAACCGCCACGGCCGCCAACAGGCCAGGGATCACGATCCAACTCAGACAGGATATGGCGAGATCATATGACCAAACGCCCTGATGCTCGACATTCCCGTCGCGAACTCCTGGCCAGCGCTGGCGCTGGCGCGTTGTTGGCCGGGTCCACCATCGTCGCGCCGACTACTCTCTACGCGCGCACGCCAGACGGTGCGGCGGACCGCCCGACTGCGACACTGCGCGCGTTCGACATGGCCGATGTCTCGCTGGACGGTGGTCCCTTCCTGCACGCGCAGCGCAAGACTGAGGCGTATCTGCTGCGCTTGCAGCCCGATCGGATGCTCCACAATTTCCGCGTGAACGCCGGTTTGACGCCCAAGGCGCCGGTCTATGGCGGTTGGGAATCGGAGCAGTTGTGGGCCGACATCAACTGCCACGGCCATACGCTGGGTCACTACCTGTCCGCCTGCGCGCTGGCGTGGCGTTCGACGCATGATCCGCGGTTCAAGGCGCGGATCGACTATATCGCGCGCGAGCTGGCGACGTGCCAGGCGGCCGCCAAGTCGGGTCTGGTCTGTGCGTTCCCGGATGGGCCGGCGCTGGTCGCGGCACATCTGCGCGGTGACAAAATCACCGGTGTGCCCTGGTACACTTTGCACAAAATCTATGCCGGCCTGCGCGACGCGGTGCTGTTGACCGACAGTGCCGCGTCGCGAGCGGTTCTGCTTCGGTTCGCCGACTGGGCGGTGGTGGCGACGCGGCCGTTGAGCGACGCGCAGTTCGAGACGATGCTCGCCACCGAACATGGCGGGATGAACGAGGTGTTCGCCGATCTCCACGCCATGACCGGCAACGCCGACTATCGCCAGCTCGCCGAGCGCTTCTCGCACAAGGCGATCATGGCGCCGCTGGCCGACGGCCGCGACACGTTGGACGGCATGCATGCCAACACGCAGGTGCCCAAGTTCGTTGGCTTCCAACGGGTGTGGGAGATCACTGGCAAACCAGAATATCACGCCGCGGCGGCTTTCTTCTGGAAGACCGTCGCGCTGACCCGGTCGTTCGCCACCGGCGGGCACGGCGACAACGAGCATTTCTTCCCGATGGCGAACTTCGCCGATCACGTGTTCTCCGCGAAGGGGTCGGAGACGTGCTGCCAGCACAACATGCTCAAGCTGACCCGCGCGCTGTTCCTGAACGATCCGCAGGCCGCCTATGCCGATTACTACGAACGCACGCTCTACAACGGCATCCTGGCGTCGCAGGACCCGGACAGCGGCATGGCGACCTATTTCCAAGGTGGGCGGCCGGGCTACATGAAGCTCTATCACACGCCCGAAGATTCGTTCTGGTGCTGCACCGGCACCGGCATGGAAAACCACGTCAAATATCGCGACTCGATCTACTTCCACGACGATGACTCGCTGTACGTGAACCTGTTCGTGCCTTCCTCTGTGCGCTGGAAGGACAAGGGTGCGTTGCTGACGCAGACCACGACCTTCCCCGACGCGCCGACCACGACGCTGCGCTGGACGCTGGAGCGGCCGACCCGCGCGACCCTCAAGCTGCGTCATCCGCAATGGAGCCGCACCGCGGTGGTGCTGGTCAACGGCGTCGAGGCGATGCGGTCGTCCGATCCGGGGCGATACCTCACGCTCGCTCGGACGTGGCGAACCGGGGATGCGGTGGAGTTGCGGCTGGCGATGGAGGTCGCGGCGGAAAGCGCGCCCGCGGCGCCCGATATCGTCGCGTTCACCTATGGTCCGCTGGTGCTGGCGGGCGAGCTCGGTCGCGACGGCCTTGCCCCCGTCGCCGACATCGTCGTCAACGAGCGCAAATATGGCGACTATAACGCGCAGCGTTTTGCCGTACCGACGCTGGCCGGGCGCCCCGATACGATCGCGCAGCGCATCCGCCCGAGCGGCGGTCCGTTGGACTTCACCGTCACGTCGGCGGCAAACCGGCCGGTCCGCCTGATCCCTTATCATCGCATCGCGCATGAACGCTACGCGACCTATTGGGCGATCGAGTCACCGGTCGAGGATGCCGAAGCCTGAACCGCCAAGGCGACGCGCCGTTACGCCGCAAGCGTGTCCAGTCCCGCGCGTGACGCGCGGCCGCGGTCCGCCATCGTCGGCTCGACCAGATGGCAGAGGAAGTTGCTGAGCTCGGTCCGGCGGCGCGCAATGTCGGTGACTTCGGCGTCGAGCCCCAGCTGCCAGGCGAGATCGGCGCGGTTGGGCTCGCGGTCGAGCGCGTCGACCATTGCGGCGATACGCTCGATGTCGCCCCGCGAACGCGCCAAGCCGTGGTCGAGCAGGTCGTCCGCCTCGCGGCGCAGCGCCGCCGCCACTTCGTGCAGCGACAGCTCGGGATGATATTGCACCCCCCAGAAGACGCCGCGGTCGAAGCGGATCTCGGCGGCCTGCACGGCGGTCACCGCGTTGCCGGCGAGCAGGATCGCGCCCGGCGGCAACGTCATGACTTCGTCGCTGTGCACCGCGGGCGCGTCGAACGCGGCGGGACGACCGCGGAGCAACGGATGGTCGCGGCCTGCCGTGGTCGCTACGATCCTACGCGCGAACCCCATCTCGCGCCGGTGGCCCATCGCACCGACCTTGCCGCCGGCGGCCGCGGCGGCGACCTGAAGCCCGGCGCACGACCCGAACGACGGCGTGCCGGACGCGAACACCTCTCGCATGAAGTGGATCTCGCGCGCGACCTGCGGCGTATCCTCGTACACATGCAACGGCGAACCGCTCAGGAACACCGCGTCGTAGCGTTCGATCGCGGCCCTATCCATCGGTTCGCCATCCGCATCTGCGGGCTTGACCCGGTCGCACGACGCGCCCGGCACCAGCTCGCCGAGCATGTCGATATAGGTCTCGCCCGAGCTCCGGCCGACGCTGTCGCGGCGCTTTTCGCGCGCCTCTGGGGGTTCGCTTTCTGCGACAAGTAAACGCATACGATCCGATCCGATTTTGGGAGCCGCTTGAACGTCGCGACCCCGTGCTTGGGTCCGCCTGATTTCGAAGGATGGGCTCAGGCGATCGCCATCAGGCTTGCATTGCCGCCCGCCGCGGTGGTGTTGATCGACGTCGACACTTCTTCGAGCAGCCAGTCGAGGCAATAGCCATCGCCCGTCAGCAACGCATCCACAGAGGCTGACTGCAGCGAGACGATGGCGCCGGGCCGCTCGGCAAGCATGCGCGACGCGTCCGCGATACGCTCTGCACTGCCCTCGACCAAGGCGGCGGCGATCCCGTCATGGCGGAGCGGATCCTCCGCGATCACCACGCGCGCGCGGACGGCGTCGGGCAGGTCGCGGATCGTGCCCGACACCGCGGTCGCGACCACCGCGTCATTCCCGGTCGCGAGGAGGGTGCCGAGCTGGATCCGCAGACCCGTCACCGTCTGCGCCGACAGCGCCACCCGCCCGCGCGGGCGAAACGCGTAGAGGTTGCGCTCGCCGACCGGGCCGGGAAGCGTGATCTCGTGGCCGAGCTTCGAATGCTCACCGATGTCCTGCAACGCGCGGACCGCGGCGAGATCGCGCTGCGCCTCCAGCCAGGTCAGATACGATTTCAACGCCGGGTCCTCCACGGCGGACGACGACGGCAGCTCCGGTTCCGGATTGGCGACCAGCTTGGTGAGATACAGCGGGCCACCGGCCTTGGGTCCGGTGCCGGACATGCCGCGCCCGCCGAATGGCTGCACGCCGACGACCGCGCCGATGACGTTGCGGTTGATGTAGAGATTGCCCGCCTCGATGCGCTGCGAGACCCGCGCGATGGTGTCGTCGAGCCGGGTATGCAGGCCGAAGGTCAGGCCATAGCCGGTGGCGTTGATCGCGCCGACCAGCGCGTCCATCTCGCCGCTGCGGTAGCGGACGACGTGCAGCACCGGGCCGAACACTTCGCGGTCGAGTTCGGCGATGTCGCGCAGTTCGATGATCGTCGGCGCGACGAAGGTGCCGTGCTGGGTATCCTCCCCAAGCGTGAGCCGGTCGACGGTACGGCCGGCGGCGTGCATCCCGGCGATATGCGCCTCGATGCCGTCGCGCGCTTCGGCGGTAATCACGGGGCCGATATCGACCGCGAGGCGATCGGTACGGCCGACGGCGAGCTCCTGCATCGCGCCCTTGAGCATCGCGAGCGTGCGGTCGGCGACGTCCTCCTGCAGGCACAGCAGGCGGAGCGCGGAACAGCGTTGGCCTGCGCTGTCGAATGCGGAAGCGATCACATCGGCGACAACCTGTTCGGTCAGCGCGGAGGAATCGACGATCATCGCGTTCTGCCCGCCGGTCTCGGCGATCAGCGGGATCGGCGTGCCATCGGCGGAGAGGCGGCCGGCGAGCTGCCGCTGGATCAGCCGCGCGACGTCGGTCGAGCCGGTGAAGATCACCCCCGCGGTCTCGGGCGCGCCGACCAGCGCGGCGCCGATCGCCCCTGCGCCGGTGACGAGTTGCACGACATCCTTCGGGATCCCCGCCTGGTGGAGGATGCGAACCGCTTCGGCGGCAATCAGCGGGGTTTCCTCGGCGGGCTTGGCAAGCACGGTGTTGCCCGCGACCAGCGCCGCCGCCGCCTGCCCGGTGAAGATGGCGAGCGGGAAGTTCCACGGGCTGATGCAGACCACGGGGCCGAGCGCGCGCGTCCCGGTATCCATCGTCCGCCGGGCTTCGGCGGCGTAATAGCGCAGGAAATCGACCGCCTCGCGCACTTCGGCGACGGCGTTGGCGGCGGACTTGCCGGCCTCGCGGATGATCAGCCCGAGCAGCATCGGCATGCGACCCTCGAGCAGGTCGGCGGCGCGATCGAGCACCGCGGCGCGCGTGCCGGGCGGCACCAGGCGCCACGCATCGAACGCTGCACGGGCGCGTCGCGCCGCCTCGCGCGCGCCGTCTTCGCTCATGTCGATGACATGGCCGACGATGTCGCGGCGGTCGGCGGGGTTGCGGACCGGCTGTGCGTCGCCGGGGGCGGACCCGGCGGTCCAGTCGCGCTGTGTGCTCTCGTCGAGCGCGCCGGCCAGCATCGCCAGCGTCGCCTCGTCGCTCAGATCGAGCCCGGTCGAGTTGCGTCGCGCGCCATAGATGGCGGCGGGCAGCGCGATCGCCTCATGCGGCGCGCCGGGGACGGGCATCGCCGCGACGATCGCGACCGGGTCGGCGATCAGCTCCGCGACCGGCACGGCCGGATCGGCGATGCGGTTGACGAAGGAGGAATTCGCGCCGTTCTCGAGCAGGCGCCGGACGAGATAGGCGAGCAGGGTCTCGTGCGTGCCGACCGGCGCGTAGACGCGGCACGGGCGGTCGAGCTTGTCGGCGCCGACGACCTCGTCGTAGAGCGGTTCGCCCATGCCGTGGAGGCACTGGAACTCATAGTCGCCGAACGCGAAGTCGGGCCCCGCCATCTGGTAGATCGTCGCCAGCGTCTGCGCGTTGTGCGTCGCGAATTGCGGGAACACCGCATCGCGCCCGGCGAGCAGTTTTCGCGCGCAGGCGATGTACGCGATGTCGGTGTAGATTTTCCGCGTATAGACCGGATAGTCGCTCAGTCCGTCGACCTGCGCGCGCTTGATCTCGGCATCCCAATAGGCGCCCTTGACCAGACGGACCATGATCCGGCGGCCCGTCCGGCGTGCGAGGTCGATGACGAAATCGATCACCAGCGGGCAGCGCTTGCCGTATGCCTGCACGACGAAACCGAGGCCGTCCCAGTCCTCTAGCGCCGGATCCTCTGCGAGCGACTGGAGCAGGTCGAGCGAAAGCTCGAGCCGGTCCGCCTCTTCAGCGTCGATGTTGAAGCCGATGTCATAGCCGCGCGCGAGCGCCGCGAGCGCCTGGACGCGCGGCAGCAGCTCGGTCATCACCCGTGCCGCCTGGGCGCGGGAATAGCGCGGATGCAGCGCGGACAGCTTGATCGAGATGCCGGGCCCCGCATAGGGTCCGCGGCGTGCCGCCGCCTTGCCGATCGCGTGGATCGCCTGCGTGTAATCCGCATAATAGCGATCGGCGTCCGCGGCGGTGGTCGCCGCCTCGCCGAGCATGTCGTACGAGAAGCCGAAGCCGCGGTCCTCGCGCGGTTTGGCGCGCGCGAGTGCTTCGTCGATCGTCTGGCCGGTGACGAACTGTTCGCCCATCATCCGCATCGCCAGATCGACTCCGCGGCGGATCACGGGTTCGCCGAGCCGCGCCGCCATCCGGGTGAGCGCCTTGGACAGCCCGCGATCATCGGCGCTGGCGGTCAGCTTGCCGGTGACGATCAGCCCCCAGGTCGCGGCGTTGACGAACAGCGAGCGGCCGTCGCCGAGATGCGCGGCCCAGTCGCCGCCAGCGATCTTGTCGCGGATCAGCGCATCGCGCGTCGCGGTGTCGGGGATGCGCAGCAGCGCCTCGGCGAGGCACATCAACGCGACGCCTTCCTCGCTGTTGAGCGCATATTCCTGCACCAGCGCCTGGACGCCACCGCGCGACTTTTTCGCGCGAAGCCGCTCGATCAGGCCGCGCGCGGTCTCGGCCGCCGCGCTTGTCGTCCCGGGGGGCAGGGTCGCCGCGGCGACCAGTTCCGGCACACAGACGGGCTCGGGGACCCGAGCGGCGGCGGTGATCGCGGCACGCATGTCGGTTGCGGGACGCAGCGCGGGGGCGAAGCCGGCGAAGGGCAGGGGCGATGTCATGGCAACGCGATATCACGTCGGTGCAAGTCGATCCGACCGATAATGGCGGCATGGAGTGGAATCCTGCGGTATATGCGCCGCCATGGTAGACAAAAACTCCACGAATGACGTCACTGGTAGTGAAATCGACCGGTTCGACCGTGCTATCCTGACGGTGCTCGCCGACGAGGGACGGATCACCGTCACCGAGCTTGCCGAACGGGTCGGCCTGTCGAAAACGCCGACGCAGGTTCGCCTGAAGCGCTTGATCGATACCGGCGTCATCCGCGGGTTCCGGGCGGTCATCGATCCCGAACGGCTCGGGCTCGATCACGTCGCCTTCACCGAGGTCAAGCTGTCGGACACGCGAGAGCAGGCGCTGCGCGATTTCAACGCCGCCGTCCGGCGCATTCCGGAGGTCGAGGAATGCCACATGATCGCGAGCAGCTTCGATTATCTGTTGAAAGTCCGCACCTCCGACATCCGCCGCTACCGGTTCGTGCTCGGCGAAAAGATCTCCGCGTTGCCGCACGTGGCCAGCACGTCGACCTTCGTGGCGATGGAGACGGTGCGCGACGGCACGCGATAGGGTTTGCGATGCGGGGAGCAGGTTCGCTATGCGGCGCCATGGCAAGCAAAACCGGGACGTCCGACGCATCCGACGACTATGCCCGCGGCCGCCGCGACGGCTTGCGGCTCGCGCTGGCGATCCTGGCGGCTGAGGAGGCCAAATGGGCCGCGCTTCTCGGCGAAAGCCGGTCGTGGCGGACCAACCAGATCCGCGAGGTCCGGCACAAGACGCTGCAGGTCGGGCAGCAGCGCGTCAAAACGGTGCTGAACCGGCTCACGCCGAAAGAAAACGCAGCGATAAGCGAAGAACTAACTTCGGCACTCGATGAGATCGGGCTTTGACGATGATTCGGGATCGGTGGAGAAGCGCGATATGGCGTGGGGCCGCGGGCTGCGATATCCCGCTGGCATGAAGATCGATCATCCCGCCGCTACCGATGCGCGCGTCGCGGAACGCGACGCTGTCGACGCCGCGACGTTCGCGGCCGACATCGCGCCACGCGATACACCGATCGTGCTGCGCGGGCAGGTTGCGCACTGGGCCAGCGTGCGCGCCGGGCTGGCCGGCGACCGCGCCACCGCCGCGTATCTCGCGAGCCTCGGCGACGGCGGCAAGCCGATGGAGGTGCTGATCGGCGGCCCCGAATTCGGCGGGAAATTCTTCTATCGCGGTGACAATCTGGAGGGGTTCAACTTCCACCGCGAACAGGCCCCGCTGGGCATGTTGCTGAGCGAGCTGCTGCGGCTCTCCACGGTGCCGGAACGTGAGCGGCATATCCTCTACGCGAACGCCGCCACCGCACCCGAGCATCTGCCCGGCTGGGCGGCGGCGAACCCGCTCGACCTGCCGATGGGGGATGCGACGCCGCGGCTGTGGATCGGCAACGGATCACAGACCGCGACGCATTACGACGGATCGACCAACCTGGCGTGCGTGGTTGCCGGGCAGCGCCGCTTCACGCTGTTCCCGCCCGAACAGGTCGGCAACCTGTATCTCGGCCCGCTCGACCGGACGCTGGCGGGCCCGCCGTCGAGCATGGTGGACCCGCTCGCCCCCGATCTCGACCGCTATCCGCGCTATGCCGAAGCGCTTGGCCATGCGCTGGTCGCCGATCTGGGGCCGGGCGACGCGATCTTCATCCCGGCGATCTGGTGGCACCACGTCCAGGCGTTCGGGACTCTCAACGTGTTGTGCAACTACTGGTGGGCGTTCGATCCGACCGTGTCGGCGTTCCATGCGATGGTGCACGCGATGATGGCGGTCCGCGACCGGCCCGCGGCTGAGAAAGCGGGCTGGCGCGCGTGGTTCGACCATTATGTGTTCGGTGACGAGGCGACCGCGGCGGGCGACCACTTGCCCGTGCCCGCACGCGGCGTGCTGGGACCCGCCAGCCCCGAGCGCACCGAACGCATCCGCGGCTATCTGCTGAAGTCGCTGCAGCGGCGCTGAACGTCAGTCGCCGTCCAGATAGGCGGCGACCCAGACCAGAGGCGCGTTCCAGTTGATCGCGACCTCGTTCAGCGCATAGGCGTTGATGTCGTCCGCCCAGCAGCGTTGCGGCGCGCATTTTCCCTTCAGCTTCAGCGCGATCGGATCGACCATCGCGCTGCTGTTGGGTCCGCCCGACAGCACGCCCGGCGGTGGCGGGGGCGAGGCGGCCGCCAGCTGGTGCGCCCAGAAGCGGTGATGCGGGTTGGTCAGCGGCTTCCACCCGGTGCCCGACACATAGGATTGCCCGAGCGGGTTGCGGCCGAGAACATAGTCGGCGGCGTCGACCACGCTGGCGCGGTAGCGCGCATCGCCGGTGAAGCGCTGCGCGAGGCCCAGCAGCATCGCGCGGTTGAGGATGTTGGAGTTCGACCCCCAGCCATAGCGCTGCGACGCATAGGGGATGCGGTAGCCGGTGCGCGGGGTTTCTGCGAGGAACCCGTCGGCCGCGGCGACGATCGCCGCGCGTGCGCCGTCGCGGATCATGGTCGGGACTCCGCTTGCGGTCGCAAGCGTGACCGTGCCGAGCGGCGCGACGCTGCCCCATCCAGGTTCGCCGGTCGGCCCAGTCGGCAGCAAGGCGCGATAGGCGGGCTCGCCGGTGGTCGCGAACAGTTCGGCGGCGGCCCAGGCGCGTTCGTCGTCGAGCGTGTCGTCGCCGTATCCGCCGCTGCCGGTGAAGCCCTGCGCCGCAAAGACCGCGGGGTTGCGCTGTGCGGCATCCCAGGCGGCGCGCGCGGCGGCGAGGCAGCGCGTGGCGAACGCAGGATCGATCGGCTTCCACAGCCGCGCGGCCTGCGCGGCGACCGCGGCGAGGTTGAGGGTCGCCGCGGTCGAGGGCGGGTAGAGCAGCCGCGGCTCCTTGTCGTCCGCGGGCGCGGTCGGCAGCGCGGTCCAGTGCGCGTCGGCCACCTTGTGATGCGCCATGCCGCCGGCGTCGACCGGGGTCAGCGTCAGCTTATCCGAGCGATCGTGCGGGCCGACCGGGAGCGACAGCCGCGTGCCCGCGGGGACCTGCATCCGCAGCATCCATTCGACCTCCCAGCGCGCCTCGTCGAGCAGATCGTCACGGCCGTTGCCGGCCTCGGGCAGCCGCGCCTGACCATCGGCGAACACCCGGCGGGCAAGCTTGGTCTCGTACAGATTCTGCAGCGTCCACACCGCGATGCCGGCGTTGACGACATATTTACCCTGATCACCGGCGTCGTACCAGCCGCCGGTGACGTCGAGCGTGTACGGGCAGCCGGGCCAGACATTGCCCTTTTCGTCAGCCCCCGAGAAACAGGCCGCGATTTCGTGCGGGTGGCCCGCGGCGCGCGCCCAGCGCGCTCCCGCCCAGCGCGCCTCGATCGGCGTGCCGGCGCGCTGCTGATAGAAGAAGTTGAGCGCGCTCTTCGCGAGCGGCGCATAGACGTCGCGACCGACGCGGAAGCGGCCGCTGTCCGTTCCGTCGACACGCAGGCGGTAGGTTCCTGGGCGGGTGAGCGCCGTGAAGCTGACGACATGGACATGGTCGCCCGACGCGACATCGTCGCCGCCGACGGTCGTCCGCCCCGACAATACGGTCTTGCCGACGTCGTCGACCACGACCCAGTCGAGCGGGCGCGTCGCCGCATCCGCGACGATCGCGTGCTTGGGGTCATCCGGGCGGAAACCGAGCTGGTTGAGATTGATCACCGCGGCGGCGAGGAGAAGGGGGAAGGGCATCAGGAGGAGCTTTCTGCGGCGTGATGATGGTAAGGGTAGGCCATGATGTCCGTCGTTACCCCGGACGTGATCCGCGGTCCCGCTGCTGGACCGCGGGAGCGGGAGCCCCGGGCCCGGATGACAAGGCAGGCGGGGCCAGTGACGCCGCGCACCGTTAGTTTCTGGGCAGCTTGGCGGGATCGTAATCGGGTCCGAAGTCGAGCACGAACACGGGCCCCAGTTCGACGACATGCTTGGCCGCGGCCAGATGCACGGCGACGTTGGCCGTGTCGGCGGCGAACGCCCGCGTGGTCTTGCCCGACGCGTAATAGAGTTTCCAGCTGTTGGTGATAATCACCGGGCTGCCGATCACCATTGCGTATGGTGCCGCCTTCTCGTTGGCGCCGAGGAACGGGATCGACGTGGTCTCGCCGTCCTTCAGCTGCGGTGCGCGCAGATAGACCGCGACGAGGATTGCGTCACCCGCGCCGATCGCCTTCTGGATCGGTGACTGGGCGCCGACGTCCCATGCGTTCGCGCCCTTGGCGGCCACCGTGACCCGCATCGCCTGGTTGCCCGGCACGCCCTGCGTCGTGCCGAGTTTGGACGTCTGCCCCGCGCCGTAGATCGACCAGTTCGTGCCCGGCGTATTGACCGCGCGGTCGAGCACGTTCGGCGCGGCTTTCGTCGCAGGGGCTGCGGGAGCCGGCGCCGGCGCCGGCGCGGTCTGAGCGGCGGCTATGGTGGCGTTTGCGAGCATTGCGCCCGCGATCAACAAACCCTTCATTCTTCCTCTCCTGTGTTGGCCCCCCTTGCTCTGGCGGCAAGGCGGGGCGGGGTGAATTCATGCGCGCGCAGGCGCTGCCGTCAACGCCGCAGCGATTGCGGCATGCATCGGCTTGGGCTTGAACACCGCGTCATAGGGGCACGGGCGGCGCCGCGCCTTGTCCTTCCGCGGCTCGAAACCCTCGATCCAGCTGTACCGATCGGTCATCCCCCATAGCAGCACGTCGCGCACCGCGGGATAGGCGAACATCAGGTCGAGATAGCCGCGGGTGAAATCGGCGACGCCCTGGTCGCGGACCGCGATATCCGCGGGCAGCCCGTTGTCGCGCACGTCGAGCTCGGTGATGACCAGCCCGTAGCCCATTCCCGTCACCGCATCGAGAAAGCGGCGCCAGTCGCCATTTAGCGCGGCGATCGTCGCGCGCGTATCCGTCCCCTGCGTGATCAGGTGCGACTGCACGCCGAGCGCATCGACCGGGACTCCGCGCGCCTTGAACCCCTCGAGCAGCCTTAGCACGCCGGCGCGGTGCGTGGCGTTGCCGGGTTCCCAGCTCATATAGTCGTTATAGACCAGCTGCGCGTGCGGGGCGACCGTGCGCGCAGTGCGGAACGCGAGGTCGAGGGTCGGCTCGGGGCCCCCCATCGCCCGCGACAGCGCGGTCTGGTACAGCGTTCCGTCCGCAGGGTTCACCGCCTCGTTGACGACGTCGTAGCTCCCGATCCGCGTGCCGTAGCGGCGGCAGACCGTCGTGATGTGATCGACCAGCAGCCGCGCCGCGGCGCGCGCCGGGGTTGCGCCGAAATCATGCGTCTCTTCCCAGCGCGGCATCCATTTCGGCTGGTGCCACAATAGATTGTGGCCGCGCACCGGCATCGCGTTGGCGGTCGCCCACGCCATCATCGCGTCGAACCGCGCGAAGTCGAAACGCGTCGCGCTGGGGCGGAGCGCCTGCCACTTCATCTCGTTCTCGCCGACGAGCAGCCCGCAGTCGCGCTTCAGCAGCGCTGCATAGGCCGGGTTCGCAAACGATCCGCGATCCGCACCGGGCTGGCCGAATCCGAAGCAGGAGCCCAGTCGCATGCCCTTGGTGGCCGCCAGCGCATTCAGCCCCGCGGCCGCCCCGCGTGGCGCGGTGGGTGAAGATCGGGCCAGCGATCTGGCACTGACCGAACAGCCCACGGTCGCGAGCCCGGCCAGCATTCCCAATCCGTCGCGGCGCGTAATGTCCACCAGTCATCCTCCATATTCTTATTATGATAGCGCTAACGGTATCCCAGTCCTTGCGCATGTCCACCAGAATTCGTCGCCGAACGGTGCGGGCGGGCAGTCGCTATGGAGAGGCGTCCGCGGTGACTGGCCGGAGCCCCTTTCGTTAAAGCCGGGGGCCTCGATGATGTTGATCCAGAGCAACGTCCTGCAACGCGGCGAGGGGAGGACCGTTATCGCCTCACAACCCTCGTCGATCGCTGCGCATCCGGAGCGGTCGGATCACCGCCGTCGTCGATTGCAACACTCACGGAGAACCATCCCATGACCTCGCGATCATCCCGAACACGGGTCGACCGGGCGTGACGGCTGCGCGCTGGCCAAGCCGACTCTGGATCGTGCGGCACGGCGAGAGCGCCGGGAATGTCGCGCGTGATGCCGCGAATGCGGAGGGTGCGGAGCGCATCGTACTCGACGCGCGCGACGTCGATATCGCGCTGTCCCCGCGCGGCGAAGCCCAGGCGCGGGCGCTCGGCGCATGGTTCGCAGCCAGGTCGGCGGCGGATCGGCCGGACGTGTTGCTCGCGTCGCCCTATGCGCGTGCGAAGGCGACCGCGCAGGCGTTCCGCGATGCCGGCGGCGGCGCCGATGATCAGGGGCCGGTCTGCATGGACGAACGGCTGCGCGAGAAGGAGTTCGGGATCCTCGACGGCCTGACCACCGCGGGGGTCGCAACGCTCGAGCCGCAACAGGCCGAGTTCCGCCGGCTGCTCGGCAAATTCTACCACCGCCCGCCCGGTGGCGAGAGCTGGTGCGACGTGATCTTCCGCCTCCGCTCGCTGATGGACACGGTTGCACTGCACTACGCCGGGCGCCGCGTCATGATCGTCGCGCATCAGGTCGTCGTGCTGTGCCTGCGCTACATCATCGAGAACATGACCGAGGAGGAAATCGTGGCGATCGATGCGCAAGGCGATGTCGCGAATTGCTCGATCACCGAATACCGGTTCGATCCGTCGATCGGGCGCGACGGCGGGCTAGCGCTGGTCGGCTACAATATCACGACGCCGCTCGATCAGGGCGCGGTCGCGGTGACCGCCGAACCCGAGGGCACCAAGGCGGTCGGGGCATGACCGCGCCAGTCCAGATCGACAGCAGCTGGATCGCGGCAAACCCGGCGCCGGTGCATGGCCGCGCCACCACCAAGAACAGCCGCGGTCACGTGTTGGTGATCGGCGGATCGACGATGGTACCGGGCGCGGTTCGCCTGACCGGCGAAGCCGCGCTCCGCGCCGGGGCGGGCAAGCTGCAGTTGGCGACGGTTGAGAGCGCGACCGCGATGCTGGGTCTGCTCGTGCCCGAGGCGGCGGTCATCGGCCTGCCGGTGCAGGACGACGGCGAGATCGGTCCGTGCGTGCCCGCGCTGCTGAAAGCGTCGGTCGAAAGCGCGGACGTGGTCGTGATCGGCCCGGGGATCAGCAAGCCGGAGGCGGCGGCGCCGCTGCTGCGTCTAGTGATAGCGCTCGCCACCGAGCAGACGGTACTGATCCTCGACGCTGCAGCGATTCCCTGCATCCGCGACCATGCCAAGGCCTTGGCGGGGTTCCGCGGACGCCTGATTGCGTCCCCGCATCACGGCGAGATGGCGGCGCTGACCGGCCTCGATATCGAAGCGGTCGACGCCGATCCCGATGCGATCGCCGACGACATCGCCCGGCGCTACGGCGTCATCACGGTCTTGAAGGCGAGCGATACCGTGATCGCGACGCCCGACGGTGACCAGCTTCACTACGGCGGCGGCGGGATCGGTATGGCGACGGGCGGATCGGGCGACGTGCTAGCTGGTGCGATCGCCGGAATCGCCGCGCGCGGTGCGGCACCACTGGTGGCAAGCGGCTGGGGCGTGTGGCTGCACGGCCAGGCCGGGCGCCGCGTCGCCACCGATCGCGGCCCCGTCGGCTTCCTCGCGCGCGAACTGCCCGAAGAGTTCCCGAGGCTGTTGCCGCAATAACGCCCTCTACCGGGTGTCGGCAGAGGTGAGGATCTCTAGTCGGGAGCCGTCGGCCCGCCCCCCCTGTCATCCCTGCGACGACTGGGATCTCGCGGTTCAGGCCGGATGACCTGCCCAGGAGACCCAGCCTTCGCTGGGGTGACGGTTATAGTAACAGCGCTCAGGGCCGCCGAAGCGCGCCGCCGAGCGCGGTTTCCGCGGTATCGGCGGTGATCAGTTTCTGATCGCTACCGGTTGCCGCGTCCGGACCGCCCCGACCACGAAACAGCAGGAAAACCGCAAGCGACAGCCCTCCGACGACCGCCACCTTCTTCGCCAGCCCGGTCTTGTTATGCTGCCATTCGGCACGCGCGCCCATTTCGGCCGGGATGTTAGGCACTTTCCCATGCCCGAGATCGTCGATCACGCCCTCGACCACATTGATCCGGTCTGCGCCCATCAGCAACAGCCAATGCCACCAGTCAGATTCGCTGCGGCGAAACGCGAAGCGGCGGATCATCCCGCTAAGCCCGCTCGGCGGGGTCGAGGTACCCAGCACGGCGGGCAGCCGGTTATGTTCGATCGAGCGCAGGATTTCGACGCTCGGTTCCTGCAACGCCGGACGCTGCCACGTGAGGCCGCGGTCCTTTTGATCTTCGATATGCCGCATCGGATATGTCGGGTTGTTGCCCGGATCGGCATCGACGCCCCAGCCGGGAATCTTTGCCGTATCGACCAGTTCCTTGCTCACGACCAGGTCTCCTTCACGCGCCGTTCGGCAACAGCACGGGCTTGATGCAGCCGTCGAGCTTTGCCGAGAAGATATGATAGGCGTCCGCGATATCGGCCAGCGGAACGCGGTGGGTGATCATCGCCTTGGGGTTGATGTGCCCGGCGCGGACATGCTCGATCAGCCGCGGCAGCAACCGCTTCACCGACGCCTGGTTGGCGCGGATCGTGATGCCCTTATTCACGACATTTCCCATCGGCACCATGTTGCCGGTCGGGCCATAGACGCCGACGACCGAGACGATCCCGCCCTTCTTGACCGAGTTGATCGCCCAGTGGAGCACGATCGCGTTGCCCGCCTCGAGCTTCAGCTTGGTGCCGAACAAAGTCTGGATCGCGCTGCCCGCGGCATCGCCACCGACCGCGTCGATGCAGACATCGGCGCCGAGCGAGTCGGTCTGCTTCTTGATGAAGACCGCCATGTCGTCGATCTCGCGGAAATTATAGACTTCTGCAGGACCGAATTTGCGCGCGAACTCCAGCCGATACTCGACATGATCGATCACGATCACGCGGCCCGCGCCGAACAGCCAAGCAGACCGTGCCGCCATCAGCCCGACCGGTCCTGCGCCGAACACGACGACGGTATCGCCGCGCTGGATGCCGCCCATTTCGGCGGCTTGGTATCCCGTCGGTACGACGTCGGTCAGCAGCACAGCGTCGTCATGGTCCATCCAGTCGGGGATCACCATCGGGCCGACATCCGCATAGGGCACGCGGACATATTGCGCCTGGCCGCCATCATAGCCGCCCGCGGTGTGCGAATAGCCGAAAATGCCGCCAACCGCGGTCGCCTGTGCGTTGGATTCGTGGCAATTGCCGAACAGCCCCTGTTGGCAGAAATGGCATTTGCCGCACGCGATGTTGAACGGCACGAGCACGTGATCGCCGATCTTGAGGTTGCGCACCTCGGGCCCGACCTGTTCGACGGTGCCGCAGAATTCATGCCCGAACGTCGTGCCGATCCGCGTGTCGGGGACCATGCCGTGATAGAGATGCAGGTCCGATCCGCAGATGCATGACCGCGTCACGCGGACGATCGCATCCTCGGGATGCAGGATCTTGGGCATCGGTTTCGCATCGACGCGGACGCGATACGGCCCGCGGTAATTCATCGCCAACATGGCACGCTCCTGGTTTCGCGCTTACGGTCTCGTGATGGCGCCGCGACCCCCATGCCGGATGGCTTGGGGCCGCGGCGCCGTGACGACGCTCAGTGGCTGGCGGTTTCGCCCGCAGCCCGACGCTCGACATATTTCAGCGTCAGCGCCGCGTTGTGCGATTCGATCCACGCCGCCATCGCCTGCTCTTCAGTCAGCGAGGTCTGAAGCAGCGGCGTCGCGCTAGCGAAGCCGCCCGCATCGGCGAGCGTGATCAGCGAGGTGTAGCTCGCAGCCTCGAAATTCTCGAACGCGAAGTTCGCGAAGCTGTTCTTCAGGATCTCGTCGGGGGCGAACACATGGGCCATTGCAGCCAGGTTGCCGGTCAGCGACAGCGCAGCGTCCTTCAGCACCGAATGGCTCTCGCCAAACCCAGCGAGAATCTCTTGGACGCGGTCGATCTGCTGTTCGGTCTCGACGCGATGCTTGCGAAGCATGTCCGCGACCTCGGGATAGTTGGTCAGATGGTCGAGCTGGCGGTCGATCAGCGACAGCGCCTGGTGCTCGACGCCGTGCACGTTCTTCAGACCGGTGATGAAGACCGACTGCAGGACGTCGGGGGAATAGGTAGCCATGATACTTCTCCTTGTCATGATACTGAAAATACAATGAAAGACTCGTGTCGCGGGGTGCTAGCCAAGCGCACGGGCAGGGCGCGACAGCGGCGTTGCGAACGCCTCGAACTCGACGAGGTCGTGCGCGCAGAACAGCCGAACGGCGTCGCCGTGGTCGAGCGACAAAGCGCGCACGCGGCGCTGGTTGGTCATCCGAGCTTCGGCGTCGACCTGCATTAGCCGCTGATAGGTGTTGAGCCCGGGCGGACAGGTCCGGCGCTCGCCGCGAACCTCGTCGTGATGGAAATAGGCGTCGCCGGCGTAGAACAGCCAGCGACCGTCATCGTCCTGGATCGCGATGCCGGCATGACCCCAGGTGTGGCCCGCGAGCGGGATCAGCAGGATTTCCGGCGGCAGCCCCTCGAGATCGCGGACTGCGTCGAAGCCGAACCAGCGCTCGCCGCCACCGAGCGGGTAGAGCGACCAGTTCTCCACACTATCCCATTGCTGCGGGCGATAGCGTTTGCGCGACACGAACGCGCCGCCACGGCGTGCATCGGCGACTTCCTTCTCGCGCGCGGTCACGTGGATCCGCGCGTTGGGGAAATCCTCGATTCCGCCCGCATGATCAAAGTCGAGATGCGTAACGACGATATGCCGGACGTCCTCGGGCCGAAAGCCCAACTGCCGGACACGCGCCAGCGCGGTCTCCTCCGGCAGCAACTGCGGACGGTTCAACGCGATAAAGAACTTCGACAGGCGTTCCTGCGGTCGGCGATTGTCCTGCGTCCCGTATCCGGTGTCGATCAGGACGAGACCGTCGTTGGTCTCGATCAGCAGGCAGTGGCAAACGAGATGCGCCGACACGCCGGTGCTGTAGCCGTCGAACAGCTTGCCGCCGACCGGGCAGCAGGTACCGCAATTCAGGTGGTGAATCCTCAAGGAATACAGCCTTCCGCAAGCGAATGGAGCATTCCATCGACGCCGTGTGCGCCGCGCGCTGCCGGGGGTGGCCGAGCAGGAATCCTCATCGCAACTGACAGGCCAACGACTGGATATAGTAATTTATCCCGTCGCTTTGCGGTATGTTAATATGATTGCGGATCGTGCGTAGGGCTGCGCCAATAGTGCGCAGGCGAATACTGTTTAACCTGAATTAAACGCGGCAATAACATTTGAACGTATTCGAGATCGGACGCGTTTCGGGGCCATCGTCGTTCGGCGATGTTCACGAATAGCGGAGCGAAATCATGTATTATCATGACAAGAGATTACAGTATCCGGTACAAGTGACGAACCCGGATCCGGCATTCGCGCGCATGCTCCAGCAGGCGATCGGCGGCGTCGAGGGTGAAATCCGCGTCTGCATGCAGTATTTCTTCCAGGCGTGGGGCAACCGCGCGCCGACCACCAAGTACCGCGACATGCTTCTGCACACCGCGACCGAGGAGATCGGCCATATCGAAATGCTCGCGACCGCGGTCGCGATGAATCTCGACAAGGCGCCAGCCGCGCTGCAAGAAGAAGGCGTCAAGGACAGCATCGTCGGCGCTGTGATGGGCGGCGAGAACCCCCGCCAGAGCATCGAGGGCATCATCCACAAGAACTTGCTGTCGGCAGGGCTGGCGGCAATGCCGATGGATTCGGACGGCGTGCCGTTCAACATGAGCCACATCTACGCCAGCGGCAACGTCGCGGCCGACATGTACTGCAACGTCGCGGCGGAAAGCACCGGTCGCGTGCTCGCAGTCCGGCTGTTCAACGCGACGCAAGACGACGGCATGAAGAAGATGCTCCACTACATGATCGCGCGCGACACGATGCACCAGCAGCAGTGGCTGGCGGTGATCGAGGAACTGGGCGCCGAAGCCATGAACCTTCCGATCCCCAACAGCTTCCCGCAGGACATGGAAGACCAGCAGAACAACTACAACTTCTACGCGACCTCGGTCGACGGCACCTTCCCCGAAGGTCGCTGGACCTCGGGTCCGACGATGGACGGCAAGGGCGAGTTCACCGTGTTCCGCAACGAACCGCTCGGCGACGAGCCGGTGATGGGGCCCGCCCGCCCCGACAGCGGCGCGCAGAACCAGCAGATCGGCTGAGCAACGGCGGGAGGCGGGTTGCGACCCGCCTCCCGCCTTCGCCCGACATCCGGAGACGATCCATGACCCTGGAAGGCCTTTTGAAGGGCGCGAAGTCCGTCATGATGGGCACGCAGGCGCCCGCCGATCCCGTCGCAGAACGCGCTGCCGTTCTGCAGGACCTGCATCTGGCCGAAAAGGGCTGGGCGACCGAGGGCATGCGGACCGGCCTGTGGTTCGCGCGCGATGGCGATCACGTCGCCTTCTCGCCGGTAACGCGCAACGGCGCGCCGCTGACGATCGGTGGCCTCACGACCAACTTCGTGCCCGCCGACCGGTTCGCCGATTATCTTCAGGCGATGCGCACCGCGATCGAGCGTGGTGAGTTTGACGCCGAGATCGCGGCGGCGCTGCACGGTTCGTCCAACGTCAGCGGCATCGCCGATGTCGCGATGCCCCCTGCGCGCGAGGGCGACCGCGACACCATCAGGCAGGCGCAACAGGACGAAGCGCTCGGCCGCGAGGGCCGGAACCCCGACGGCTCGATCGCCGCAGTCACGGGCCATGCCCCACGCTGATCGACCACATATCTTCAGGAGAACCGACATGACGATCAAATATCTTGGCCTGTTCCTGGCCGCCGCCACCGCAACCCCGCTGGTCGCGCAGACGCCCCCGCCGCCGCCGCCCGCCGAAGCCAAGACATCGGCGATGCCGTATGTGATGGCGGCGGGCAGGAGCGATCTGTACGAGATCAACTCGAGCCAGATCGCGCTGCAGAAGTCGCAGACCCCCGCCGTGCGCAAGTTCGCGACGATGCTGATCAAGCATCACCAGACGACCACGGCCGCGACGATGCGCGCCGCCAAGAAGGCCGGTCTGACTCCGCCGCCGCCGACGCTCGACGCCGGTGCAACCGCGTCGATCACCGAACTGCAGAACGCACCGGCCGCGGACTTCGACCGCGTGTATCTGGGGCAGCAGGTGCCGGCGCATCAGGCGGCGCTCGATCTGCACTCCAGCTATGCCGCGCGCGGCGACCAGGCGCCGTTGCGCGCCACCGCCAAGACCGCGGTACCGATCGTCAAGCAGCATCTCGCCGCCGCGACCAAGCTCCAGGCGGGCAAGGGCATGGGTACGATGGGCGGCATGTAACCGCGCACCACTACGGGCGCCCCGTCGATCGGGGCGCCCGCTCTATGCCGCCATCCGCGGCTGGAACAGCTTACCGCCCTCGACGACGTAGACGATGCCGAGCACCGCGATGCCGATCGCCAGATATCCGACCGCCAGCGGCAGAGTCGTGCCGTTATAGGATTGGCCGATCGCCGATCCGACCAGGACCGCACCGACGCTGGTGATGAACCCCTGCACCGAAGACGCGGCACCCGCAATATGCCCGACCGGCTCCATCGCCATCGCGCCGAAGTTCGACCCGCACAGCCCGATGCACGTCATGCTGAGCGCCTGGAACACGATATAGCTCGGCAGCGATTCGATCCCGGCGACGATGACGCCAAGGTGCGCGACCGACAGCGCAATCAGCGCCAGCACCGCCGATTGCGAGATCAGCCGGGTGCCGAGTCGCTCTACCAGTCGACTGTTGGCGAACGACGCGCACCCCATCGAGAAGGCGCACAACGCGAACAGCAAGGTGAAATGCTTGCCCGCACCGAATTCGTCGACGAACACCTGCTGCGCCAGCGAGACGAACGCGATGATCCCGCCGAACGTCAGCGACGCCGCCAGTGCATAGCCCGCCGAATAGCGGTTGGTCAGCGTCAAGCGGTAGCCGTTCTTGAGCGACGCGATCGACAGCGGCACGCGGCGTTCGACTGGCAGCGTCTCCGGCAGCCGCGTGATCACATAGGCCAGTACCAACGCCGCAAAGGCGCCGAGCGCGTAGAAAATGAAGCGCCACGGCCCGAACGCGAGCAGCCCCTGGCCCAGCGTCGGCGCGAGGATCGGTACGAGGAAGAAGATCATCTGCGCCACCGATAGCGTCCGCGCCATCTGGCGTCCCGAATAGCAGTCGCGGACGATCGCGACCGCCAGTACCCGCGTCGACGCCGACATCAGGCCCTGCAACATCCGCGCGCCGAGCAGCGCGGCGAAGGTCGCCGAACTCGCGGCGAAGATGCTCGCGGCGACGAACCCGACCAGCGAGACGAGCAGGATCGGCTTGCGTCCGAAGCGATCGGCGAGCGGGCCATAGACCAGCTGTCCGCTGCCGAACCCGAGCATATAGGCGGTGATCACCCATTGCCGGTGGTTCGCCGCCGACACCGCCAGGTCGCGCCCGATATCGGCGAGCGCGGGCAGCATCAGATCAACCCCCAGCGCGTTCACCGCCATCAGCGCGGCGACGAACGCGACGAACTCGTTGCGGTGGAGGGCGGCGGCGGCAGGACGATCGGTCATGCGTCCGCCTAGCGGGCTCGGTCGCGAAGTGCCACGCTGTTGCGGCGCCGCGGCAAATTCCGCTACGCGGCGCCCTCCCGGCGGACGACCTCGACGATGACGTCGCCGGCCTCGAGCACGTGTGTCTCCGCCTCCCAGAATCCGAACCCGCGATCGCCGCGGTAGATTCGGTGGCCCAGGCCCGTGCGGATGTCGGCCAGCGCGCGACCGACTTCGTCGGGCGCTACCGGGCGTTCGTGGAGGATGACCTCGCCATCGGCGCAGGCCAGGTCGGCGAGATACGCCGCGATATGCGCGCCGTGCGTCGACCCGGCGAGCAGCACGCCCGCCAGGCTGGTCGGGTTGATCACCGTGTCGGCACCCGCCTGCCGCGCGATCGCCTCGTTGTCGTGCGATTTGATCACGACGCTGATCGGCACGCCCGGCGCCAGTCCGCGCGCGGTGAGCGCGATCAGGATCGAGGTGTCGTCGCGGCCGGCGGCGACGATCACTGCGCTGGCGCGCGCGACCTGCGCCGCTTCGAGCGCGGCGTTGCGGGTCGCGTCCGCCTGCATCACCGTCACACCGTCCGCTTCGGCGGCCTCGAGCGCGGCGGCGCGGCTGTCGATCACGACGATGGTTTCGGGCACCGCGCCGCGCTTGATCAGTTCCTCGACGGCTTCGGCGCCGCTGGTGCCATAGCCCGCGACGATGACGTGACGATGCAGGTGGCGTTGGATCACGGTCATGCGCCAGGTCTCCCAGACGCGCTTGAGCAGGAAGTCATACGCGGTCCCCAGAAAGATGATCCAGACGAACAGCCGCACCGGCGTCACCACGAAGGTGTCGAACATTCGCGCCTGCGTCGTCACCGGCACGATGTCGCCATAGCCGACCGTGGTGACGGTGATCATCGTGAAATACAGCACGTCGAGGAAGCTGATCGCGCCATCGACATTGTCGCGCAGGCCGTCGCGGTCGAACCAGTGGCCGAGCAGCGCAATCGTGATCAGCCCCGCGGCGAGCCCGATCCGCCACAGCGCTGTCATCCACGCGGGCATCCGGCCCTTGCGCTTCAGCCTGTAGCGGCCTCGATCTCCCGCGCGGTCCATCCCTCGCGTCTAAGGGCAAGCCGCACGTGCGGATAGCATGTTCATCGATCGATGCCCCCGAGCGCGTCGAACCACCCCGCATAGGGCGTGTTCGCGACCATGTGTCGATTGACGTCGGGCGCGCCGTCATTCCACCACACCGGACCGCGTTCGCCGAGCGCGATCTTCGCACGATTGACGTCGGCCCGCGCGATCTTGAACGCCGATTGATCGTCCGCGCGCAGCGCGACGCCGACGGCGCGGCGCGCCTGCATCAATGCGGCGACGAGTTCGGCCCGGCGATCCTCGCCCAGCGCCGGGTCGGCACAGCGCCAGAGCCGCCCGCGCACGACGAAATAGCGGCCGTCCGGCGTAGTCGGATAGGCCGGCGTCACAGCATCTCCAGCGGCCCGCGGCGCGGGCGCGGGAACGCGGCGTCGAGCGCGGCGAGATCGCTTTCGGACAGGACGAGATCGGCGGCGGCCCGGTTCTCGTGGACGTGCTCGACGGTGCCGGCTTTCGGGATCGCGATGACGTCGTCGCGCTGCATCACCCAGGCGAGCGCCACCTGCGCCGGAGTTGCGCCGATCGCCTTCGCGACGCGGGCGAGCGCAGGGTGGCTTACCAGCCGCCCCTGTTCGACCGGACTGTACGCCATCACCGGCAATTGCCGCACCGCGAGCCACGGGAGCAGATCATGTTCGGGCCCGCGACGCGAGAGATTGTAGAGGATCTGATCGGTCGCACAGCCCCCTCCGCCCGCGGCGACCAGCTCGGTCATGTCGTCGGTATCGAGGTTGCTGACCCCCCAATGGCGAATCTTGCCCGCGCGCTTGAGGGCTTCCATTGCCTCGACCGTCTCGGCCAGCGGCACCGATCCACGCCAGTGCAGCAAATAGAGGTCGAGCCGGTCGGTTCCGAGCCGCTTCAGGCTCGCCTCGCACGCCGCGGCCAGGCGCGCGCGCGACGCGTTTTGCGGATAGGCCTTGCTGACCAGGAATATATCGTCGCGTACCGCACCGAGCGCTTCGCCGATCAGCGTTTCGGACGCGCCGTCGCCGTACATCTCGGCGGTATCGATCAGCGTCATCCCCGCCTCGACCCCGGCGCGCAGCGCAGCGATCTCGGCCTGACGGCGCGCCGGCTGTTCGCCCATCATCCAGCTGCCCTGGCCGAGTGCGGGGACGGTCTCGCCGCCGGGGAAGGTGACGGTCTTCATCGGTCGTCGCTTCGGATGGGGGGAAGGGCTTCGTCGGCGCGGGCTTCGCGCTGTTCGGTCAGGATCTGCCAGCCGGTGATGAACAAGGCGCCCGCCAGCGGGCCGACGACGATGCCGCTAAGCCCGACAAGGTTGATCCCTCCCAGAGTCGTCACCAGCACCAGCCAGTCGGGGATCCCGGTGTCGCGCCCGACCAGAATCGGCCGCAGGATATTGTCCGCAAGGCCGATCACCAGCACGCCCGACAGGATCACGACCACCGCCTGCCAGATCGCGCCGGTGGCGAGCAGATAGATCGCCACCGGCGCCCAGATGATCGTCGGCCCGATCGCCGGCAGCAGCGCGGCGATCGCCATGATCATCCCCCACAGCAAGGCCGCGGGCAGCCCGACGATCCAGAACGTCACCGCGCCCAGAGCGCCCTGGACCAGCGCGACCACGCCGGATCCCTTGATCGTCGCGCGCACCACCATCACGAACTTGTCGGCAAGGCGTTCGGCGACGTTGCGCTCGAGCGGCAGCGCGCGGACGACCGCGGTGCCGATATGCTCACCGTCGCGCAGCAGGAAATAGGTGACGTAGAGCCCGACGCCGAACACAAGCACGAACGACGCCGCGTTCGCACCGATCGACAGCGCCCGCTGCGTGAGCAGGCTCGCGCTATTGCTGACGGTCTGCGAGATCTGCGACTGCGCCCGTTCGAAACTGCCGAAGCCGGCGCCATCCAGCATGCGCTGCAGCCGCTGCGGCAGCGCGTCGTGGACCTGTTCGAAATAGGATGCGAAGTTGATCTGCCCCGATCGGATCTGGGTATAGACCCCCGCCGCCTGATCGACGACCAGGCTGGTCACGATGATCGCCGGGATCACGACCGCGACGGTGATGATCAGCAGCGTGACTGCGGCGGCGGTGCTGCGGCGGTCGGGCCAGCGCGTCAGCAGGCGCTGGAACAGCGGCTGGAACAGCAACGCGGCGAGCGCCGCCCATAACAAGGCACTGACGAAGCTCGACACGACCAGCGCGAGCCCGATCGTGATGAGCGCAAGGAACAGGATGAGCCCGCCGTTTTCGACGCGGGGTCGCGCGATCGCCATGAGATGTCTTTCCGGTAGGAAGGGTCGGAAGGATATCCGGTGTAGCGACCCAACTCCCAGCGCGTAAGTTGGGTCCTGCGCCGGCCTACCCTGGCCGCACGCGCCCGAACGGCACGAGGAGTGGCTCGCCGGCCATCTCGCCGCGCCAGGCCGTGATCGCATAGGTCTCGGCGAGGGCCCGATCGGTCAGTACGTCCCCGGGCGACCCGTCCGCGCGCAACCGCCCGCGGTCCAGCAGCAGCAGCCGATCGCAGAACCGCGCCGCCATGCCCAGGTCGTGCAGCACCACGACGACCAGCGCGCCGGCCCGCGCGCGGGCCTGCAGCAGCGCCATCACCTCGAGCTGGTGGCCGGGATCGAGCGAGGTCAGCGGTTCGTCGGCGACCAGCGCCGAAGCGCCCGTCGCCAGCGCCCGCGCCAGCATCACGCGCGCCCGCTCGCCACCCGACAGGTCGGTTGCGGTGCGGCCGGCAAGATGTGTGGTGCCGGTCTCGTCCATCGCGGCGTCGATCGCGGTTTGATCGGCGGCAGCGATCCGCGAGAACGGGCCTAGATGCGGCAGGCGCCCGAGCCCGACCAGCCGTTCGACCGACAACGACCAGTGCAACGCATAGGTCTGCGGCAGATAGGCGATGTGCCGGGCAAGCTCGGCACGGGGCAGGGCGGCGATATCCGCGCCGTCGACGGTGACCCGACCTGCATCGACCCCGACCAGCCCCAGCAGCGCGCGCGCGAACGTCGACTTGCCCGCGCCATTGGGGCCGACGATTCCGATCAACGCACCGGCGCCGAGCGAGACGGTCACGTCGTCAAGCACGCGTGTGCCGCCCAGGCTGACCGACAGGCCGTCTGCGGCGAGCGTCACCACAGGCGGCGTTCCTTGAGCAGGTAATGGATGAACACCGGCACGCCGAGGAATGCGGTCAGCACGCCGAGCTTGAGCGGAGTCGCAGTCGGGATCAGCCGCGTACCCAGATCGGCGCAGGTCAGCAGCGCGGCCCCGGCGAGCGCCGACGGGATCAGCACCGCCGACGGGCTGCGATCGGTCAGCGGGCGGACCAGATGCGGCACGATCAGCCCGATGAAACCGATGCTGCCCGCCACCGCGACCGCGCCGCCGACCCCGATCGCGATCCCCAGCATCAGTCGCAGCCGGACGCGCGCCAGATCGACGCCGAGCGTCCGCGCGGCATCCTCGCCGAGCGACAGCGCGTCAAGCGCGCGCGCGT
Source organism: Sphingomonas rhamnosi (assembly GCF_036663615.1). Taxonomy (NCBI): domain Bacteria; kingdom Pseudomonadati; phylum Pseudomonadota; class Alphaproteobacteria; order Sphingomonadales; family Sphingomonadaceae; genus Sphingomonas; species Sphingomonas rhamnosi. The sequence continues at coordinate 119,656 of NZ_JAXOJJ010000005.1, forward strand.
CCCACAGCAGCAGCGCGGCGCCGATCACGACGCAAGGCAACGCGATCCAGACGTCGCCGAACGACCGATCCTCAAGGCTGCCGAGCAACCAGATGGTGATTTCCATCGCCGCGAACGGGTTGGGGGCAAGGTTCAGCGCAAGGCTGATCCCGGCGCCCGCCAGTGTCGCGATCGCGATCCCCGCGAGGATCAGGCTCAGCGTGCTCTCGCCGCGGCGCGACAGCCAGGCGAGAGGCAGAAGCGACAGCAGCGCGCTGACGATTGCCAGCAGCGGCAGCACGACCGGATGAACCACCGCCAGCTGCCAGTAGATCGCGACGACCGCGCCCAGCGCCCCCGCGGCGGACACCCCCAGCACGCCGGGATCGGCGAGGGGGTTGCGCAGATAGCCCTGCATCGACGCCCCGCTCAGACCCAGCATCGCGCCGATCAGCAACCCCAGCACCGCGCGCGGCAACCGCAATTGCCACAGGATCGCGCGCACGATCGGGTCACCCTGACCGGTCACCGCCTGCCACAACGCGGTCGGCGACAATTTGGCGGGACCGAGCAGCAGTGAGGCGAACCCGGAGAGTAGCAACACCGTCACCAGCAGCGGAAACATCCAGGCAGCATTGCGCGCGGGGGCGGATTTCGGCACGGCTAGGGCGTCCGGATCTGTCGGGCCCGTCACGGGCATGTCCCGGGCGCAGTGCGGATCGATAGCGGCGTTGACGGAGGAAACATAGTGCGGGGCAGGTGTCTGATCGGCGTGGCGGCGCTCGCGCTGCTCGGGGCGGCGCCGCCCCCCCCGCGTCCGCCCGTGATGCCCAAGCGCGTGGTGTCGCTCAACATGTGCGCCGACCAATTGCTGGTCGCGCTCGCCGACCCCGGCCAGATCGCCGCGCTGACCGAATGGGCGCGCGATCCGGAGCTGTCGTCGGTCGCGGTCCGTGCCCGCGCCTTCCCGTTCACGCACCGCAGCGCGGAGGAGGTCATGGCGCTGCGCCCCGATCTCGTCATCGGCGCGCCGTTCCGGACCAGCGCGGTGCTCGCGCCGCTGAAGGCGCGCGGTGTCAGGATGGTCGCGCTGCCGTGGGGCGACGGCGTACCGGGGATCGAGCAGGCGATCACGACGGTCGCCGATGCGGTCGGCCATCCCGATCGCGGGCGCCGGCTGATCGCGAAAATGCGCCGCGATCTGGCCGCGGTCGGCCCGCTGCCGGGGCGCCGGCGGGTCGCCGCCTATTACCAGCGCAGCGGCTATCTGACGGGATCGGGCACGCTAACCGACGACATGTTGCGCCGCGTGGGACTAGTGAACCTGGCGGCGAAGCTCGGCCGGCCGGCGCTGTCGACGCTATCGTTGGAGGAAATGGCATTGGCGCGTCCCGCCTTTCTGGTGATGGATACGGGCGTGCAGACCGGGTCGGATCGCGGGACCGCGGCGCTGCACCATCCGGTGCTCGATGCCGCGGTGCCCGCATCCCGCCACCTCTATATCCCGCAGGCGCTGACGGTCTGCGGCACGCCCGACTTCCCACGCGCGGTGGCGATGCTGGCGGCGCAGGTGCGCGCGGCGGACCGGGCGCGGTAGGTCAATATTCGATCCCCGCCTGCGCCTTGACGCCCTGTTCGCGGAACGGGTGCTTCACCAGCGTCATCTCGGTGACCAGATCCGCGATGTCGATCAGCGCTTGCGGCGCATTGCGGCCGGTGACGATGACATGCTTGTCGGCCGGCTTGGCGGCGAGCACCGCCAGCACCTCGTCGAGCGGCAGATAGTCGTAGCGCAGCACGATGTTGAGCTCGTCCGCCACCACCATCTTGTAGGCGGGATCGGCGATCATCCGCTTGACCTCGTCCCAGCCTTCGCCCGCCACCGCGATATCGCGCGCGCGGTCCTGCGTGTCCCAGGTGAAGCCTTCGCCCATCGGCTTGAACTCGACCAGATCGGGGAAGCGGTCGAACACCGGCTTCTCCCCCGTAGCCCACGCGCCCTTGACGAACTGGACCACCCCGACGCGCATGCCGTGGCCGATCGCGCGGACCACCATGCCGAGCGCCGCCGAGGTCTTGCCCTTGCCAGTGCCGGTATGGACGATCAGCAGGCCCTTTTCCTGCGTCTTGCCTGCGACGATGCGGTCGTGCGCGACCTTCATCTTCGCCATCTTCGCGTTGTGTTCTTCGTCGGTCCGTATCGCCATCACTCTGCTCCCGTTTCAGAAGTTCGCCCGGATGCCGCCATAGGCAGCCCGGCCCGGCGTCGCGAAGCTGAACACCTCCTCATACTGCTCGTTGGCGAGGTTCTCGATCCGCCCGAACACCGACAGGCGGTCGCTCAGCCGATAGTCGGCGTTGAGGTTGACCAGCACATATTCCTGCAGCGACACGCGTACCGGCAAATAGCTGGGATCGGTATAGGCGACGTCGTCCTGGCGCCCGTTGTACCGCACCGTCAGCGTGCCCGAGAACCGCTTGTCCGCGCTGAACACCGTCGTGTTGACGCTGGCGATATGCTTCGGCCGCCGCACCTCGACCGTGCCGTCCTCGCGCGCGTGCAGATAGGTATAGGCGAGATCGAAGCGCAGCTGGTCGATCGGCCGCGCCGAGGCGAACACCTCGACGCCGTGCTGGCGCGACAGCGTGTCGCGGTTGGCGGGCGTCGCGACATAGTCGGGCGCGGGATAGTCGGTATAGACTTCGTTCTCGAGCTTGCTGTCGAAATAGGTCGCGCCGATCGTCGCACGGCCGCCCGCAATCTCCTGATCGAGCCCGGCTTCCCACCCCTTGGACTTTTCGGGCTTCAGGTTCGGGTTGCCGATATAGCGGCCGTCGGAATAGCCGTAGAGCTCGAAATAGCCCGGGTTCTTGACGCCGGTACCGTACGCGCCGCGCGCGCGCAGGCCGAACGGCAGGCGGTATCCGGCCTGCAGCCGATAGGTGGTGGTGTCGTCGAACCGGTTGTTCTCGTCGCGCCGCACGGAGGCGCCGACGGTCAGCGCGTCGATCGTGCCTTCATATTGCCCGACGAACCCCCAATTCTCGGTCGAGCGGCGACCTTGGAACGCGAAATCGGACGGCGTGGTGTTGCGGAACTGCTCGCGTTCGAAATCGACCGCGCCGGTGATCCGGCTGACGAGGCGACCGGTGTCGAGCCGATAGCTGCTCTCGAACGACCCCTTGTAGCGCTGCCCCGTGTCGCCGAAGTCGAGCCCGGCATCGGTGTAGCTCTTGCGCGTCGTGTCCGCGAACTGCCCGGTCAGCGCGTTGGTCCAGTGGCCGTCGGCCAGCGTCAGGTCCGCGCGCACCAAACCGTAGAATGCGTCGTTGCGGTAATGCACCCCCGGGCTGTCGACGGTGTAGCCGAACAGCGGACCGTCGAGCGCGGTATTGTTGCTCAGCGCGTCGGTATAGCTGTAGCGGCCGACGCCGGTCAGCTTGAACATGGCGGACGGCGTCCAGCTCGCCTTGGCGCTGGCGCCGATGCTGGTCGACCCGACATCGCGCGTGCCGCCGCGCGCGGTCGGCGTCCCGTCGGCGCGGTACAGCGAACTCGACAGCGCGTAGTCGATCGTGTCGCTGGCGCCCGCCACGCGCGCGCTGCCCGATGCGGTGCCGAACGATCCGCCCTCGGCGCGCACGCTGCTGCCCGGCGCCTCGCGACCGGTCAGCGTGATGTACTGGATCACGCCGCCGATCGCGTCGGAGCCGTACAATGCGGACTGCTGTCCGCGCAGCACCTCGACCTTGGCGGCCTGGTCGGCGATCAGCGTGCCGAAATCGAATTCGCCCTGATAGGGGTCGGACGCCTCGATGCCGTCGATCAGCACGAGCACATGGTTGCTCTCGCTGCCGCGGATCCGGACCTGGGTCAGCCCGCCGACCCCGCCGACGCGGTTGACCGCGACACCGGGCACGTTGCGCAGCACGTCCGACAGGATCCGCGTCTGGCGCAGTTGCAGCGTTTCGTCGTCGATCACCGTGATCGACGCGGGCAGGTCGCGGATCTGCGTGCCGTCGCCCGATCGCGAGGCGGTGACGACGATCACATTGCCCTCCGCGTCGCGGGTCGGAAGCGTCGGATCGCTCTGCGCGAGCGCAGGCGTGGCGGCGGCGCCGAACACCATCGGTGCCAGCAGCGAAATGAAAACGGTCTTCATGAATAGTCCCCCCGCGTCGTCCGGACGATGCGACTGGGGCCATTCTCGCAAGCGCGAACACCGGGATCGACCCAGCCGAACGGACGCGAACGTCCGGCTGCACCGCCTCCCGCCTGCGGCCCCGGCCGCACTGCTCGTCGCTCGAACGGAAAACTATCCGTGCCCTGGCCATCCCCTGGACCACAGCATGAGCGACAGCGCCGGCAGGTCTCCTGGCTCACGGGTCGATGCTCGACAGGCGCCTTCCCAGGTCGGTGGACCCAGTGGCTGTCCGGTGTGATCACCGGACGTGCCCGTCTCGCTATCCGCTTACAGTTGCAGGGACAGCCGCGGCTTTGGACGGGAACCCCGTCCGCACCGCATTCCGCAATTAAGCCCCTTGCGGGGCACCGGCGCAATCATTCGGACCGCGGCCTGGGCCACGATCCGAGCGCCCGCAGTACGGCAAAGATGCTGCGTGGCCAATCCCGTTTCGCGCCGACGCTTGGAGGATGCGCTGGACCTTGGCCTTCCGCCGGAGCGTTCCCTTATTGCGGTGAGGCCGGGTACGCGCCCAGTTCGCTGCTGATCGCGCGCGCCGCCTCGGCGACGTGCGGCTGGATCTGCAGCATCGTCGCGTCGTCGAGATATTGCGCGGCGGCGGCGACGTTGATCGCGCCGATGATCTGCCCGGTCGCGTTGCGCACCGGCGCGCAGACCGAGTTGATGTGGTCGGGCGCCGACCCGATCTGGAGCAGCACGCCGGCCTCGCGCACCCGCGCCAGCTGGTCCTCCAACCCCGCCTGGCGGTAGCGCGGGTCTACCAGCTTGACGATCTTCGCCGCGGCGGCCGGCGCGTCGTCGGACATCAGCGTCTTGCCCAGCCCGGTTTCGGGCAGCAGCCGACGCGTCCCCGGCTGGGTCGTCACCGCGAGCCGCTCGGTGCCTGCCGCGCGCAGCAGATGGACCGAGTAATTGCCCTCGCGGCGCGCCAGGAACGCGCTGAGCCCGGTCTGTATCGCAAGCGCATCGAGGTGCGGTTTGGCGATGGTCACGATGTCGGTATAGGCCGCCGTCGAATGCCCCAGCTGCAGCAGCTTGCTGCCCCCGCGCAAACGCCCGTCGCTGGCCAAAGTCAGGTAATTGCGCGCGGTCAGCGCCGCCACCAGCCGATAGACCACGCCGCGGTTCATCCCCGACTGGCGGATCAGCTCCAGGATCGGCATCGGATCATGCGTGACGCGTTCGAGCAGGTCGAGCCCGCGTTCCAGAGTCTGCGCGCCCAGCACCGCCTTCGTCCCGCCGGTCTCGTCGGTGTCCGAAACCTGCTTGATGCTGTCACCGGTCATGCTGCTATCCTCATCATGCCGCACGGTGATGCGCGGTCGTTCGGCTTGGCGCGTATCGCGCTTTGCCCGACCGCAAAAGGGCTGTTTGCCAATCGACGAAACCGATGTGGTTGAAAGCCGGATACGCAATCGCGGCCGCCGGGTGTATGACGCCTGTTACCGCCGGCGAAAGGCCGGGGCAGAGAGGAGCTGAAGCATGGCAGACGGTATGAAGAGCGCGATCGATGACGGCACCGCCGCGGCCGAGGAGGTCGGCGACGCGATCCGCAACGGCGCAGCGAAGGCGCGCGAAGCCTTTTCCGAACGCATCGCCGACCCCGCCGCGCGTGCGGCCGAGGCGATGAAGGCGTCCGGCGAACAGGTCGCAAAGGGTGGTTCGGCGATCGGCATCACGATGATCGAACAGGCGGAAAAGAATGCGCGCGAGGCGTTCGCGGCGATGCGCGCCGCGGCGGAAGCGAAAGACCTGTCCGACGTCCTCAAGATCCAGGGCGACTATCTGCGTCAGCAGGGCGAGCGCAGCATGGCGCAGGCGCGTCAGATCAGCGAACTGATCATGCAGTTCGGCAAGGACGCAGTCGCGCCGCTGACGCGCGATCGGCCCTGACGCGCGTGCGTCCGGCGCACCGTTCGCGCTAGCCTAGTCGCGGGCGACGGATCGGTGTAGCCGGGGCCAACCGGGTCGAGGTCGCGCGCGATCTCGACCCGAAACCCCTAGCGCAGGAGCGACCGTCATTCCCCGCAAACCCAATTATGATTTCGAGCGCCGCGAGCGCGAAAAGACCAAGGCGGCCGAGTCCGCAAAGAAGGCGCTCGCCAAGGCCGACAAGCGCGCGGCGGAGCATGGCTCGCCCGATGCGGACCCGTCGGGCGAGCCCGAGGTCGGCTGATGCTGTGATGGAACCGTTCAGTCCCGATCTGGCCCAGCTCGGGTGGAGACCCTGGTTCAGCGAGCAGGTTTCGGCCGAGCAGGACCATGACTGCCTGCCCGTCCGCGTGATGTCGGTCCATCGCGGACGGGTGACCGTCTCGGGCGACGGCTTCACGGACTCGATCGCGTCGAGCCTCCCGGTGCCGGGCGGCGCGGAGGATCGCCCCACCGTCGGCGACTGGCTGCTGATCGACCGCGACAGCCGAAGCCTCGTGCGCATTCTCGATCGCAGCAGCCTGTTCAAAAGGCCTGCGCCCGGCGATGATCGCCGGACCCAGCTTCTCGCCGCGAACGTCGACACGCTGTTCGTCGTCACGTCCTGCGATCAGGATTTCAACGTAGCGCGCATCGAACGCTATCTGGTGCTCGCGCGCGAGGTCGGCGTTCGTCCGGTGCTCGTCCTGACGAAGGCCGACCTGACGCCCACGCCCGAACGCTTCGTCGACGCGGCGCGCGCGCTGCAGTCCGGGTTGCGCGTCGAACTCGTCGACGGTCGCGATCCGACGCTCGCCGCCCGGCTTGCCGGCTATTGCGGCGTCGGGGAGACCGTCGCGCTGGTCGGATCGTCCGGCGTCGGCAAGTCCACTTTGGTCAACACGCTGACCGGATCGGACAGCATCGCTACCCAGGCGGTCCGTGCCGATGACGGCAAGGGCCGTCACACGACCACCGTCCGCGAAATGCATCGCCTCGCGATCGGGGCGGGCAGGGGCGGCTGGCTCGTCGACACGCCCGGGATACGCGAGCTCCAGATGTCTGAAGTGGCGTCCGGCGTGACCGAGATATTCGACGACGTCACCGATGTGGCACGCGACTGCCGGTTCGCGAATTGCACGCATACCGACGAACCCGGATGCGCCATCCAGGCCGCCCTGGCGCGCGGCGACCTCGATCCCGCGCGCCTCCAGCGCTGGCGCAAGCTGGTCGAGGAGGATTCGGCGAACAGCCGCACGGCGGCGGTCCGCCGCTCGCGCCCCGGAAAGGCCGGAAGCCGGAGATGACGACCGCTGTCCTCGGCGGTGGATGAAACGCGCTAATTCGGGCTCAGCTACCGCTTGATACGCGGGGTCCCTATGAAGTCGCGCTTGCCGAGCTCCACGCCCTGCGCACGGAGGATCGCGTACGCGGTCGTCGCATGGAAGTAGAAATTGGGCTGCGAGAACGAGAGCAGGAAGTTCGCGCCCGTGAACGGCAGCGTCCGCTCTCCGAGCACGAAGCACGTATCGGCATCGGCGAGCTCTTCGACCGCGTTCCGATCGAGCGCCGAGAGTTCGGCGGCCGCGTGTTGCAGCATCCCCCGAAGCCCCGCGAAATCGGTCGGCCAGGCGCTCGAATCCGGTGAAAAGCGCCCGGTTGGCACGCTCTTGATCGCGCCGATCGAGTGCACCGTACAGGACTTCACCTGGTAGCCGAGCGGCTGCATGTCCGGCGCGAGGCGCGCGTCGATCAGCGCCTCCTGCGCCATGGCGCGCGCCTCGCAGAACGCTTCGGCCTTTTCCATGATCCGGTCCAGCGCGCCGAGGATCTGGAGATTGGAGGGGACCACGGCGTCGTAGAGGGAAATGGACATGTCGATGCTCCGTTTGCCGATGCGGTATGCCGGCTTACGACGCGCCCCGATAGCGTTTTCCGCCACGCTTCGCCGTTGCGAGCGAAGCGGGATCCGTTACCGCAGTCCCAGCGCGCGTTTGATGTCGCGCCACGCGACGAGCTTGAAGTTCTGGCCATGCGGCGCGTTCTGGCCGTCCTGCGCGACGAACAGGCCACCGGGATAGTTCGGCCCGAACGCGCCGATCGCGATGTCCACCCCGTCGGTTTCCTCGGTCGATCCGAACGCGCCCGCCGCGATGCGGAAGCGGCCGGCGAAGCGTTCGTCGCGCAGGCTGTAGACCGCGTACGCGTTGTCGCCCTGGCTCGACACGATCAGATAACCGCCGTCGCGTCCCTCGGCGGCCAGCGTCAGCCCCTCGGTGTCGGCGACGATCGCCTTGCCGTCGGCGTCGGCCATCTTGTGGCCGTCGGTGGGTCCCGCGGCGCGCGAGTCAAACCGCCAGACGCCGACGTCTTCCTCCGCGATGTACACGCGGTGCGTCCGCTCGTCGGCGACGCAGCCCTCGGACTGGGTCGCGAGCTTCAGCGTGCGCACCACCGTACCCGTTGGCGCAGCGCCCGTCAGCTGAATTGCGAGTTGCACGACGGTACCGTCCTTGAGGACATTGAACGCATAGAGCCTGCCCGCCTCGCGGTAGAGGCACGCGCCATAGGCTTCACCCACCCCGACCGGCAGCTTGCCCAGCGGGGTTAGCCGCGCGGTCTTGGGGTCGAGGCGATAAAGCGCCAGCATCGCCGCGGTCTTGTCGGCACGATCGCTCGCGGCGACGATGATCCCGGCGCCCCCCATGTCCTTCAGGTCGACGTTGTTGAGGCGGCCTTCGGCGACGAACGAGCGGTCGGTGCCGTCGAGTCCGTAGACGTGGAGCCCGGCGCGCTTGTCGGTCGCCACGATCAGGCTGGCGGCCGGGTCGCGCGGGTTGCGCCAGATCGCGGGGTCGTCCGCAGCGTCGGCGTTCAGCGTCCCGACCGCGGCCGTCTCGCCGCGCGCCACGACGCTGCCCGTGACGATCGGTGCAGTGCCGACCGACGCCGGATCGAGGGCCGCGCAGCCCGCGAGCAGGCCCGTCGCGAGCAAGGTGGTGCAAGCCCTACGCATCAGAAGTTCACCCGGATGCCGCCCGAGTAGCGGCGGCCGAACCGCTCCCACTCGATCGTCTGCGTATCGATCGACTCGGTCGGCGTGCCCGTTGCGGTCAGCAGGTTGGCCGGATCGGCATAGCGGCGACCGGGCTGGTTGAGCACGTTCTGCACGTCGAAATAGACCTCGAAATTCTTGGTGATCGCATAGCGTCCCGAGATGTCCATCTCGTCGTCGGCCGCCCAATAGGTGTCGCCGGCGTCGGTCAGGTCGTCGGCGACGCTGTCGAGCCAGGCGCTGCGGCGCTGATACTGGACGCGCAACGACACGCCGTATTTCTCGTAATAGCCGCCGATATTATAGACCACGTCCGACGTTCCCGGCAGCCGCATCTTGCGCGCGGGGATCGCGTTGATCGCGGGCTTGGTGATCTCGCTGTCGTTCAGCGTGAGGTTCGACGAGAGTCCGAGCCCGCCCATCCAGTCGGGCAGCCCCAGATTGGCCGTCCACGGGTCGAGCTGCAACTGCGCGGCAACTTCGGCACCGAACAGGCGGCCTTCACCACCGTTGGTAATGCCGGTGAACGTATAGCCCGAACGGTCGACACCGCTGGTGTCGAGCGCGGTCGAGTTGAAGGTCCGGGTCTGCGTGTACAGCACGTCCGTGATCTTTTTGTAGAACAACCCGGCCATCAGATACCCCTGTGGACGGACATACCATTCGAAATAGGCATCGACGCCGTACGCGCGCTCGGGCTTGACCGCGGGGTTGCCGCCGGAAATCGCCTGCGCACTGTCGTTGATGACCACGTTGGGACGGAGCTGATCGTAATCGGCGCGCGCCGCGCCCGAGTTGAACGACAGCCGCAGCTTCTTGCTGTCGTCGACGTCGAAATTGAGGTGCAGGCTGGGGAAGACCATCGTCTGCGATGAGCCGGCCTGCACCGGACCGGTGGTGGTGCCGACGGTGGCGATCGCCTTGCCGGTGTTCTTGATATGCTCGACGCGCACGCCGCCCAGGATCGAGCCCCAGTCATAGCGCACCGTGCCCATCGCAAAGCCCGCAAAGACCTGTTCGCGCACTTCGTAATTGTTGGCGGTGTTGGGCGTGAACGCGAAGTTCGCGCGCGCGGCCTTCGACACCGCCGCCATCTTGTCGGTATCGAAATACTGGAACGTGTACCCCATCGGCAGTGCGCCCTGGAACGCCTCGCTGCCGGTGAACTGGTTGAAGTTCGTCGGCAGACCGATGGTCGCGAACTGCGCGGCGGTGGTGAGCAGGATCTGCTGCTCGTCCGCGGTCTTGGTGCGCTGGTCGAACTGTCCGCCGACCTTGAACACCGCGTCGCCGCCCGCGAAGCCGGTCTCGCGCGCCAGCACGATCTTGCCGGTATAGGCCTTGGTGGTGTCGACCGCGTCGAGCACGGTGAACGACGACGCCGGCTTGGTGAAGGTGTCGATCGCGGTGACCGCGGTGCCCGCGGTATAGCGCGTGGGGCTCGCCAACTGCGTGGTCGTGAACAGCGCAAGGCTCGAGCGATTGGGGTCGGTGAAGTCGTAGCTGACTGTCGGGCGCAGCGTGCGCGTGCTCGGGCTGTCCCACGCGACTTCGCCGGTGACCGAGCGGTCATCCTTCGATTCCGTATAGTTCGCCGCCCAGTTCAGGGCCCAGCCGTCGGAGAGCTTATGGTCGCCGGCCAGCGTGTTGGTGAAGATCGACTGGCGGAACGCGCGCAGCGTCGAACGCTGGCGGATGTCGACGCCGTAGATGGTGCCCTTTTGCGGGGTGTTGCCAGTGCAGACGTCGGCGTAGCCGGTGGTGGTCGGCGCAGTGTTGACCGTGGTCGCGCACGCCGCCGTCCCGGCGACGAGGTCGGACTGGCGGTCGTCGAGGTCGAAACGATAGTTGTCGCGCGCCTCGTCGTCGGTGAAGATCGTGTAAATCGACCGCAGCGAGATCGTGTTGTCCGCATCGGGCTTGTAGTCGAGCCGGCCCGAGACCGACCAGTTCTTGCGGGTCAGGCGGTACAGCTTGTTCTCGGTCTCGGCGACCCAGAAGCGCGATCCGCTGCCGGGGCGCGTGTCCTGCGCGACGCGCTCGTAATCATTCTCGAAATTGTCGGTGATCATGTCGCGCTGATAGTAGCTGCCCGCGACGAGCACGCCGAGTTCGCCGCCGCCGACGTTGAACCGATCAGATGCGACCGCCGACGCCTCGACCTGCGTGCGGTTGCCCAGTTCGGCCAGGCCGCCGCCGACCTTGCCTGCGAAGTGCGCGCCCGGATAGTCGAACGCTGACCGCGTGATGATGTTGACGTTGCCCGCTACCGTTTCGCCGGGCATTTCGGGCGTTACCGCCTTGGAGACGATGATCTGCGACGCGATCGCCGACGGGATCGAATCGAAGCGCGCGTCGCGGCCTTCGGGGCTGACGATGTTGATGCCGTCGAACGACAGCGTCGTCCAATTCTTCGGCGCGCCGCGCAGGCTGATATAACGCGCCTGTCCCTGATCGCGCTCGACCGCGACGCCGGGCAGGCGGCCGGCGGCCTGCGCGATGTTCTGGTCGGGCAAGCGGCCGACCGAATCCGATGCGGCGACGCTGACCAGCGAATCCGACTTGCGCTGGATCGCCAGCGCCGAGGCTTCGGATTCGGCGATCGGGCGCGATCCGGTGACGACGATGTCGCTATCCACCACCGCTTGGTCAGCGGCTTCCGCACTGGGAGCGGGCGGTGTGGCGGACTGTCCGGCGGATTGGGCATAGACCTGGCTGCTCGCGAGCGCGCCGAGCGCGGCGCCCAGCGATGCCAAAACCTTGAACGAACGCACGGCGGCGCGCGGCCGTCCAAAATAAATGAGCATGTCGATTGTTCCCCGAAGCAAGCCCCCTGCTTGCCGAAGGTGTCGCTAGGCGCGGTTTGTGACGGTAGGATTGGATTTGTAAGACAGTTTGGTGAACGTCCCCGCTCAAAGCTCGGCGCATGGATGCAGGACTGCATACGCGTCGCTGGTTGCTTGCCGAGAAAACGCCCGAAGGTCAGGACGGTACGCGCTTTGCGGGGTAACACGGTACGGCGTCATGAAAGCCAAGCAAAGCTGACATAAACTCGTCATCGATCGATCATAGGTCGTCGACACAGGCGTCCGACGTGGTCAACGACCAGCCCGATGTTCTGGTCGACGACCGACAGCGCTATGTCGGCGATATCGACGACTATGATCGCGGCACGTTCTACAACCTCATGCTGCGCTGAACGGAGTGACACCGATGTACGAAGTCGATCGCCGCTATCTGCTCTCCGCGCTCGGTAGCCTGACCGCCGCCGGCCTGTTGCCGTGGCGCGCGAGCGCCGCCGAGATCCGCCCGCGCAACCTGATCGCCGATCCGCGCTTCCCCAACCCGCCGTTCACGCTGGGCGTAGCGTCGGGCGATCCGGATGCGGAAGGCTTCGTGATCTGGACGCGGCTCGCGCCGCTGCCGCTCGAACCCGATGGCGGCATGATGATGGCGCCGGTTCTGGTGGGGTGGGAAGTCGCGGGCGATCCCGATTTCCGCCAGGTGCTTCAGCGCGGCGAGGCGATCGCGCATCCTGAACTGGCGCATTCGGTCCATGTCGAACTGGCGGGTCTCGCGCCCGCGCGACCCTATTGGTACCGATTCTCGTGCGGCGGGGAGCGCAGCGCCACCGGGCGCGGCGCCACCCTTCCGCCGGCGGGCGCGCCGCTCGACCGTGTCCGCTTCGCCGTCGCCGGCTGCCAGCAATACGAACAGGGTTATTACACCGCGTGGCGCCACATCGCCGCCGAGCCGATCGACTTCGTGTTCCACTACGGCGATTACATCTACGAGGGCGGCGACCGTGGCGAGCCGCCGCGCGACGCCAAGACCAAGCCGCTGATCCGCCGTCATCTCGGTCATGAGATCTATTCGATCGGCGATTACCGCAAGCGCTACGCCCAGTACAAGACCGACCCCGACCTGCAGGCCGCGCACGCCGCCGCACCGTGGTTCGTCAGCTTCGACGACCACGAGGTCGACAACAACTGGGCGGGCGACACCGATCAGGACGATACCGCGCCCGCCGTGTTCCGCACCAGGCGCGCGATGGCGATGCAGGCCTATTACGAACATATGCCGCTGCGCCGCTCGTCGATGCCCGACGGATCGCACATGCAGATGTACCGCGGCGCGCGCTTCGGCGACCTGATGGACGCGTTCTTCCTCGATACCCGCCAGTACCGGTCCGATCAGGTCTATGGCGACCGCGACAGCGCGCAGGGCCCCGACGCCTTTGCCCAGAACCGCACGATCACCGGCGCGGCGCAGGAGGCGTGGCTGTTCAAGGGCCTCGACCGGTCCAGGGCACGCTGGAACCTCATCGCGCAGCAGGTTTGCCTGATGAACCTGGGCTATCACAAGGCGGGTCAGCCCGATCAGCTGTTCTCGATGGACCAATGGTCGGGCTATATGAACAGCCGCCGTCGCCTGCTCAGCCATATCGACGCGCGCTGCCCCGGCAACGTAATGACGGTCAGCGGCGACGCGCACCGTCATTATGCAGGCGACCTGATCCAGGATCACGGCACCGGCAAGATCGTGTCGAGCGAATATCTCGCGACCTCGATCAGCTCGGGCGCGGACGGGGTCGGCGAGGACGACGATTACACGCGGTCGTCGCGTGCGGAAAATCCCCATCTCAAGGCGCTGGTCGATCGACGCGGCTACGTGTTGTGCGACGTCGGTCGCGATCTGTGGCGTGGCGATCTCAAGATCCTCGACACCGTCGCGACCCGCGGCGGCGTCTTGTCGACCCACGCCAGCTTCACGTCCGAGCGCGGCAAGCCCGGGCTACACCCCTCCTGAACGCGCCGTGATCGGGCAGGCGGCGGCCGCGCGGCGCGAGCGCCGTTCGGCACGTCTGCGGTATAGGCGTTGTCGGCGCCCGATCTGCCGGGCATGGTCGCCACCGTCGCCCAGAAGGAGTTTCGATCATGCTTCGACCGATCATCGCGTTGGCCTGTATCGCGGTTGTGGGGAGTGCGGGCGCCGCCCAGTCCGTGCGCCCATCGAAGGACATCGTCGCCGCGGTGGCGTCCACCGCTCGGACCCCCGCCAATCGCGCGCGCGACGTCTATCGGCATCCGGCGGAGACGTTGGCCTTCTTCGGCGTGAAGCCGACCCAGACCGTGGTCGAGTTCATTCCCGGCGGCGGGTGGTACACCGAGATTCTGGCACCGATGATGAAGGCGAACGGTCACTACGTCGCCGCCGTGCCGACCGCGCAGGCCGATCGCGTTCGAACCAGCTTGGCGGGCAAGGCCGCGCAATATGGCGCCACGCAGGTCCAGACCATCGATTTCAACACGGGCGCGTCGACGATGCCCGCGGCGAGCGCCGACGTGGTACTGACGTTCCGCAACGTCCATAACCTGTTGATGCAGGACGATCCGGCCGTGGCCGGCCGCGTGTTCAAGGCGTTTCATGATATGCTGAAGCCGGGTGGCGTGCTCGGCGTGGTCGATCACAGACTGCCCGAGAATATGGACAGCGCGCGCGAAAAATCGAGCGGTTATATTAAGCGGTCGACGATCGTCCGGCTGGCGCAGGCTGCCGGCTTCCGGCTCGTCGGCGAATCGCAGATCAACGCGAACCCCAAGGACACGCACGATCATCCGGAGGGCGTTTGGACGCTGCCGCCGACCTACCAGTTGAAGGATGTTGACCGCGCGCAATATGCACGGATCGGCGAGAGCGATCGCCTGACGCTCAAGTTCGTCAGGGTGCGGTGAGGGGGGATTGCGACCCCCACGCTGGTCGTCCTTCGACATCCATGAATGGTGCCGGCTACAGGAGTCGAACCCGTGACCCCCTGATTACAAATCAGGTGCTCTACCAACTGAGCTAAGCCGGCGCGGGGCGGTTGGTGACCGATGGCACGCCGAATGTCCAGCCCTCGGTGCGTGCGATGGGGGGGGTTAGGCCGGGGGGTTGCCATAAATTCGGGTGTAAAGCGTTGGCGCGGAGCCAGGCGGCGGTCAGGATCGCGTCGGTGGCGTGGTCGTCGTAGCGCGCGAGGGCGACGTGCGGCTGCGCGCCGAGCGTGACCAGCGCCGAATCGAGCGCGGCGGGGTCGCGCATCTTGCTGAGGCCGGCGCGGAGCCCGCCTGCGCGCGCGGCGATGGTGGTATAGATCTCGACGATCACGGCGCCGGCGCCGGGGACGGGGTCGAACGGCCATATCGGGATCCGGCCGCCGAGCCGGTGCAGCACGCGCATGCCCGTCAGGCTCGCCTTCCCGACCTGCGCGGCGCCGACCAGATTGAAGCCGCTGGTGGGCGACAGCCCCATCGCGCGCTGGCCGTGTTCGCACACGCGCATCCGACCCGCGCCGCCCGGGAACAGATCGCCGCAATCGCGCTGCTGGCGGAAATGCCGGCGGATATCCGGATCGGCGAGGACGCCGTCGGCGGCGAAATCCGCATCGTCCGCGGCGAGCGTATCGACCAGGGCCCACAACCCACGCGCGTCCGCCGGGCTGTTCGCCCACCCCGGAAAATACGCACCCGCATCGAGGAAGGGGAACCCCGCCGAGAGGTCGAGCCCGACGAGCAGGGCGTCGTCGGCCTGATCGACCAGCCAGTCGTGGATGCCGGTGCGCGACCAGGCGCGGCCCGGCGGCGCGATCAGTCGGGGCGCCGCGTCGCCGGTGGCGCAGACCGCCAGCGCGATCCCCTTGTGCGACGCGCCCTTGGCACCCGACCAGTCGATCGCGGCGAAGCGGGTAAACCGGTCAGGGGCGATCGCCATAGCCTTTGCGGAGAGTCGCGGGGGCCTGATCCCACCAGGCGCGCGCGATCACGACCCGCACGCGGTGTGGATCCGAACTGCCGTAGCGCACCAGCAGCCCCGGCCAGCTCGCATAATGCGGCGTCTGCCAGAAGGTCGCAGGATCGGTCTCGATCAGCACCGCCTTTTCCGCGTGCGGGCTGCGGACGTGAAAGCTGCCATCCTCGTGCCCCGCGCTGACGAACATCTTGCCGCGGACCTTGATCGCCGGCTGGCCATACGAAGTCGACGCCTCGGTGTCCGGCAGCGACAGGGCAAAGGCGGCGACCGAATCCCAGTCGTTCACAGGCGTGCTCCGGCGGTCAAAGCGCGAGGCGGTCCTTCCGCATCGTCAGCGTCGCGACGAGACCCGTCGACTGCCAGTCATAGTGCAACGCACCGGCCAGGCGCTGCGTCACGCTGCGTTCGACCATCCTGCTGCCGAAACCCGTCAATGCCGGCGCCGCCTCTATCGCCGGACCGCCGGTCTCCGCCCAGGTCAGGACCACGCAGGTGTCGTCCACCTCGGTCGTGACGTTGAGCACGCCTTCCTTGCACGACAGTGCGCCGTGCTTGACCGAATTGGTCGCCATTTCGTGGATCACCATCGCGAGCGTCGTCGCGGCCTCTTCCCCGACGCCCATTCGCGCCACCGCGACCCGGATCCGCCCCGAGAACGCGTCCTGATCGTCATAGGGGGACAAGAGGATGGAAAACAGGTCGCCCAGCAGCACCGACCGCCCCTGGGTGCCGGGCAAAGGCCTGACCAGGTCATGCGCCCGCCCCAACGCAGTAAGCCGGCCAGTGATGCCATCCAGCATCTCGCGCGTGGTCGCGGCGGAGCGGTAGGTCATATTCGTCAGACCGAGTGCCAGCGACAGCAGGTTCTTGACCCGGTGGCTCATCTCGCCGGCCATCAGCTCATTGCCTTCCTCGGCCTGCTTTCGCCCGGTGACGTCCAGGAAGACACCGAACATGGTGTCGTCGCGAATGCCCGAGTCCGCGCCTTGCCCCCGCGCCGAAACCCACCGGACGACGTCGCTGACCATGATCCGGAAATCGATTTCGAACGATCCCTTGACGGATCGCGTCGCCTCGAACGCGGCGCGGACCCGGTCGCGGTCGGCCGGGTGGATATGCGCGGACAATTGTTCGAACCCCACCGCAGCCGCCCACGGCAGGCCCCATAGGTCGAATGCCTGTTCGTCCATCGTGAAATGGTTGGTCTCGACGTTCCACGACCACAGAGCGACACAGGCTGCCTCGACGGCGAGGCGAAGATGTTCCGGCTGCCAAACTTGTGACGCAGGCCCCTGACCCGACATGCAAACCCTTCTGGCCTTCACGGCCGACCCCGAACTTCGCGCCAGAGTTACCGCATAAGTTCGAATTTACAACGTTTGACCGCCCGGCGGTCCGGCGTCGGCCACCGAACCCCTCCGCTCGGCTGCGAATATTTGCCGACCTAGCGTTCGGAAGACCGGCGCGCCGCCCA
The DNA here is from genome assembly GCF_036663615.1 of Sphingomonas rhamnosi. Taxonomy (NCBI): domain Bacteria; kingdom Pseudomonadati; phylum Pseudomonadota; class Alphaproteobacteria; order Sphingomonadales; family Sphingomonadaceae; genus Sphingomonas; species Sphingomonas rhamnosi. Next base: position 137,072 of record NZ_JAXOJJ010000005.1, read on the forward strand.
GAACTTCAGTCGCTTCTTGATGTCGCGTTCAAAGCCCCTCTCATTGGGGACATACAAGGGATCGGGATGGGTTTGCGCGATCTCGTCGGGATAGAATTCCTGGCCTGAAAAGGCGTCGGGCTGATCATGGTCGTATTGATAGCCCGCATGGTAGCCCAGATCCTTCATCAACGCCGTGGGCGCGTTCAGGATGTGCTTGGGAGGGGGAAGCGAACCCGTCTTCCGCGCCAGCGCGGTGGCGCGATCGAACGCGACATGGGACGCGTTCGATTTGGGTGCGGTGGCGACGTAGCTGATCGCCTGCGCAAGGAACAAGCGCCCTTCGGGAAGGCCGACCCGTTCGAACGCCTGCCATGCGGTGACGACCTGGACCATGGCGTTGGGATCGGCCATCCCCACGTCCTCGGACGCCGCGCAGGCCAGACGGCGGAAGATCACCGCGGGGTCTTCCCCGCCGGCCAGCATCCTGGCGGCCCAATACATCGCGGCGTCGACATCGCTGCCGCGCAAGCTTTTGTGAAAGCAGCTGAGCAGGTTGAAATGTTCTTCCTGGCCCTTGTCGTACAGCGGCGCGCGACGCTGGATCAGCGCCGCAAGCGCGGTCCGGTCGATTTCGACATCCTGCTCATGCGAGAGGATCTCTTCGCACATCCCCAGAAGATAGCGTGCATCGCCGTCCGCCATCGCGACCAGGGCCTCGCGCGCATCCGGCGTCAAGGGTAGCGGCCGCGACGCATAGGTCTCGGCGCGGGCGATCACCTTCATCAGATCCGCGGGCGACAGGCGGCTCAAGGTGTAGACCTTGACCCGTGACAACAGCGCGGAAACGACGCTGAAGCTGGGGTTTTCCGTCGTCGCGCCGATCAGGACGATGGTGCCGTCTTCGACCGCGGGCAGCAGCGCGTCCTGCACCGGCCTGGAAAACCGGTGCAGCTCGTCGATGAACGCGACGGTCGGCGGTCCGCCGGATCCCCTCAGCGCGCTGGCCGTCGCGATCGCCTTGCGCAGGTCGGCGATACCGGTCGACACCGCCGAAAGCTGGATGAAATTGAATCCGACCTCGTCCGCCATCAACCGGGCGATCGTCGTCTTGCCGACGCCTGGTGGACCCCAGAGCAGGAAAGACGCCATCCGCTTCCCGTCGATCATGCGACGCAACGGCGCGTTCGGGCCGAGAAGCTGCTCCTGGCCGATCACCTCGGACAAATGTTGCGGACGCAAGACTTCCGCCAGCGGGCGCGGCGCGTTCTTGTCAAAAAGTGTGTCGACCATGAGCGGGATATACGCATTCTCGCCGGAACGGGGAGGGGGCCCACCGTCGCGAGGCCTCAGCCACGGGCGCCAGACACGGCTGAGATATATCTTCACTGCATCTTGACTCGAACGCTTTAAGATATATCTTCAGGATATCGTGATACACAAAAGGACTGCACATGTTTGACAAACACACCCGCGGATGCGGCCCCCGGGGCGGCCATTTCGAGCGCGGCCCGTTTTCGATGAGCTGGGAAATCCGCGGCGGCGAACGCCATGGCGGCCGGCACGAGCACGGTCGCGGTTTCGGCGGCGATTTCGGCGCCGGTTTCGGCCGCGGTTTCGGTGGCGGCTTTGGCGGCGGGGGTTTTGGCGGCGGCGGCGGTCGCAGCCGACGGATGTTCGACGGCGGCGAGCTGAAGCTCGTGTTGCTGAAGCTGATCGCCGACACCCCGCGCCACGGCTATGACCTGATCCGCGAGATCGAGGCGATGACCGGCGGCGCCTATGCGCCGAGCCCGGGCGTCGTCTATCCCACGCTGACCCTGCTCGACGAGATGAACCTGATTGCCGAGCAACAGTCCGAAGGCGCCAAGAAGCGTTTCGCGGCGACCGATGAGGGGCAGGCCATGCTCGCCGAGCAGCAGGAGACCGTCGAGGCGCTGTTCGCACGGCTTGCGGCGCTCAATGCCGAGTCCGAGCGCACCGACAGCGCGTCGATCCGCCGCGCGGTGGGGAATCTGCGTCATGTGCTGCAGCATCGCATGGCGCGCGGCGACGTCAGCGAAGAGACGCTGCATCAGGTCACGGCATTGATCGACGAGGTCGCGCAGAAGATCGAGCGCCTGAAATGAGCGTCTCGGTCGCGCACGTGCCGACGCAGTCGGCCAGCAAATACCTCCAGCAGCTCGCCAAGCATTGGAGCCACAAGATGGAGGTCAACTTCACCCCCGAGGAAGGCCGCATCGCCTTCCCGGGCGGCGCCGTCCTCGACCTGCGCGCGCACGGCGAGACGCTCGACGTCGCGCTGACCGTGCCCGAGGACGGCGACGTGGCGCGGATGCGCGACGTGGTGTCGAGCCATCTCGACCGCTTCGCCTTCCGTGAGGCGCCGTTGACGTTCGACTGGACCGAAGCCTGATGCACCCTCGCTGCCCGATCTGCGGCAACGCCGACTGGCTCGACCGCGCCTGGCCCGAATGCAGCCATTGCCGGCTGATCGTGCGGGACTTTTCGGACCTTTTTGGGGTGGCAGGCGAGGTGAGGACCCGGCTCGCATCGGGCACTGTCGACCTCGCGGGCGATCCGCCCGAGGGGTGGCGGCTCGACGGCGCCGGGCTCCGCAACGCGGCGTGGCGCTTTGGCCATGCCGTGTCGCCGGGGCTCGTCCCCGACGGGCGGCCTGCGGTGGCGACGACGGCGCTTGCCGCCAGCGTTCCGCATGATGTCGGCCTCGCGGTGATGGCGCGGCCGGCGGATGTCGACGACGTCGTCGATCTCGCCACCACGCTCCGCGGCCCGTTCGCGCGGATCACGATCCTGATCGATGGCACGCCCGACGACCTCGCGCCGATCGTCGCGCGGGTGCCGTGGGTGTCGGGCCATGCGCATCCGCTCGAGGGCGATTTCGCGGCGCAGCGCAACCGGCTGCAGGATCTGGCGGGAACGCGCTGGGTGCTGCAGCTCGACGCCGACGAACGACCCGATGCGGCGTTGCTCGCGGCACTCGGGTGGCTGGTGGAGGGGGCCGATCGCGACGGACTGCGCGCGCTCGGCCTGCCGCGGCGGAACATCGTCGATGGTGCGCAGTCGGCGCTCTATCCTGACATCCAGTACCGGCTGACGCGCGGCGATATCCGGTTCGAGGGCCGCGTGCACGAACGCCCGGTCGTTCCTTTCCCCCAAAGCTCGCTCGCGCTGGCCGGCACGATCCTCCACCGGCTCGACGGCGAGCGGGTCCGCGCGCGGACGCGGATCTACGAGGGCATGTCGGCCGGAGCGGGGCGCCCCGAGGACGAGACGCGGCTGCTCGAACCCTTCGATCCGATCGCGGTGCGATAGGCGGCCACGGTCTGCGTCGCGAGCGTCTCGCGCGTGAACTGCCCCGATGCGGCGCGGCTGGTCGCGGCCAGCGCGGCGCGCGCGGCCGGATCCTGGATCAGCCGGCGCAACGGCTCGGCCAGATCGGGCCCGCTGCACGTCGCCGCCAGCAACCCCGCGCCGCTACCGCCGACGAACAGCCGCGCGCTCGGGTCCTCGGCACAGGCGACGATCGGCCGCCCGAACATCATTGCCTCCTGATAGACGATCCCGAAACTCTCGTAGCGCGATGGCGCGACGACGAGGTGCGTGGCGGCGAGCAGGTCGTGGAGTCGCGGCTCGTCGACGCGGTGATAGCAGCGCGCAAGCACGCGGGCTGCGGGCGGCAGATGCGCGACCGCGTCGTCCGTGACCCCAATGATCGTCAGGCGGAAGGGATCGAGCGTGCCCGCCTCGGCGTCTTCAGCCAGGATCGCCAGCGCGCCCAGCAGCGCGTCGAAGCCCTTGCGATGCTCGTCGCGTCCGACGAACAGCAGCTCGACCGGGGTACCGGTGGGATAGGTCGCCGCCTGTCCTCGCGCGGTAATCTCCGGGGGCAGGCTGAGGCCGATCACCGCATGGCGCGGCCCTTCGCGCGGCACGCGGTACAGCGCGGCGATCTTCTCGGCATGCAGCGCGGTGTTCGAGATCAGCATCCCGGCGCGCGCCGACCAACGTTCGAGCAGGATGGCCACGCCGCGGTCGAGCCGGTCGCGCAGTGACGTGACGGTCGCGGCCGAGGTCGCCGCCGGGGTCGAGTTGCGCGTGACGAGCGGGGCGGGGCCGAGCAGCGCGATCGCGAGCCCGGGCGCGTACCAGTTGGTCGCCTCGATCACATCGAATGGCCGCCGCGCATGCTCGGCGCGCACCGCGCGGAGGAACGCGAGCGGGCCGACGGCGTGGCCGATCCCGGCCAGCTTGCGCAGTCGTGCGGGACCCGAGTGCTCGCCCACGCCGCAGCCGATCACCTCGACCGCGCCGTCGTTTGTCCGGTCCCGCCGGTCCATCGTGAACACGCGCACGTCGTGTCCCGCCTGCGCCAGCGCCTGCGCGATCTCGCGCGCCGCGCGCGACAGGCCGCTTTTCTCGGGCGGGTAGGCCCAGGTGAGCAAACCGATCGTCAGCGGCGGTCCGGATTCGCGATGATCTACATCAATAGCTTGGTTTTTCATGTCATTTGAGGGAACCCCGACTGTCCCGCGGCGGTTCCGTTCGTGAATTTCCCATGAACGGAGGCTGCGTGTTCGTCCTGCATATCGCGTTGCAGGGCTGCCTGCGTGCCACGGACGTGGAATATGGGCTGACCGCGGATACCGGTGGCCATATCCGCTATCTGCTCGACCTCGTCACCGCCAGCCGCCGCAATCCGGCGATCGACCGGATCGAGATCGTCACGCGCGCCTTCCATCACGTCGCCTATGCCGAATGCTATGCCGAACCGGTCGAGACGATCGACGGCACGACGCGGATCATCCGCCTCGCGACCGCGTCCGCGGACTATCTGGTCAAGGAAGCGCTGTGGACCGAGCATGACAGCCTGATCGAGGCGCTGGTCGCGCATATCGACGCGCTCGATCGCCGGCCGGACGTGCTCCACGCGCATTATGCCGATGCGGGTCTGGTCGCGGCACGCGTGTCGAAGCGGACCGGCATCCCCTATGTCTTCACCGCGCATTCGCTCGGTCGCGTGAAGCGCGCGGCGTTCGACGGTGATTGTCCTGAGACCGACGGGCTCGACCGGCGGATCGCGATCGAGGAGGAGGCGATCGCCAACGCCGCCGCGATCATCGCCTCGTCGCGCGACGAGGCCGAGGTGCAATATGCCGGCTATGACGCGTACGATCCGGGGCGCATCCGCGTCTTCGCGCCCGGCAGCGACCTGAAGCAGTTCGCGGACAGCGCGCGCGACCCGCGGGTCGAGGCGACGATCGACCGCTTCCTCGACGATCCGACCAAGCCCGTCATCCTCGCCATCGCGCGGCCGGTGACGAAGAAGAACCTGGCGGCTTTGGTGCATGCCTACGGCCAGTCGCCGGCGCTGCAGGCCAAGGCGAACCTCGTCCTTCTCGCCGGCACGCGCGACGACCTGACCACGCTCGAACCGGAAATCCGCGACAATCTGGCCGAGCTGCTGCAGCTGATCGACCGGTATGATCTCTACGGGAAGGTCGCCTACCCGAAGAGCCACCGCCCCGACGACGTCGCCGCGATCTATGCCCACGCGCGCGCGCATCGCGGGATATTCGCCAACCCCGCGCTCAACGAACCGTTCGGGCTGACGCTGCTCGAAGCGGCGGCCAGCGGGCTTCCGGTGGTGGCGACCGACAGCGGTGGGCCCAACGACATTGTCGAGACGTGCGGCAACGGCATCCTCGTCGACCCGCGCTCGCCCGATGCGATCACGCAGGCGCTCGACGCGATCCTCTCGGATCCCGCGTTGTGGGATCGCTATGCCGCGGCCGGGTCGGTCGCGATCAAGGCTTATGACTGGGATCGCCACGTCGCGCTCTATGCTGAGCTGCTCGCGGAGGTTGTCGGCGGCGTTGCGCCAGCGACCGCGAAGCCCGACCTGTTGCTCGTCTCCGACATCGACGGCACGCTGCTCGGCTGTGCGAAATCGGTCGGCGATTTCGCGACCTGGCGCGGCGCGCAGACCGACGTCGCGTTCGCGATCGCGACCGGGCGCAGCTTCCACAGCGCGCTGACGGTGTTGGGTCAGCATGACGCGCCGCGACCCGAAATCCTGATCACCTCGGTCGGCTCGGAAATCTATTATCGCGCGTATCGCGGCGCGGTGTACGATCGCGACGCCGAATGGGAGGCGATCATCGCAGCGGGCTGGGATCGTGATGCGGTCGCCGCGTTGATCGCCGATCAAGCCCGGCTGATGCCGCAAGCCGCGCTCGAACAGCGACGCTTCAAGCTCAGCTATTTCGCCGGCGGCGACCGTCAGGCAGGCGAGCGCGTGCGCGCATTGCTCGCAGCGCACGGGCATAGCTGTTCGATCATCCAGAGCCACGGTCGCTACCTCGACGTGCTGCCGCATGCGGCGTCGAAGGGCACCGCGGTCGAGCATGTCCGCCGCCGCCTCGGCCTGACGCCGCGCCAGGTGATCGTCGCAGGCGACAGCGGCAACGATATCGAGATGCTGCGATCTGCGCGCCACGCGATCATCGTGGGCAATTATTCGGACGATCTCGGCACGCGCGCCGACCTCGCGCACGGCTACGTCGCGGTCGGACACCATGCGCGCGGTGTGCTGGAGGGCGTGGTGCATTTCCGCGGGACAAGCGCCAAGGCGTCGTGACGGTCAGTGTCCTGACGATCGTGCGCGGGCGACGCGATCATCTCGTCAACCTGATCGCCGGCCTGAATGCCGCGACGCAGGCGCCGGACGAGCTGGTCATCGCCTATATGCAGGACGAACCGCACGCCGACCTGCCGGCAACGCCGTTCCCGGTGCGGACCGTCATGGTCCCGGGCGATCCGATGCCGCTCGCCGCAGCTCGCAATCGTGCCGCCGAAGCGGCCTCGGGCGAAACGTTTGTGTTCCTCGACGTCGACTGCATCCCGTCGCCGACCTTGATCGCGCGCTATGCGGACACGGCGGGGCAGGGGGTTCGGCTGGGCGAGGTGTTCTATCTGCCCGCCGGTGCGACCTCCGGGGGTATCGACGCCCCGCACCTAGATGCGATCGGCGTACGCCACCCCGCCAAGCCCGCCATCGCACCCGACGAAATCCGCCCGACGCCGAACCATGGCGAGCTTTGGGGCCTGTCGTTCGCGCTGTCGGCGGCGGACTGGCGGCGCGCAGACGGGATGGATGAGCGCTATGTCGGTTACGGCGCGGAGGAGACCGACTTCGCCGCACGGCTCGAACGCGCAGGCGTTCCGATGGTCTGGGTCGGCGGCGCGCGCGCCTACCATCAACATCATGCGGTGCATGTGCCGCCCTATCAGCATTTCGACGCGATCCTGCGCAACGCGACCTTGTTCCGCGCGACCTGGGGCCGCTGGTGCATGGACTATTGGCTCGGTCAGTTCGTCGAGCGCAGGATGATCCGGATCGACGCAGACACGATCACCGTGCTGCGGCATCCGGACGCGGGCGAGATCGCCGCGTCGCGGATGCCCGACACCATTCTATTCAGCTGACCACAGCGACGTCGCCAGATCGTCCAGATACGCCGCCGCCACGCTGGCCGCATCGGCATCGTACAGGTCGGCGAGCGCCGCGGGATCGAGCGCCTTGGCCGCATCGAGTATCCCACGCCAAGGCGCCAGCGCACCCGGCCATGCCGGCAACGCCACCGCCGCGCCGAGTTCTGCCAACCGCTCGGCCTTGCGCGTCTGTTCGCCGAAATAGCGCCATTCGGGCGCACATACATAGGGTCGGCCGACACGGGCGATCTCGTGCACCGTATTGTCGCCCGCCGAGGCGATGACCACGTCCGCCGCGGCGATATGGTCGGTGACGCCGGGCACCCAGCCGAGCTCGACCAGATTGCCGAAATCGGTCTCGTGCCCCTCACGATGCACCGGCCCCAGCACCAGCCACAGTGCGTCGGGCACCGCGCGCGCCGCCATCGTCAGCGGGGCATAGGGCGTCCCCGCGCCGCCGCCGCCGGTCAGCACGACGACGATCTCCTTGTCGGGATCGAGCCCCAGCTTCGCCCGCGCTTCCGCGCGCGTCGGCACCGCGTCGACGGTCGTGCAGAGCCCGCCCGCGTAACACGTCTTCGCGCGCACCCAGTCGGGCGTGTCGTCCTGTTCCAGAGCCTCCTCGAACGGCGCCAGCAATCCAACGCTCGCCTGGTATGCACCAAGATGGCCGGGATCGAGCCTATCGCCATGCATCCTGATACTGATCGCCGGCACGCTCGCGATCCGCGCGAGCAACGCGATCTCGGCGGAGACGTCGACGACGAACAGCGCCGGATCGACGTCGTCGAGATGGTCGATGATCGTCCGCATCGTCGCGCGCGTCCGCGCGACGCCCAAGGGCACGCAGTGCATCACCTCCGGGGTCGGCTGCGCGAACAGCCCCGGAGTCGGCACCGGGGCCCCGATCATGTCGGGCAGTTGGACGATCGTGATCTCGCCATCGAACCCGTCGAACAGCGACGGCTTGGCGGTCAGGATCGTGACCGGACGACCGGCGGGCAGCTCGCGGATGATCGCCATTGCCCGATTCGCATGCCCGCGGCCTTGATGGTGGATGAAGAAGGTGATCGGTTTCTGGCGGTCGTCCAAGGTCATGCGCTCCAGGTCCGTTGGCAGTACGGACGGTTTCGCCACCTACTCCGTCACTCCGAACTTGTTCCTATCGAATCCTTCAGACACCACTACCCCGGCGAAGGCCGGGGCCCAGTTGGGGGACTCCCGTGACGACGGATCGTCTTCCGTTACTAGGGTCTTCCCAACTGGGCCCCGGCCTCCGCCGGGGTGACGTTAAGCCAAGGTCAGCGGTCGATCCGATCCCCATACCGCGCGCTCAACCCGAACGCGGCTTCGATCTCGGGATCCAGCCAACCTTCGATATGCGCCGCGTCCGCCGCCGTCAGATCGGCGTATCGCGTCGGGCGATAGGGTTCGTGCCCTTGCCCCTTGTAGCTGGTAATCGCGGCGAACGTCTCCGGCGCTGCGATCCCCGCCGCCTCGGCCAACGCCTGCATGAATCCCGCCGGATCGCGCGCGAACGAATCATACCCGATCAGCGCGACATTGTGCGCGCGGTCCGTCAGCGCGGCCCAGTGCCGCAGCTTGGCGGTGCGCTTGGCGATGCAGTTGGCGAATCGCTCGCCGGTTTCGGGATCGCGCTCGTGCAGCATCTCCGTGCCCAGCATCGGATGCCCGGGTTCGATATGCCCGAAATGCTCGTCCCAATAGCTGTGCCAAGCGCTGCGGATGAACGCGTCGAACGGTTGGGCCTTCAATTCGGGGTGCGCGTGCCAGGGCTGGCGATGCAGGCTGCGCACCCAGTCGAACGCGTCGCGCGCCACGACGACGACCAGCGTATCCTTCTCGAACACGCTCTGCCGCGGCACGAACCAGTGTTTGAACCCGAACGCCTCGGTGATCGTCACCGACGGCAGATTCGCCTCGATCGTCCGCGTCACCAGATTGGTCCCACTGCACCGCGATCCGTAGACCTGCACGCGCGTGATCGGCACGTCACCGCGTTTGACGATGCGAAGGCCGGGCCGCGGCACGGTCCAGGCGGCAGAAGCAGATTGGGTCACGACGGTGGCGCTAATGAGGGCGCCGCGGCTTCGCAACCATCTGCATCAGCACGTCGCATTGTCGGCGCGGCGCTGCGCGGTCGGTGCTAGGGCCGGTTCCGAGGTGTTGCCGTGGGTTTTCCACGTGCACCCTCGGCGCTCCGCCCGAGGCATCTCGGTGTCACACGGGCGGGCGGGGCGCCTTACCACCTTGCTCTGGTGCGGAATTGCCGCCGATCGCCCGATTTCGACGCGTCTCGCGCTTGGCGTGCGCGCCGCACCGCGATACACCTCGGACCATCAACAAGTGTATTGCATGACTAAAACAGTTGTGCGACAGGATGGCCCCATGACTACGATCCTAGATTCCGTCGCTGCAGACAGCACCAGCTTCGAGGCGATGCGCCATGCGATGGTCGCGAGCCAGTTGCGCCCCAACGCGGTCAGCGACCAGCGCGTCGTCGCGGCGATGGCCCGCGTGCCCCGCGAGGCGTTCCTGCCCGCAGACGTCCGCGCGCTCGCGTACCGCGACTCCGCGATCCCGCTGGGGGGCGGGCGCAGCGCGAACCTGCCGATCGCGACCGGGCGTCTGCTGACCGAGGCGTATCTGACCGCCACCGACCGCGTGCTGCTGATCGGCGCGGCGAGCGGTTACACGGCGGCGGTGCTGGCCGGGATCGTCGCGCACGTCGTCGCGGTCGAGAGCAACGCCGCGCTCGCCGCGATGGCGCGCGACGCGCTCGCCGGCATGGACAACGTCGAGCTGGTCGAGGGACCGCTGGACGAGGGCCATGCCGCCGGCGCGCCCTATGACGTGCTGTTCGTCGACGGCGCGCTGGAGCAGATGCCCGACGCATTGGTGTCGCAGGTCCGGCCCGGTGGCCGGGTCGTCGCCGGCATCGTCGAGCGGGGCGTCGTCCGGCTGGCTGCAGGCCGGCGGACCGAGGGCGGGTTCGGGCTGACTCCGTTCGTCGATACCGACTGCGTCATCCTGCCGGGCTTCGAACGCCCGTCACCGTTCCGGTTCTGATCCGATGCTGGGGGGCATTGCCATTCGCCGGACGCTGCTGGCCAGCGCGCTGATCCTGCCGGGGACCGTTTGGGGGACGTCGGTATCCGCCGAGACGCTGCGCGAGGCGCTGCTCAAGGCCTATACGACCAACCCGACGATCACCGCGCAGCGTGCGCAGCAGCGCGCGACCGACGAGAACGTCGCGATCGCGCGCGCGGCGGGGTTGCCGTCCGTCAACGCGACCGGTGACTATAGCGAGTTCGTCGTCAACGCCTCGAACAACTTCCTTGCGCCCGCGCGCCAGGGCGTCGCGCGCGCCAACGTGTCGGTGCCGCTGTACTCGGGTGGCCAGGTCCGCAATTCGGTCGCCGCGGCCAAGACGCGCGTCGAAGCGGGGCGGGCGCAGCTGCGCGGGACCGAGGCGGACCTCTTCACCAACGTCGTCGCCGCGTACATGGACGTGATCCGCGACGAGGCGATCGTCGGGCTCAACACGCAGAACGTCCGCGTGCTCGACGTCAATCTGCAGGCCAGCCGCGACCGGTTCCAGGTCGGCGACCTGACCCGCACCGACGTCGCCCAGTCCGAGGCGCGGCTCGCGCTCGCCCGCGCGCAGCTGCAGTCGGCGCAGGCGCAGCTGATCTCGAGCCGGGAAACCTATGTCCGGCTCGTCGGCACCCCGGCGGGGATCCTCGATACCCCGCCGACGCTGCCGCATCTGCCCGACAGCCCGGCCTCGGCGGTGACGGAGGCGATCGAGAACAACCCCGTGCTGATCGCCGCCGCCAAGGAACGTGACGCGACCCGCTATGACATCGGCGTCGCGCGCGCGAGCCGACTGCCGCAGATCAGCGCGGTCGGCGGTGCGAGCTACACCAACTATCTGAACTCGATCCCGCCGAGCGGCGGCGGCATCGGCGCGAGCAGCACGCCCAACGCCAACAAGGCGGTGCAGGCCGGGCTGTCGCTGACGCTGCCGCTGTTCCAGGGCGGCCGTCCGGCAGCGCAGGTCCGCCAGGCCGAGGCGCTGCGTGCCCGCGCGATCGAGAACGTCACCGCCACCGAACGCAACGTCATCGCGCAGGCCCGATCGGCCTATGCGGTGTGGCGCTCGTCCGAGCAGGTCATCCAGTCGTCGGAGACCGCGGTCAACGCCAACAAGCTGAGCCTCGAGGGCGTGCGCGCCGAGAACAGCGTCGGCACGCGCACCATCCTCGACATCCTCAATGCCGAACAGGAGCTGCTCAACTCGCAGGTCACGCTCGTCACCGCGCGCCGCGACGCCTATGTCGCGGGCTTCGCGCTGCTCGCGGCGATGGGCGAGGCGGAGGCGCGCGACCTGGGTCTCGACGGTGGTGTGCTCTACGATCCGGTCGCCAACTACAACCGCGTGCGCCGCAAGATCTGGGATTGGGGCGGGGACGGCGAGCCGGTACCGGTCGCGACGCGCACCGACCAAACGCCCGCGCAGGACGCCGTCGTGCGCAAGCCGCAGGACTCTCTGCTCGACAGCCCGGTTGACAGAAGCCCCGCGCTGACCACAGGTGAGGCATCGCCGAACCGCCAATAAGGGCGCTGGCCAGGGATTTGGGACGTTGCGCATGGGGGATATCAGCGCCGAGCCGTCGATGGAGGAGATCCTCTCGTCGATCAAACGCATCATCGCCGAGGAAGGCGACACGATGCCGGGCCGTCAGCGTCGCAATTCGCGCGCGACTCCCCATGTTCCGCAGCCGATCGACCTCCCCATCGACCTTGACGATATGGACGAGGACGAAATCCTCGAACTGAGCGATCCGATGCCGATGGTCGACCGTACGCCCCCCCGCGCCGCCAAGCCCGCGCCCGAACCGGTCGCCGTCGCGTCCGAGGCCGAGCCGATCGTCTCGCGCCAGACCGCCGCCGCCGCGCGCGCGCCGCTGGAAGCGCTGACGCGGATGATGGTGAAGCCCGAGCCTTCGAGCGACGGTACGCTGGAAAGCCTGGTCCGCGAGATGCTCCGCCCGATGCTGCGCGAATGGATCGACGCCAACGTCCCCGGCATGGTCGAGGACATGGTCGCCAAGGAAATCGCGAAGATCACCGGCCAGGCATAGGCCTACCTTCTTCCGTCATCCTGACGAACGTCAGGATCCAGAGCCCCAAGCGCTCCGTTTTGTAACCCTGGATTTTGGGTCGAGCCCAGGATGACGGGGCGTTTGTGACACTCGCCCCTCTGGCCTCACGCCCCACCGCCCGCTAAGGCGGCGGGCATGAGCGAACTCCCCAAAACCTTCGACCCGGCCTCCATCGAAGCGCGCTGGTACGCGCATTGGGAGGCGACCGGCGCGTTCCGGCCCGACCGTCCGCACGCCGAGCCCTGGACGATCGTCAATCCGCCGCCCAACGTCACCGGCTCGCTGCACATCGGCCACGCGCTCGACAATACGCTGCAAGACATCCTGACCCGCCACGCGCGGCTGAAGGGCAAGGATGCTTTGTGGGTGGTCGGGACCGATCATGCGGGCATCGCCACGCAGATGGTGGTCGAGCGGCAGATGGCGCTTGTTCAGCAGAAGCGCACCGATTTCACCCGCGACGAGTTCGTCGCAAAGGTCTGGGAGTGGAAGGCCGAGAGCGGCGGCGATATCACGCAGCAGCTGCGCCGCCTCGGCTGCTCGATGGACTGGGAGAATGAGCGCTTCACGATGGACGAGGGCTTTTCGAAGGCCGTCGTGAAGGTCTTCGTGGCGCTCCACGAACAGGGCCTGCTCTACCGCGACAAGCGGCTCGTGAACTGGGACCCCGGCCTCGGCACCGCGATCAGCGACCTCGAGGTCGAGACGCGCGAGATCAAGGGCAGCTTCTGGCACCTGCGCTATCCGCTCGAAGACGGGTCGGGCCATATCGAGGTCGCGACGACGCGGCCCGAGACGATGCTCGCCGACATGGCGGTCGCGGTGAACCCGTCTGACGCGCGCTACACCGCGCTGATCGGCAAGATGGTCCGTCTGCCGATCACCGGCCGCCCGATCCCGATCGTCGCCGACGAGCATGCCGATCCCGAACTCGGCTCGGGCGCGGTGAAGATCACGCCCGGCCACGACTTCAACGACTTCGAGGTCGGCAAGCGCGCCGGCATGAAGGCGGGCGAGATGCTCAACATGCTCGATGCCAAGGCACGCATCGTGCAGGTCGCCGACGGGCTGATCCCCGACGCGTTCCTCGGCCTCACCACCGCTGAGGCCCGCAAGGCGGTGGTCGCGCAGCTCAAGGCCGACGGCGTGCTGATCCCGCACATCGACAAGGAGGGCGTCGAGCACGACGCCGAACCCCGCACGATCCAAACGCCGTATGGTGACCGCTCGGGCGTGGTGATCGAGCCCTGGCTGACCGACCAATGGTATGTCGACGCCGACACGCTCGCGAGGCCGGCGATCGAAGCGGTCCGCGTCGGTGCGATCAACATCGTCCCCAAGACCTGGGAAAAGACCTTCTTCAACTGGATGGAGAACATCCAGCCCTGGTGCGTGTCGCGGCAGCTCTGGTGGGGGCACCAGATCCCGGCGTGGTTCGGGCCGGACGGCACCGCCTATGTTGCGGAAACCGAGGCCGAAGCGCAGGCCCAGGCAGGCGAGGGGGTGACCCTGACGCGCGATCCCGACGTGCTGGACACGTGGTTTTCTAGCGCCTTATGGCCGTTTGCGACGCTGGGGTGGGATGGAGCCAACCCCTCCCCTTCAGGGGAGGGGCTTAGGAACACGCTAAACGGCCGCTACCCCAACGACGTCCTCATCTCCGGCTTCGACATCCTGTTCTTCTGGAACGCCCGCATGATGATGCAGGGGCTCCACTTCATGAAGGATGTGCCGTTCCGAACGCTCTACCTCCACGGCCTGGTCCGCGCGGCCGATGGCGCCAAGATGTCGAAGTCGAAGGGCAACACGGTCGACCCGCTCGGCCTGATCGACCGCTACGGCGCCGACGCGCTGCGCTTCTTCATGGCGGCGATGGAGAGCCAGGGCCGCGACATCAAGATGGATGAGAAGCGCGTCGAGGGCTATCGCAACTTCGCGACCAAGCTGTGGAACGCCGCGCGCTTCGCCCAGGCCAACGGCATCGTCGCCAGCACCACGCTGGAGGCGCCCCGCGCCGAGCTCGCGGTCAACAAATGGATCATCGCCGAGACCATCGCGACCGTCCAGAATGTCGACCTCGCGCTTGCCGATTACCGCTTCGATGGCGCGGCCAACGCGATCTACCAGTTCGTCTGGAGCCGCTTCTGCGACTGGTATCTCGAGCTCATCAAGCCCCAGATGGTCGGCGACGAACGCGGCCAGATCGACGAGGAATCCAAGGCCGTTGCCGGCTGGGTGCTCGACCAGATCCTGGTCCTGCTCCACCCGTTCATGCCGTTCATCACCGAGGAATTGTGGCACGCGATGGGCGAGCGCGAGCATGACCTGATCCTCGCGCAATGGCCGATGGCCGACGCGCGCTCGATGGATCCTGAGGCGAGCAGGGAAGTCGACTGGCTGATCCGCCTGGTCCAGGAGATCCGCACCGCGCGCAACGAACTGAACGTGCCGCCGGGCGCGCGCCTGCCGCTCCATGTCCGCGACGCGAACGCGGCGACGCTGGCGCGGCTCGAACGCCAGGCACCCGCGCTCGCGCGTCTCGCCCGCGTCACGCAGGCCGACGGCGAGGCATCGGGCGGTGCCGCGCAGGTCGTGGTCGATGAAGCCACTTTCGTCCTGCCGCTCGAAGGCGTCATCGACCTAGACGCCGAACGCACCCGCCTGACCAAGGCGATCGCTGCCGCGGAGAAGGAGCGCGACGCGCTGTCGGGCCGTCTCGGCAACGCCAGCTTCGTCGAACGCGCCAAGCCCGAAGCGGTGGAGAAAGCCAAGGCCGACCACGCCGACAAGGCCGAGGAAGCCACGCGGCTCCACGCGGCGCTCGGGCGGCTGGGGTAAGCTCCCCTCCCACCTCACCGTCACCCCAGCGAAGGCTGGGGTCTCCCCGTTCGTGTCGCAGCGGTTGCCCCAAACGGGAGACCCCAGCCTACGCTGGGGTGACGGATGGGAGGGGTCGGTCCTCCCACCCGTCACCCCGGACTTGTTCCGGGGTCCATCGTTCCGCGAACTCAACCGCCCGTGAGTGTGCGGAACCATGGATGCCGGAACAAGTCCGGCATGACTGAGGTAAACACGGCGATTTTCCCCTGTCCTAAAGCCCCCAAATTTGCCACCATCCCCACATGATGCGCTCCACCTCTTCCCCGACGACCCTGCCGGCAATCTCCCCCCGGAACCCCATTCCCGCCCGGACGTAGCGACAACTTCGACAACTTCCGCCGTCCCGACTCGCGGCCCCGCACAGCAACAGGACCGCCCCGTGGCACCAAAGCGCGACCTCACCACTGGCCATATCGGCCGCACCCTGCTCGCCTTCGCGCTCCCGACGCTGGGGTCCAACATCCTCCAGTCGCTCAACGGCTCGATCAACGCGATCTGGGTCGGGCGCTATCTGGGGGAGGGGGCGCTGGCGGCGACGTCCAACGCGAACATCATCATGTTCCTGATGTTCGGCGCAGTGTTCGGCTTCGGCATGGCCGCGACGATCCTCGTCGGCCAGAGCTTCGGTCGCGGCGACCTGGACGGCGCGCGCCGGGCGTTCGGATCGGCGGTCGGGCTGGTGTTCGGCGGCGCGGTGGTAATCGCGGTGCTCGGCTGGATTTTCGCACCCGAAATCCTGCATCTGCTCGCCACCCCCGGCGACGCGATGCCGCTCGCGCTCGCCTATCTGCGCGTCATCTTCCTCGGCCTACCGGCATCGATGCTGATGGTGCTGATCATGATGGGCCTGCGCGGCTCGGGCGATTCGATGACCCCGCTGTGGTTCATGGTGCTCAGCGTCGTGCTCGACAGCGGCCTCAATCCGCTGTTCATCGCCGGCATCGGCCCGTTCCCGCGGATGGGGATCGCCGGCTCCGCGACGGCGACGCTGATCGCCAACCATGTCGCGCTGCTTGGCGTCATCGTTTATGTCTATGCCCGCGACCTGCCGATCCGCCTCCGCGGCATCGAGCTCCGCTACCTCCGCCCGTCCGCCGCGCTGACCGGAACGATCGTCCGGAAGGGCCTGCCGATGGGCGCGCAGATGCTGGTCATGTCGACCGCCGGGCTGACGATGGTCGGCCTCGTCAACCGCCTCGGCGTCGATACGGCCGCGGCCTATGCCGTGTCGCAGCAGCTCTGGACCTATATCCAGATGCCCGCGATGGCGATCGGCGCCGCGGTCAGTTCGATGGCGGCACAGAATATCGGCGCGAGGCGCTGGGACCGGGTCGGCGACATCACGAAATACGGCCTGATCTTCAACATCGCGCTGACCGGCGTCATGGTGCTGGCCGTCATCCTGTTCGACCGCCCGGTGATGACGCTGTTCGTGCCCGACACCAGCCCCGCGCTGCCGATCGCGCGGCATATCCAGCTGATCGCCAGCTGGAACTTCATCGTGTTCGGCGCGACGATGGTGCTGTTCTCGACGGTGCGGGCGAACGGCGCCGTGCTGATGCCGCTGCTGTTCCTGTTCGTGTCGATGTACCCAGTCCGCATCGGCTTCGCGCTCGTGGCGCAACGCTGGCTCGACTCCGACGCGATCTGGTGGAGCTTCCCCGCCGGATCGGTGGCCAATCTGATCATGGCGGTCGGCTATTACCGGTACGGCGATTGGCGAAAAGGCTCGCTGGTCGTCCCCGGCCGCGAACCGCCGCAGCCGATCGTCGAACCCGCCGGGACCGAGCCGGCCGGCCGGCTTCAGCCCTCGGGTTGAGGCGCCATCACGCGGATGATCCCGGCGGCGATCTTCGCGGTGACCGGGGTCTTGGCCAGCACCTCGCCGTCGATCGAGATCGGCAGCCGCGGGATGGTGTCGACGCGGATACTCTTGCCGCGGAAGTCGCGGACCTCTTCATGGCGCGATTCGTGGCGCAGGACGCTCGCGACCCAGTTCTTGACCAGCCGTCGCTTCATTTTGCCCATCACCGCCTGCACGACGATCTCGCCCGAATCGACCGACGCCGCGTCGACCAGCTCGGTGCCGCCATGATAGGGCCCGTTCGAAATCCGCACCTCGACCACGCGCATCCGCACCGCATCGTCGCCCTCGCCGACGATCAGCGTGAACGGGCGGAAGAGCATGAACTGATACGCCGCCCAGCCGAGATAACCGACGCGGCCGAGCACCTTCTTCAGGTTGTGCGGGACCGTCTCGGCGATCTTGGGGCTCATCCCCATCGCGGCGCAATTGGCGAAATAGTCCTTGTCGATCATGCCGAGATCGATCCGTCTCGGCGCACCGTTGCGGATCACCTCGACCGCACCCTCGATGGTCAATGGAATGCCGAGCGTGCGCGCAAAGCTGTTCGCGGTACCGAGCGGCAGCACCCCCAGGATGACGTCGTGACCGACCATCAGGTCGACCAGTCCGCTGACCGTCCCGTCGCCACCGCCCAGGATCAGCAGATCGGGCTTCTTGGCGAGCGCGCGCTTCACCGTCGCTTCCAGGTCGTCGGGATCCTCGACGGCGTGCGCGTCGACCGGATAGGGCAGGTCCGCCATCGCGGCGCAGGCGCGATCGAACAACGCCTGGCCTTTCCGCGACTTGGCGTTGACGACGAGCGCGGCGGACGTGATCTGAGTGTCTGGCATAGGCCCCCTAACGCACGACGCGCGGTTTCGCACCGGTACCGCCGCCGCGTAACACTTGCATGACCATTCGGCATCCCGCAAAAGCCTGACCATGTCCGCTAGCTACCCCGCGCTTCGCCTTCGTCGCACCCGTTCGACGGACTGGAGCCGGCGGCTCCATGCCGAAACGGTGCTGACTCCCGCCGACCTCATCTGGCCGCTGTTCGTTTGCGAAGGGCAGGGCGTCGAGCAACCGATCGGCGCGCTGCCCGGCGTCTCGCGCTGGTCGGTCGATCAGATCGTCGCGCGCGGTCGCGAAGCGCGCGATCTGGGCATCCCGTGCCTCGCGCTGTTCCCCTACACGCAACCCGGCCGCCGCACCGAAGACGGCCGCGAGGCACTCAACCCCGACAATCTGATGTGCCAGGCGATCCGCGCGCTGAAGGATGCGGTGCCCGAGGTCGGCGTGCTGACCGACGTCGCGCTCGACCCCTATACCAGTCATGGCCATGACGGGCTGGTCGACGACGCAGGCTATGTCGTGAACGATACGACGGCCGACATGCTGGTCCACCAGGCACTCAACCAGGCGGCGGCGGGAGCGGACATCATCGCTCCGAGCGACATGATGGACGGCCGCATCGGCCTGATCCGCACCGCGCTCGAAGCGGGTACGCACCATAACGTCCAGATCATGAGCTATGCGGCGAAGTACGCCAGCGCCTTCTATGGCCCGTTCCGCGATGCGGTCGGCAGCCGTGGCCTGCTGAAGGGCGACAAGAAGACGTATCAGATGGACAGTGCCAACGCCGAGGAGGCGCTGCGCGAGGTCGCGCTCGATCTTGCCGAGGGGGCCGATACCGTCATGGTCAAGCCCGGTTTGCCGTATCTCGACATCGTCGTCCGCGTCCGCCAGGCGTTCGAGGTGCCGGTGTTCGCGTATCAAGTCTCGGGCGAATACGCGATGATCGAGGCTGCGGTTGCGGCCGGCGCCGCGGACCGCAATGCGATGGTGCTGGAGACGCTGATGGCGTTCAAGCGCGCGGGCTGTTCGGGGGTGCTGACCTATCACGCGGCGCATGCGGCAAAGCTGCTGAATGCCTGACATCCGCAGTGCTGGTGCCGGACTGATGCCGCGGTGGTCCCGCGTGCTGTTCGTCGCGACGATCCTGACCGGATCGTTCCTGCTGTTCCTAGTGCAGCCGATGGTCGCGCGGATGGCGTTGCCGCGGCTTGGTGGCGCGCCGGCGGTGTGGAATTCGGCGATGCTGGTCTATCAGGCGCTGCTGCTCGCCGGCTATGCCTATGCGCATTGGCTCGATCGGGTCCGGCCGCGCGCGCAGGCGGCGATCCATCTCGGCGTGCTCGGCGTCGCAGCGCTGTGGCTGCCGATCGGGTTGATGACGATGGACCCGCCCGCGACCGCCCACCCCGCAATCTGGGTGCCGTGGCTGCTCGGGCTGTCGATCGGGCCGTTGTTCTTTGCGGTCTCGGCGCAGGCGCCGCTGATCCAGCGCTGGTTCAGCGCCGCGAGCGGCGGCGGCGACCCCTATGCGCTGTACGCGGCGTCGAACCTCGGCAGCTTTGCCGGGCTGATCGCCTATCCGCTTCTGGTCGAGCCGTTGATGGCGACACGCAGCCAGAGCCTGCTCTGGAGCGGTGGCTATATCGCGCTGATCCTGTTCGTGCTCGCCTGCGCGACGCGGTTGCCGCGCACTGCGGCGGCGGATCACGTGGCCGCGACCAGCCCGCCCGCACGGCCGGCGCGCGTGCTCCACTGGATCGCGCTGGCGCTGGTGCCCTCAGGGCTGATGCTGGCGACGTCGACCTACATCACCACCGACATCGTCGCGATGCCGCTGCTGTGGGTGCTGCCGCTCGGACTGTATCTGCTGAGCTTCACCGTCGCGTTCGCCGCCAACCGCGACCTCGCCGATTTCCTCACGCGCATCGCGCCGGTCACGATCCTGCTGTTCGGCGGCGTGATCATCGGGGGCTATAACGAGCGCCCGTTTCTCAACGCCGGCATCGCGCTGACCTTGCTGTTCATGATCTCGGTTGCGTTGCACACCGCGCTTTACCGGATACGGCCCGCCCCCGATCGCCTCACCGGCTTCTACCTTGCGATGTCGGCGGGCGGTGCGCTGGGCGGGGTGTTCGCCGCGCTGGTGGCGCCCGTGGTGTTCGACTGGACCTATGAATATCCGCTGCTGATCCTGGCCGCGGGTATGCTGGTCCCGCAGATGTTCCTGACTCAGCATGTCCGCGCGTTCTGGGCCCAGCCCGGGCTGCGACCGGCAGTCGCGCTCGGGGTCATCGTGTTGATCCTCGCGATCATGCTTGGGTCGCGGATCGGGCAGCC
Organism: Sphingomonas rhamnosi; assembly: GCF_036663615.1. Taxonomy (NCBI): domain Bacteria; kingdom Pseudomonadati; phylum Pseudomonadota; class Alphaproteobacteria; order Sphingomonadales; family Sphingomonadaceae; genus Sphingomonas; species Sphingomonas rhamnosi. Next base: position 157,673 of record NZ_JAXOJJ010000005.1, read on the forward strand.
GAACGGACTGTTCAGCGAGGAGAGCCAGGGGCTCGTTTTCATCGTCGTCGCGGCGATCGGCTTTGCGACCATCGGTGCGCGCCGACCCTATGTGGTGGTGCTCGCCGGCGCGCTGATGCTGTTCGGCGGCTATCGCGCGATCGCGCTGTCGGCGCAGGGCGGCGCGCGCGTGCGGAGTTACTTCGGCGTCTATACGATTCGCGACCAGCCGGGGGTACGCGAGCTCGATCACGGCACGACGGTGCACGGAGTCCAGCTTCGCGGCTCGGTTGCGCGCGAGACCACGCCGACGACCTATTACGCACGCGGTTCGGGCGTCGGACGGGCGATGGCGGCGCTCGATCGGCTCTACGGCCCGAATGCCCGCGTCGGCGTCGTCGGTTTGGGCACCGGGACGCTCGCCTGTTACGCGAGGCCGGGCCAGCAATGGCGCTTCTACGAGATCGATCCGGCCGTCGTTCGAATCGCGCGCGATACCGGCCAGTTTAGCTTCCTGAAGACCTGTCTGCCCAATCCGGTCATCCGGCTGGGGGATGCGCGGATCACGCTTGGTCGCGAGGCCCCTGACAGCCTCGACCTGCTCGCGCTCGATGCGTTCTCTTCGGATTCGGTGCCGATGCACCTGATGACGCGCGAGGCGTTCGCGACCTATGGCCGGGTCCTGGCGCGCGACGGCCTGCTGCTGGTGCACATCTCGAACCGGTTCATCAACCTCACGCCGGTGGTCGCGGCGGCAGCGCGCGAGGGCGGCTGGACGGCAACGCAGATGCGCTATCGTCCGTCGACGTTGGAGGGGGACCATGCGTCGGGATCGGACTGGATCGCGCTGTCGCGCACGCCCGCGTCAATCGCGACGCTGACCGCAGCCGATCCGGGCTGGCAACCGCTGACGGGCAGAAAGGGCTTTGGCGGCTGGACCGACGATTATTCGACGATCCTGCCGCTGCTCAAAACCTAGGCGGCTGGCAGGGTGGCCTGGATCCGCGCGATCGTCGTGCCTTGCCGCGTGGCCTCGGCGCTGGCGCGGTCACGCAATGCCGTCAGCGCGGGATAGTCCGGTTCGAGCTTCGCCGCGCGGTCGGTTGCGCTCTGTTCGATATCGCCGATGAGCGCCGAGGATTGCGCTCGCCAATCGTCCAGCCCAGCCAGCGCCACCTGCGCCGTCAGCCACGGATCGCTGCCGACCGCACCGCCGCGCGCGGCCCGGGCAAGGGCTTCGGCCGCGCGCGCGTCCTTCGCGAACCCGGTCGCGATCGCGTCCAGTCGGGTCGCCAGCTGCACGATCTGCACGTCGAGCGCCGGATCGGCCGCCGCGATCACCGGCTTGACCTCAGGCTCGCCGAAGCCAAGTTTCTCCACCGGGCGGGCAGCGAGCGATGGATACACCCCGGTGTCGCCCGCGCACGCGGCGAGGGCGAGCGGAATGGCGAGCAGCGAGAGCGTCTGTTTCATGCGCCGTGTCCTATGCGCGTCAACTTTTCGACGCAACGCACTTGCGCGATTCGAAACCCCCTTCTAAGAGCGCACCTCCACTGCACCCATAGCTCAGCTGGATAGAGCATCAGACTACGAATCTGAGGGTCGGGCGTTCGAATCGCTCTGGGTGCACCAGGAATTTCCGCGAGGAAGCGGGGGAAGCCGGGTCGGAAACGATCCGGCTTTTTCGTGTCCGGTCGCAGCCATTACAAACCGGCGCGGACGCGCTAGGGACGCGTCATGGAAACCCTCATCAACGTCCTCAAATGGACCGCGTCGATCTCGGGGATGCTCGCCGCGTTCATGGTATCGCTCGACTACGGGCGCCGCGTGACCGGATGGGGATTCGTGATTTTCGTCGGGTCGTCGATCTGCTGGTTTGCCGGTGCCTGGCTGACCGAGGATTTCGCGCTGGGCACGCAGAATACCGTGCTGTTCGGTATCAACCTGCTCGGCGTCTACCGCTATCTGATCCGCAAGACCGGTGTCTGACCGGCTGGTCTGGGCGCTCGGGCTGGGACTGCTCGGCGCGATCATCGGCAGCTTCGTCGCAGCGCTGGTGTTGCGGTGGAGCAGCGACCGCTCGGTGATGCGGGGGCGGTCGGCGTGTGATTCGTGCGGAACGACGCTGCGGGCGGGGGAACTCGTGCCGCTCGTGAGCGCGCTCGTACAGCGTGGACGGTGTCGAACCTGTGGGCAGGCCATCCCTCAGGCACATTGGCGAATCGAACTGCTCGGGCTGGTGATCGGTGCGGCGGCAGGCTGGATGGTCGCCGGGCCGATCGCGCTGGCGGGCGCGGCGTTCGGTTGGCTGTTGCTGGCGCTCGGAGCGCTTGATGCGATGTGCTTCTGGTTGCCGGACCGGCTGACCGGAATGCTGGCGGTGACGGGGGCGGCATCGGGGCTGGTGTTCGGACCGGCGTTGGCGGACCGTGCGATCGGCGGCGCGATCGGTTTCGGGTCCCTGTGGTTGATCGCCCAGTCTTATCGTCGCCTCCGCGGCCGCGACGGGATGGGGGGCGGGGATCCCAAATTGTTCGGTGCGCTCGGGCTCTGGCTCGGCTGGGCCATGCTGCCCGCCGTGCTGCTGATCGCAAGCATGGTCGGGCTGGGCGTGGCGCTGTCGGCGCATATGCGGGGGCGGGCGGTTGCCGCGGATACCGCGTTGCCGTTCGGGACGTTGCTCGCGATCGCGGCTTATCCGGCGTGGCTGTTCATGATAGCTCTGCCGTCATGATCTATACTCTCTTCGCGCTTGCGCTTCAGGCGGCCGGACCATCGACGATGATCGACAGCGGGTCGCTGGGGGCGATCGGCACGCAAGCGCTGCCGGCCAAGGGGTGTGCCGCCTATCTTTGGAACGTGTCCGGCACGCGCGTGCTGGTGGCGATGGCGGGGGCGGACCCTGCGCAGTTGCGAATCGCCGTCGACGGCAAGACGAAGGACTATGCGCGTACGGCGCAGTCCGGCGCGGGCGGGTTCGGGTTCGCCGCGGTCACCGAATATCGCGGGGGCGATGTGACGGCGACGCTGGACATGACGATCACGACCCGCGGCGATCTGGCACAGGGAGCGACGGTGATGCCCGCCTCGCTCAGGATCGACCGCCCCGGTCACGATACGATCATTGTCCCCGTCGGGGGCATGATCGGGTGCGTCTGATGGTAAATAGGGGTTGAACTAGAACGACATTTCGTGCGTTGCCCTTGGTGATGGGGGTGTGTCGAACACGATCGCGCCCGTTTCAAGGGATCGTGTCTAGCGTGGCATCTTCGACTAACCGGCATGTTTGGCTCGCCCTGGCGTTAGCGGCGTCGTCGCCGGCCACGGCCCAGATTGCAAAACCGGGCACTGCACCGGCCAAGGGTCCGACCGCGCCCAAACCCGAAGATCGACCAGCCGCCAGCCAGGCGACCGATCCGCGCGGGGACACCCCTATCGTGTCCGAGGCCGAGTTCGACAGCGCGCTGCCGCCATTGTCGAGCGACCTGGACGCTCCGTTGGAGGCCATGCCCAGCGCTGCGGCATCAGCCGCACCGGCAGCGACGACCGCCACGGCGGTCCAGTCCGCGACGACGGCATCCGGCGACGTACTGCCACCCCTCGGTCCGCAGGATCCGCAGCTCGCCCAGCCGCTGACCCCGCTCGCCAGCTACGACACCGTTCCGCTACAGACCGCTGCCGACATCAAGGACACGGACGCACCCGACATCCGCTATGATTCGGCGATCGTCGGCCTCGACAAGGCGGGTGACGGGCTCGAAGCCCGCTACAAGGCGCTGTCCGCGCTTCGCGAAGGCGACGGCAAGGCGGCGAACGCCACGCAGGTTTCCGCACGCGCCAAGGAGGACGAAGCGCTCGCGGTTCGGCTGTTGAAGTCGATCGGCTATTATGACGCCGCCGCGATCTCCACGATCGAGACCGTGCCCGGCACGCCCGGGCGTTTGAAGGCGACGGTCAGTGCGCAGCCCGGACGCCTTTACACGCTGTCGTCCGTGACCGTGGAGACGGGGCCGACCACGCCGCCCGATCTCGTCCGCACGCAATTGCCGTTGAAAGTCGGCGATGCGATCGAGGCCGAGCGTATCCAGGGGGCCGAGGCGAACCTCAGCCTCGTCCTGCCGCAGCGCGGCTACCCGTTCGTCAAGGTCGGCGACCGCGATATCCTGCTCGACGACCAGACCCCGACGGGCGCCTATACGTTGCCGGTCGACACCGGGCCGCGGTCGTCGTTCGGACGGCTGCGTACCGAAGGCGATGCGGTGTTCGATCTGGACCATCTCAACGTCTTCCCGCGGTTCGAGGCGGGCGAACTCTACGACAACCGGCTGGCGGACGATCTTCGCGATGCGCTGGTCAGCACTGCGCTGTTCTCGACCGTGTCGGTGGAGCCGGTCCGTACCGGACAGGTCAACGCGGACGGCACCGAAGCGGTCGATCTGCTGGTGCGACAGTCGAAGGGGCCGGCACGCACGCTGGCAGGCAACGCCGGCTATTCGACCGGACAGGGCTTTCGCGCCGAGGCGACCTGGACGCACCGGAACCTGTTCCCGCCCGAGGGCGCGCTGATCGGTTCGGTGATCGCCGGCACCCAGGAGCAGGGGGCGTCCGCCACCTTCCGCCGCGCCAATGCCGGCAAACGCGACCGCACCTTCAACGTCATCGCGTCGGCCAACCACAGCAGCTACGACGCCTATAGCGCGTTCACCGGTACGCTCGGCGTTCGCTGGAGCTACGATTCCACGCCGATCTGGCAAAAGACGCTGACCTATTATTATGGCGGCGAACTGGTCGGCACGAATGAGAGCGTGTTCGACTTTACCAGAGGCGAAAACGTTCGGCGGACCTATGGCATCGTTGCGCTGCCGACGCAGGTTCTGTTCGATCGGTCGGACAGTCTGCTCAACCCTGCCAAGGGCTATCGCCTGCGGTTGAACGTCAGCCCCGAAACCTCGGTGCAGGGGTCGGTCAGTCCGTATGTGCGCGCGCAGATCGAAGGCACCGTCTACTATCCCGTGTCTAAGAGCCTGGTAATTGCGGGGCGCGCCAAGGCGGCGTCGATCCAGGGAATCGCGCGAGACGACCTGGCGCCGTCGCGACGCCTGTATGGCGGTGGCGGCGGATCGGTGCGCGGCTATGGCTATCAGCGCCTTGGGCCGTTCGATCCGAACGGCGACCCGGTGGGTGGTCGCAGCCTCAACGAATTCGCGCTCGAGGCGCGCTATCGGTTCGGCGATTTCGGCATCGTGCCGTTCGTCGATGCCGGCAACAGTTACGAAAGCAGCACGCCGAACATGAGCGCGCTCAAGATTGGTGCCGGTATCGGCGGGCGCTTCTATACCAATTTCGGGCCGTTGCGCTTCGACGTCGCGACACCGCTCAACCCGCGCAAGGGTGACGGCAAGGTCGCCCTCTATATCTCGATCGGGCAAGCATTCTGATGGCCGAAGATACGTATCCGGCCGAGGCCCAGACCGAGGCCGGCGTCGTTCACTCGCCACTATGGCAGCGGATCCTGAAGTGGATCGGCATCGCCGTTCTCGCGATCGTCGCGCTGCTGCTGATCGTGCTGTTCGGGATCAACACCGATCCCGGCCGGCGGCTCGTGGCGGACCAGATCGGGGGCTACACGACCGAATCGGGTCTGAACATCAAGGTCGGCCGGATCGACGGATCGATCTATGGCGCAATGACGCTGAGCGACGTTCGCGTGTCGGACCCCAAGGGCGTCTTCCTGACAAGCCCCAAGCTGAGCGTGGACTGGCGGCCGTTCGCGTTTGCGCGCAACCATGTCGACGTGCGCTCGCTGTCGACCTCGCTGGTCACGCTGCAGCGCCGCCCCGTGCTGAACCAGACACCGACCGATCCGAACGCGCCGTTGCTGCCCGATCTCGATATCGACGTGAACCGCCTGCAGATCGCGCGGTTCGTGATCGCCAAGCCGGTGACCGGCGCGACGCATATCGTGAAGATCGACGGCGCGGTGCATATTGCCGACAAGCGCGCACAGCTGACGACAAACGCGGCTGCGTTGATCGGGCCGGGCGTCGCCGGCGGCGACACGCTGACGCTGAAGCTCGACGCGGTGCCCGCGGAGAACAAGCTCGACGTCAGGGCGAGGTTGGTCGCACCGGTTGGCGGCGTGGTCGCCACGATGGGTGCGCTGAAGGAACCGCTGACCGCGACCGTCGACGGGCGCGGCAGCTGGAAATCCTGGCGCGGTAACGCTGTTGCGACGCTGGGTGGCGGGCAGCTCGCCAACCTCGCGCTGACCGCCACCGACGGGCATATCACCGTGCGTGGGCCGACGCGGCCTGGCCTCTATCTCGAGGGGCCGGTCGAACGGCTCACCGCGCCGCAGCTCGACGTTGCGATCGATACGACGCTGAACGACCGCAAGGCCGATACGCGGATGACGCTGAAGTCGGACGCGCTGGCGGTCGATGCCGGAGGCCTGCTCGATCTTGCCAGCAGCCGTTTTGGCAATTTCGCCGTGAACGCCAAGCTGCTGACCCCGGGTGCGATCGCCCCCAACCTGCGCGGTCGCGACGTCACCGCGCGGCTCGTGCTCGACGGCGCGTTCGCGACACCGACGGTCGACTATAAGGTCCGCGCGGCGACCATCGGCTTTGGCACGACCACGGTCGAGAATGTCTATGCCGAAGGTCTGGCGCGGGTGAATGCGGATCGCATTCTGGTGCCACTCAATGCCCGCGCGGCGCGGGTCACCGGGCTCAACGCCGCCGTTGGCGGGCTGACCACCAATGTCCGAATCCAAGGCGATCTGGCGATCGCAATGCCGAACATCATGTCGGACAATCTGCGGATCCGCTCCGACAAGATCGACGCGACCGCCATCGTCGTCGCGAACATGGCCACCGGTCGGTACACCGGCGCGCTCAAGGGGCGGGTCAACAATTACCGCGTCGACGGCATCGGCATCCTGAACCTGACCACGGACGCCAAGCTGGTCACCGGACCCAATGGTGGCTTCGGCATTGTCGGCCGTGTCGTCGCGCAGACCACGCAGCTGTTCAACGAAGGCGCGCGCAGTTTCCTGGGCGGCAACGCGATCGTCCGGTCGGATATCGCGTACAGCCCCGAGGGGATCGTCACGTTCCGCAATCTGCGGATGAACGCGCCACAATTCCGCATCACGCGCGGCGATGGCCGGTTCGATCCCGCTACGGGCGCGGTGCTGGTGAACGCGGATGCCTATTCGGCCGTCTACGGGCCGCTCTCCGCGCGCGTTACGGGCAGTTCGACCGCGCCGGTCGTCGTCCTGCGTGCACCACGGCCCGGCGTCGGCGTCGGGCTCGTCAATCTCAACGCACGGATCGTTGGTCGCGGCGGGGCGTATGCCGTCACCGCGAGTGGCGGGACCAATTACGGGCCGTTCACCGCCGATGTGTTGGTAACGCCGGGTAATCAGCTCGCGGTCGACATTCGTCGGGTCGTGTTTGCCGGCATCATCGCCCGCGGGCGGGTCGTCCAGACTGCGGCCGGGCCTTTTGCTGGCGCGCTGACGTTTGCGGGACAGGGCCTGTCGGGCAATGTCCGCCTGGCCAATCAGCGCGGCTATCAGCGTGCCGACGTCGCCGCGCGCGCCAATGGCGCGACGATTCCGGGTATGGTCGATTTTACGATCGGACGCGCGATCATCGCCGCCAGTGCGGTGCTGACACCGACGCCACAGATCGTCGCGGACGCGCAGGTCGCGGACCTTCGCTATGGTGAAGTGGTGCTCTCGGCCGCGCGGGCGAAAATCAATTATGTCGGCGGGCGTGGGACTGCGCAGGCGGTGGCGACCGGGTCGAGCGGCGTGCCGTTCCGCGTCGCGCTCAACGCCAAACTGAGCCCGAACGACTATCTCGCAGCGCTGCAGGGGCAGGCCAACGGGATCGCGTTCCGCACGATGAACCCGGCGCGGATCCGTGCGGCGGGTGGCGTGTACACGCTGGCGCCGACGCGCGTCGATTTCGGCGGCGCGAATGGCGGATCGGTCCGACTGGCGGGCAGTTATGGCCGCGGGATCAATGCCAAGGCGCGGCTCGACAAGCTCGACCTGTCGGTGTTGAGCGCGCTGATGCCGAGCCTTGGCATCGGCGGGCAGGCGACGGGCAGCGTCGACTTCGCACAGGCCAACGCGAACGCCGTTCCCGTCGCCGACGCGCGCGTGACCGTGACCAACTTCACACGATCGGGGCTCGCCGCGGTTTCGGACCCGGTCGACATCGTCTTCGCCGGCACGCTTGGCGCCGACGGCGGAATCGGCCGGGCCCTCGTCCGCCGCGGACCCACCGTCGTCGGACGGATGGTCGCCAACCTGCGGCCGCTGGGTGCCGGCGCGTCGTGGAGTCAGCGTTTGATGGCGGCGCCGCTGTCGGGCGGGATTCGCTACAATGGGCCGTCGGCAGTGCTGTTCAGCTTTGCGGCGATCCCGAATCAGCAGCTGTCGGGACCGATCGCGATTGCCGCCGATTTCTCGGGGCGTCTGCAGGCGCCGCTGCTCAACGGTCTGATCCGCGCCGACAATCTGACCTACGACAACGAAACCTACGGCACGCGTCTGTCGCGGATGCAGCTGGCGGGTCGGTTCAACAATGCGCGGTTCGAGATCACGCGGCTGAACGCCAAGGCCGGCGACGGTACGGTCCAAGCGACCGGGTCGATCGGTCTGGCAGCCGCGAGCGGCTTCCCGATCGATATCCGTGCGACGCTCGACAATGCGCAGCTCGCCAAGAGCGACGCGATCAGCGCGACGACCACCGGGACGATCCATCTGACCAACGGCCCGAACGGTGGGCTGATCCAGGGCGATCTTCAGATCCCCGAGGCGCGGTACGAGATCATCCGGCAGGGTCAGGCCGAGGTATCGGAGCTGACGGGCGTTCGTCGCAAGAGCGATATTCGCGTGCCCCGGCCGACCGATCGTCCGGCGCCGGCACCGACCGGTCTGTTCAAGCTCGACCTGCGGGTCCGCGCGCCGAACCAGCTGTTCGTATCGGGCATGGGGCTCGATTCGGAATGGCGGATGGACATGCGGATCGGCGGGACGTCGGCAGCCCCGGTCATCACCGGTGGGCTCGACGTGGTGAAGGGCGCCTATTCGTTTGCAGGCAAGCGTTTCGAGGTGACACGGGGTACGGTCCGCTTCCGTGGCGGCGCGCTGACGGATCCGGACATCAACATCACCGCGACGACGACGGTCAACGGCATCACTGCGGTGATCCTGGTCACCGGCACCGGCCAGCGCCCGCAGATCGCCTTCACATCGACGCCGGTCCTGCCGCAGGACGAGGTGCTCAGCAGGTTGCTGTTCGGCAAGAACCCCACCAACTTGTCCGCGACCGAAGCGATCCAGCTTGCCGCTGCGCTCAATTCGCTACGCGGGTCGGGCGGCGGTGGCTTGAACCCGCTCGGTAAGCTGCGTTCGGCGACCGGGTTCGACCGGTTGCGGATCGTCGGCGCCGACGAGGCGACGGGGCAGGGCACGAGCCTGGCGGCTGGCAAGTACATCACCGACAATATCTATGTGGAGATCGTCACCGACGCGCGCGGCTTCACGTCGACCCAGCTCGAGGTTGCGCTGACCAAGGCGCTGAGCTTGTTGTCTTCGGCGGGCGGTGCCGGCGGATCGAACGCGAGCCTGCGCTATTCGAAGGATTATTGAGTAGAAGAGCCGCGCGCGTGGAGCATGTCGACGTCATCGTGGTCGGCGCCGGAATCTCCGGCGTCGCCGCGGCCTATCATCTCCAGACCCGGTGCCCGGACCGCAGCTATGCGATTCTGGAGGGGCGGGCGGCGATGGGCGGGACGTGGGACTTGTTCCGCTACCCGGGCGTACGGTCCGATTCGGACATGCATACGTTGGGGTTCGCGTTTCACCCCTGGACGAAGCCGAATGCGATCGCGGATGGCGCTGCGATCAAGGCCTATGTCGAGGCGGCGGCGCATGCACACGGCATCGACCGCAAGATCCGGTTCGGGCACCAGGTAACCGCGGCGGCATGGTCCACCGACGATGCGCGATGGACCGTGAGCGCGACCGGGCCCGATGGCGCGACCGTCACGATGACCTGCACGTTCCTGTCGATGTGTGCGGGCTATTACGACTATGCGTCGGGCTACACGCCGGAATTCCCGGGCGTCGCGGACTTTGCCGGGCGGATCGTTCATCCGCAGTTCTGGCCGGATGACCTCGACGTCTCGGGCAAGCAGGTCGTAATTATCGGCAGTGGCGCGACCGCGATGACGCTGGTTCCGGCGCTGGCGAGGACCGCCGCGCATGTGACGATGGTGCAGCGGTCGCCGACCTACGTCGTCGCCCGCCCCGCCGAGGACCGGATCGCCAACTGGCTCGCTGCACGGCTTTCGGCGAGCGCGGCCTATCGCCTGACGCGCTGGAAGAACGTGCTGTCGGGGATCGCGCTCTACCGTCTGGCACGATCGCGACCGAGGATGGTGAGCAAGCGCATTATCGCCATGGTGCGCGAGCAGCTCGGGCCTGATTACGATGTCGAGACGCATTTTACGCCGCAGTACGATCCGTGGGACCAACGCATATGCCTGGTTCCTGATGGCGACTTGTTCGACTCGATCCGCGCGGGCCGCGCCTCGGTTGTTACCGACCGGATCGAGCGGTTCACCCGCGGTGGGCTTGCCCTAGCGTCGGGCGCCGCGCTTGCGGCCGATATCGTGGTGACTGCGACCGGCTTGTCCGTGCAGCTGCTGGGCGGAATCCGGCTCAGTCTGGACGGGCAACCGATCGTCCTGTCCGGACGGCTGCAATACAAGGGCATGATGTTCGACGGGGTGCCGAACCTGTCGACCGCGTTCGGCTATACCAACGCATCGTGGACGCTGAAGGCAGAGCTCACCGCGATCCATGTCTGCCGGCTGCTCACGATCATGCGTAAACGCACGCTCCGACAAGCGACGCCGCGCAACGACGACAGCGCGATGCGGACAGAGCCGCTGATCCGCTTTACGTCGGGCTATGTTCAACGGGCAAAGGCGCTGCTGCCCGTGCAGGGGGCGCGCAAGCCGTGGCGGACCAACCAAAACTACGCGCTCGACGTCATGGATTTGCGGCTTGGTCGCGTGCCGGCCGCCATGCGGTTTTCGAACCCTGAACCGGTTCGAAACTCCGGTAGTCGGTCGGGCAGGTTGAACTTGAGTCATCATTAGGACCGCCAGCGCGTGCTTCCTAAGATTTCGCCGCCGTCTGAGTTCGCCAGCTAAAGCTCGTCACAAAACAGTAACCAAGATGACCGCGGCTGATTCGCCCTAAATGGGTCGATCTATCAAGCGCCGTCGTGGCGATTCGCGACAAGTGTCGGCCCGGCCGCCGCCACGGACGGTGTTAGCGTCAATTGGCATCGACCGGACCGACGTTAGTCAATCACCAAGGGCGGATTACGACGCCGATGACAAGAGCCAGAATGAACTTAAGCATGTTTTGCTCCCTTATTTTCACACCCTTGCGGATGCCTCCGGCGATTAACAGTTAACGGTTCGTTAAACAATACTGATATGAAATGGTTAACCACGTCTGTTCGCGCTGGAGCAGGGAGCCTTAAGGGTATCTTCAGCAACGCGCGTTAATCGCCGACAGCATGAGGCAGGCTTCGCGCGCGAATTTCGGACTGTTGTCGGACGGGGGCGTGCCCGGTGAAACGCATCGCCTGTCGGCGGGCGCTGCTTTGGGGACAATAGCGGCCCCGTGCGCCCAACCGGTTTGGCAGTTCGTGATCCTCGCAGAGATCGCCAATTTCGCTGCTCTCCGCCGCCATCTGGGTCGCCAGCGTGCAGACGTAATCATTGGCGATATTTCGTCGAGAATTCGGGGCGCGCTGCCTGACGCACGCACGATGGTAGCTGGCCGCAACCTGATAGAGATTGTGTTCGAAAGCGACGCGCGGCTGTCGCTTGACGTGACGGTAGCTGGGTTGGAACTCGCGTTCGAAACTCCCTTCGATATCGATGGCGAATCCCACCGTGTTCGGCTGCTGGTCGGTGCAGCGGCGGCCGCGGCAGGGCACAGCGACGATGTGCAGCTTGTCGAAGAGGCAGAGCGCGCGCTTGCCGACGCACGGATCGAAAGATTCGCGGTCTCGCGGGATGTTGCGAACGCTACTGCCTCGGACGACCGCATCGCCCTGGCGCGTGACCTGGCCGACGCGATTGAGAACGAGGAATTGTTTCTTCAGTACCAGCCCAAGGTCCATCTGCGCCGGCAGGAGGTGACCAGCGTCGAAGCCCTGGTACGCTGGCAGCACCCGGATCGGGGACTGGTGCTACCCAGCGACTTCATTCCCATGGCCGAGCAGTCGCGCGACATCGTCCCGTTGACCTTGTGGACGATTCGACAATCCATCCTCGATCAAAAGCGCCTGGCGGACCGCGGCCACGATCTGCGCATTTTCATCAATATCGCGGGCGGGCTCCTGGCCGACATGCGGTTCGTCCGCACGGTGTGTGCACTCGTTGAAGAAAGCGGCGCGCGGCTGGGTTTTGAAATTACAGAAACGTCGGTGATCCGAGACCCGGAAAGCGCGATCGCGCACCTGAAGGTCTTTGCCGACATTGGCGTTACCATCGCCATCGACGATTATGGTGCCGGCCTGTCGTCGCTCGCTTATCTCAAACAGCTGCCTGCGCGCGAGCTCAAGATTGACAAGTTGTTCGTTACCCAGCTGACCAGTTCCAACCGCGATCCATTGATCGTGCGGTCGACCATCGACCTTGCGCATGCGCTGGAGATGGAGGTGGTCGCCGAGGGGGTTGAAACGCCCGCGGCGATGGCGCTGCTGTCGGTCATGGGCTGCGACATGATCCAGGGCTTCCTAATCAGCCGCCCGATCAACATCGACGCCCTCTTACATTTCCTTGATTCCGACGCGCATCTGCCGGATTCCGGCGATCTCCGCGCCCCGTTCAAACAGCTTGCGTCCGTCTGGAACCGGGGCTGAGAGATGTATTTTAAGTCCGCCTTGTACTTGGCGTTCGCCGCGATTGCCTTCGCGCCTTCACTGTCGGTTGCGCAACTCGCTAAGGTCACGGCCGAACAAACGATCGCGGATGCGAAGGCCGTCATGCTCGCGGACCCCGATGCCGCGCGATTAATGGCGAAGGAGGCGCAGCGACTGGCAGGCTCGATTCGCGATCCAAAAGCGCGGGGCGTCGCGGAGGCAACTGCCTCGTGGTTACAGGGAGAGGCCTATTTGCGAACGAACGATACGGTTCGTGCCCGCGCCCCGATCACCATGGCACTGGCTAGTGTCGTGAAATTGGCGCCACGCACTAAACTCCACGCCGATATTCTGCTGTCGCGTGGCGGTATCGACGGCGCAGCTGGGATCGTTGGCGATGCCCTGCGTGATTACCAGGCTGCGTTTGAAATCTACCGGATCATCGGCGACACTCGCGGGCAGGCCATGGCGCTCGTCTTTATCGCCGTTCTCTACTCAGAGGCAATGGACCAAAACACGGCGCTCCGATATTATCAGCAGGCGCTCGACGTCTATAAGTCAGACCCAAATCTAGCCATTTCGATATACAATAATCGAGGCCTGGCATATATCGACACATCAAAGTACGACCAAGCAGCTGGTCAGTTCAACCATGCTCTGAATCTGGCAACAAAGTTAGACAGTCCGTTGGTGGTGGCGTCTATTTTAGCCAATATCATAAGAGTCGACCTCGCTAAGGGGCGGCTAGATTTAGCAGATCGGAGAATTGCTAAGAGCCTCACCCTCGCAAACGACCCCAATTCGGCCAATCTGAGACGTATTCTGGTGGCGCTAGCGGCTCAGTCCGCACTGCAACGTCGTCACCTACCACGGGCAGTACTGCTTGCTAAGCAAGCGTTTGCCGGGCTGGACTTAACGAAGACAGGTGTCGATCTACGCGATTCGCACCGGACCGCGTACGACGCTTTCGTCAAGGTCGGCGATCTGCCGTCCGCGCTTGCGCACCTTCAGGCGCTGAAGCGGCTCGACGATGCTACGACCAAGGTTGCAACCAGTTCGAGCACCGCGCTGATGGGCGCGCGGTTTGATTTCGCAAACCAGGAACTGAAGATCAGCCAACTCAAAGCGGACGAGCTCGAACGCGGCATCGCGTTCGAACGCGCACGCGCGCGGACGCAGCGGTATGTCTTCTATGGCGCGTCCGGCACGGTCGCCGTCATCATCGCGATGTTGGCAGTCGCGCTGTTCACCATTCGCCGGAGCCGCGACAAGGTTGCCGCGGCCAACGCGGATCTGGCGATCACCAACAGCGCGCTCGGTAAAGCGCTGGCGGCGAAAACGGAATTCCTGGCCACCACCAGCCACGAAATCCGCACGCCGCTGAACGGAATTCTCGGTATGACCGAGGTCATGCTGGCCGATGCGAAGCTTGGACCTGCGATCCGCGATCGGCTCAACGTGGTGCATGGCGCCGGTTTGACGATGCGGGCGCTGGTCGACGACATTCTCGACGTGGCGAAGATGGAAACCGGCAATCTCACCATCGAATCGGCACCGTTCGATTTGCGCGCGACGATCGTCGACGCGGCGCGGATGTGGGAGGAACAGGCGCGCGCAAAGGGGCTCACGTTCGACGTCGACCTCGCAGAGTGCCCGACGCTGATCCTCGGCGATGCGACACGGGTACGGCAGATCGTTTTCAACCTGCTGTCGAACGCGCTTAAATTCACGCCGAAGGGGCGGGTGTCGCTGTCGGTGGACGTCCTCCAGAACGCCATGCTGCGGATCGCGGTATCCGATTCCGGGATCGGCATTTCCGCCGACAAGCTGGAGGAGATTTTCGAATCCTTCCGTCAGGCGGATGCGGGGACGACACGGCAATTCGGCGGCACCGGGCTCGGCCTTTCGATCTGTCGCAACCTGGCGCGGGCGATGGGCGGCGATGTCTCGGTCGGCAGCGTCGTGGGCGCAGGAGCAACCTTCACGCTACTGCTGCCGCTGACCCTGTCCGCCGCCGCCACCGAGTCGGGAAACGCCGGCCCGAAATGGGAGACGCTGGTAGTCGATCGCAATCCCATCACGCGGAGCATGTTCGGTGCGCTGTTAGCGCCGCATGGCGGTCCGGTGGTCTTCGCCAGCACCACTGCCGAGGCGCTGGACCGACTGAACCGGGGCAGCGTTGCACGCGTATTGATCGATGATGCAACGGTGCGCGCGGGTGGGGACAGCACTGCGGAACTCCGCGCGATTGCCGGTGCCGGCGCTAGGGCGGGTGTCGACCTGACGTTGCTGTGGCCGGTTGCGGATGACGTCGAGCGGCGCGCGCTTTTGGCAACGGGCGTTGACCGGATCGTTGCCAAACCGGTTTCCGGCGCGGCGTTGGTTGCTGCGATGTTTTCTCGTTCAGTTTCAGAAAACAATGCAATTCCGGACCTTGTGTCTCGGGCTGCATGAGGCGTATGCGACCAATATGATTACGCATCCGAAACCGTATTCTCACCGTACTGCGATCGGTCGTTGAACGTCCTTTTCATCGAGGATGACCGGATGAACCGGCGTGTCGTCAAGGACATGCTGGACGTCGCCGGCGCCACGATGGTCGAAGCGGAAAGCGCGGAGATCGGGCTGCAGATCCTGTCCGATCAGGACTTCGAGATGGTGCTCGTCGACCTCCGGATGCCGGGCATGGATGGCATTACGGCCATCGAACATATCCGTGCCAGAGACGATCGGAAGGCCAGCGTGCCGATCATCGTCGTTACCGCCGATATCGCCCCCGACCTGCGCGAACGGTGCATGGCGGCGGGCGCGGATGACGTCATATTCAAGCCGGTGGCGATGGACGCGTTGTTCGACGCAATGGGACGCATCCTGGCGCGCGACGCGCAGGGCGACGGACTGATCAGCTAGCGTCGCAAGGCGTCGGCGAGCGAGGCGACCGCGCTGCCACGGCGCGCGGGCTTGGGTTGCGAGTCGTCGGGCGACCAGCCCGTCAGGAAGATGATCTCGAACCGCTCGCGCGTCCGTCCCCGTTCGTCCGCCGCCTGGGCGAAGCTTTCGGCGAGCGCGGAGAGCGCCGCCCTTCCCAGCGGATGACGACCGACCAGTATGTTGGACGCCGCCATGCCGCGCAGGTCGCCGAACAGCCGCCCGATGTCGCGGTAGCCGACGTTCAGCGTTTCGACATCGGCGACCGGCAGCGTGAAGCCCGCGCGCATCAGCAGGTCGCCCGCCGAGCGCACGTCGATCTGCGGATGGAGTCGCGCGACCGGGCGTTCGCTCTCGGCGACGCGAAGCGCCGACCGGAGCGCTGGCAGGCTGCCAGCGCCGATGAACGCGCCGAGGAACAGGCTATCCGGGCGCAGCACGCGGCGAATGAGCGCCAGCGCGCCGGGCAGATCGTTGACCTGGTCGAGCACGCCTGCGCTGATCACACAGTCGAACGAGGCGTCCGCAAACGGAAGCCGATCTTCGTCGCCCTGTACGCCGCCAGCGGCTTTCGCGAAGGCGAAACCGGGATCGAACCGGGCGACGCGCGCGCCGGGCGGCGGAACGAACGCACCGTCGAAGCAGCCGAGATCGAGGATATCGCCCAGATCGCGCGTGACGGCGTCCAGTCGCTCGGCGATCCCGTCGAGCATCGTCGCGCGGACGAAGTCGTGCGCGGCATAATCCGGCACTGCACGATCGCGGCGATGCCTGCGAGCGGCGCGGTCGAAGATGTTGGGGGTGTCCACGGGTGCGCTTGTGCCGCGGGCGGGCTTTGGCGACAAGGGGTTGCAGGCGGAGCAGGGGGAATGCCGGGTGCGCGCGCGACCGTTGCAGGGATTGATAGCGCTCGCGTTGCCGCCCCGCTGTGCGGGGTGCGGCGTGCCGGTCGCGGACGATCACCGATTCTGTGGCGCGTGCTGGAGCAGCCTTCGATTCCTTGGGCCGCCCTGGTGCGCGGCCTGCAATGTGCCGTTCCCGTTCGATCGCGGCGAGGGTGCGCTATGTGCATCGTGCCTTGCGGAGCCGCCACGCCACGCCGGTGCGCGCGCCGCGGTGGCCTATGGTCCGGTTGCGCGAAACCTGGCGCTGCGGCTGAAATATGGTGGAAGGATCGCGTTCGCCGAAACGATGGCGCGGCACATGCTGCGGCTGATGCCCGCAGAGGCGGATCTGCTGGTTCCTGTGCCGCTGCACCGCTGGCGGATCTGGACCCGCGGATTCAACCAGGCGGCGCTGATCGCGCAAGCGCTGGCGCGGCTGTCGGCCGTCCCCGAGGACCGGACTGTACTCGTTCGGACGCGGCGGACGGTGCCGCTGCGGGGGCTCGGCAAGCGGCAGCGGGCAAAGACGGTATCGGGCGTTTTCGCGACGACAGCAGGCGCGCGCGACAGGTTACGGGGCAGGGCGGTGGTACTGGTCGACGACGTCTACACCAGCGGCGCAACGGCGGACGCCTGCACCCGCGTGCTGCTTCGTGCGGGCGCGGCGTCGGTGACGATCCTGTGCTGGGCGCGCGTCCTTTCGGCGACGGACGATTGACAAGCCCGGCGGCAATCCTCACCTCCGCGCGATGGCCAAAGTCGAAATCTATACCAAAGCGTTCTGCCCTTATTGCACCCGTGCACTGAAGCTTCTTGCTTCGAAGGGCGTCACGCCCGAGCAGTTCGACGTCACCATGGGCGGCCCGAAAAAGGCCGAGATGGTCGAGCGGTCGGGCGGCCGCATGACGATGCCCCAGGTGTTCATCGACGGGAAGCACATCGGCGGGTCGGACGATCTGGCCGCGCTCGACGCTAGGGGTGGCCTGGTCCCCCTGCTCGGCTGATGCGCATCGGCGTGCTCCAGATGACGAGCGGGATCGATCCCGCCGTCAATGCAGCAACGCTGGTCGACGCGATCGGGGCCGCCGCCGCCGGGGGCGCGCAGATGGTCTTCACGCCGGAGATGGCGGGACTGATCGACCGTGATCGGACGCGGGCGGCGCCGAACCTGTTCGGCGAAGATGACGATCCCGTCCTGGCGGCTGTCCGGGCTGCGGCGGCGGCGGGCGGTATCTGGGTTCATCTGGGATCGATCGCGATTCGCCGCGACGACGGACTGCTGGCGAACCGCGGCTATGTGATCGACGACGCGGGCATGATCCGCGCGCGATACGACAAGCTTCACCTGTTCGACGTCGACCTGCCGTCCGGCGAAAGCTGGCGGGAATCCGCGGCCTATGCGGCCGGCGACGTGGCCGTCGCGGTGGACACGCCGATCGGCATCGTCGGTACGTCGATCTGTTACGATCTGCGGTTTGCCGGGCTCTACACGGCGCTGAGCGATGCTGGCGCGACCGTGTTGGCCATCCCGGCCGCGTTCACGCGACCGACCGGTGCGGCGCACTGGCAGATTCTGTTGCGCGCGCGGGCGATCGAATCGGCCGCGTTCGTGGTGGCCGCGGCGCAGACCGGCGTGCATGCCGACGGCCGCGCAACGCATGGCCATTCGCTGGTGGTGGACCCGTGGGGCGATGTGCTGCTCGATCTCGGCGAGGCCCCCGGATTGGGATTTGCGGAGATCGATCCGGCGCGGGTGGCGGATGTGCGGGCGCGCATCCCGGTCCTGTCGCACCGCCGTGCCATTCCACCGGTGACGCGCTGTTGATGCGGGTGGGGCGACGTACGGACGAGCGGAACGCCGCCGCCCCGATCCGATGACGGATACGATCGTCGCCAGCCTTGATTCCTTGCGTCCGGCACTGGCCCGCTAGCGGACCATGGCACGCGCTGCCAAGCTGAAGGTGTACCGCACCGCGGCGGGGTTCCACGACGCCTATGTCGCCGCGCCGAGCCAGAAGGCTGCGCTGGCGGCTTGGGGCAGCGAGCACGATCTGTTCGCGCGGGGAATTGCGGAGCTGGTGACCGATCCCGAATTGACCGCCGCGCCACTGGCGGCCCCGGGAGTCGTGATCAAGCGGTCGCGTGGTAGCGCGGCCGAACAGATTGCGTCGCTGCCCGATCGCAAGCCGACCCGGCCAATCCCAGCGGACGCCGCGAACGAGCCAAAATCGGCGCCCAAGGCCCCTAAACCCCGGCCCAAACCGCGGCCAAAGCCAACGCGTACGGCCGTCGAACACGCCGAGGCGGCATTGGAGGCGGTACAGCGAGAGCACGGCAAGCAGCGGCGCGCGCTCGCCGAACGCGAGGCCGCCCTGGCGCGCGAGCGGCGGTCGCTTGAACGCGAGCAGGACGTGGCGTTACGCGCGGCGCAGACGATGCTCGATACCGAGCAGGCGGCGTTCGATCGCGCGCTAAGCGCCTGGCGGGCCGAGCGGTAGGCGTGCATGACTGAACATAGTGTCGTTGCCCCATCGACGCGGTTACCAGGGCACGACTCGGTTCATAAGCGATTCAGCGGCGGTCGGCATAGTGCAGGCAGAGGCATCGCCTGAGTATCGCGTACCTTTAGCGTCCCGCCCTGTTCCCGTCACACGGACGGCGGGACGCGCTTCTTGCTAACGAAAAGCGTGTTTTTTGCAGCGGGTGATGCCGTCGTCAACGGCGTTCATAACGTACCAGCAAGTGTACAAGGGTGGCGCGCCAGTTCGGCGGTCACACAGCGCCCGAAGCGCCCGAAATCAGGCAAAAAGCTGGTGCCCCCGGCGAGATTTGAACACGCGGCCTACGGTTTAGGAAACCGTCGCTCTATCCGGCTGAGCTACGGGGGCATCCACCGGCGGGTCTAGTCCGGCCGGGTGGGTCGATCAAGCGGCGGCGTCACGCAGAGCGCCGCCGCCGCTTGCGACGTATGCAGGCTTACGCCTTGACGTGCTGCGAGATGTACTTGTTCATCTCGAACATCGTGCACTTGTCGCGGCCGAAGACCTTCTTCAGCTTCTCGTCCGCCAGAATCTCGCGCTTGTTCTCGGGATTCTGGAGGTTGTGCTCCTTGATGTAGACCCACACCTTGCTGATCACCTCGCTGCGGGGCAGCTTGTCCTTGCCGACGATCTCGGCGAGTTCGGGTGAGGGCTGGACGGGGGCATGGATGCCGCCGGTCTTGGGAGCTGTAGCCATAAGCAGTCCTTCCTGTTCGCGCCGCATGCCCCTTCGCACGGGCGCGTATGGTTACGCCTTGTTGAGCGCCGCCGCCTTGTGCGCTGCCTTGCCGCCCTTGTCACTCTCTACGATGAACTGTGGGTCGTCCTTCGAGGCGCGGACGGTGTGGTTCTTGATCGTGGTATCGCTGGTCTGCTTCTTCACGACCTTGCCGTGCGCGGTGCCGCCGTGGCTGTTCCAGGTCACCGTGTCGCCCTTTTTGGGTTCGTCGTCCTTTGCCTTGGTCATCGGGTCATCTCCTTGAACTCATTACTGAAAGTGCCAAGACCGGGTTTGATTGCGCGGATGGCACGGTTGCAGAACGCACGGGTAGGCGGCATCAGGCGCAAAGCCAGGAGACCCGACCTCATGAAAACCCGTGCAGCCGTTGCTTTCGAAGCAAAAAAACCGCTCGAAATCGTCGAGCTCGACCTGGAAGGGCCCAAGGCGGGGGAGGTTCTGGTCGAAATCATGGCCACCGGGATCTGCCACACCGACGCGTACACGCTCGACGGACTTGATTCGGAAGGGCTGTTCCCGAGCGTGCTCGGGCACGAAGGCGCGGGGATCGTGCGCGAGATCGGCGCAGGCGTGACCAGCGTCGCGGTCGGCGATCATGTCATCCCGCTCTACACGCCCGAATGCCGCCAGTGTAAGTCGTGCCTGAGCGGCAAGACCAACCTGTGCACCGCGATCCGCGCGACGCAAGGAAAAGGGCTGATGCCCGACGGGACGACGCGGTTCAGTTACAAGGGCCAGCCGATCTTCCACTACATGGGCTGCTCGACCTTCTCGAACTTCACCGTGCTGCCCGAGATCGCGGTCGCCAAGATCCGTACCGACGCGCCGTTCGACACGAGCTGCTATATCGGTTGCGGCGTGACCACCGGAGTCGGCGCGGTGGTGCATACCGCGAAGGTCCAGCCGGGCGACACCGTGGTGGTGTTCGGGCTCGGGGGGATCGGGCTGAACGTGATTCAGGGCGCTAAGCTCGCGGGTGCGGCGATGATCGTCGGGGTCGATATCAATCCCGACCGTGAGGACTGGGGTCGTCGCTTTGGCATGACCCACTTCGCCAACCCGAAGGAAGTCGGCGATATCGTCGCGCATATCGTCGCGCTGACCGATGGGGGCGCGGACTACAGCTTCGACGCGACGGGCAACACGATTGTGATGCGACAGGCGCTCGAATGCTGCCATCGCGGCTGGGGCACCTCGATCGTGATCGGCGTGGCCGAGGCGGGCAAAGAGATTTCCACGCGGCCGTTCCAGCTGGTCACGGGACGCAACTGGCGCGGCACCGCGTTCGGCGGCGCACGCGGGCGGACCGATACGCCCAAGATCGTCGACTGGTACATGAACGGCATGATCCAGATCGATCCGATGATCACGCACCGGCTGACCCTTGACGAGATCAACAAGGGCTTCGACCTGATGCATGCCGGCGAGAGCATCCGCTCCGTCGTGATCTACTGAGGGGCATTCGATGTTCAGCCATGTCATGCTCGGCGCCGACGATATCGCGGCATCGAAGGCGTTCTACGATGCGGCGCTCGGCGCGCTGGGGGTGGCGCCGGGCGTCGTCGACGACTGGGGCCGGGTCATCTACGCGCATGCCGGGGGACGGTTGCTCCTGACGCGCCCGATCGACGGAGAGGCTGCGACGCACGCCAATGGCGGTACGCTCGGATTTGCCGCACCGTCGACCGAGGCGGCGGATGCGTGGCACGCCGCCGGGCTGGCGCATGGCGGCACCGCCTGCGAAGCACCGCCGGGCGTGCGCGAGGCAAGCGGCGGGCGGCGGCTGTACTTGGCGTATCTGCGCGATCCCGCTGGCAACAAGCTCTGCGCGCTGCACCGGGTGTCATGATGGCGATCGAGACCGTCTCCACCAGCCGCGCGTTCGAGGGTACACAGGGCGTGTACCGTCACGCCTCCAGCGTCTCGGGCACAACCATGACCTTCGCGGTCTATGTGCCACCGCATGCCGACGGCGCGCGGTTGCCGGTGCTGTGGTATCTGTCGGGACTGACCTGCACGCATGCCAACGTCATGGACAAGGGCGAGTATCGGCGTGCGTGTGCGGAGGCGGGGATCGTGTTCGTCGCACCCGATACCAGCCCGCGCGGCGAGGGCGTGCCGGACGACGAGGCCTATGATTTCGGCCAGGGCGCGGGCTTCTATGTCGATGCGACCGAGGAGCCCTGGGCGGCGAACTTCCGGATGCGCAGCTATATCGAGGACGAGCTGCCCGCGATTGTAGCCGCGGAGTTTCCGGTCGACATGACGCGGCAGGGGATCACCGGGCATTCGATGGGCGGACACGGCGCGCTGACGATCGCGCTGCGCAATCCCGACCGGTTCCGCAGCGTGTCGGCGTTCGCGCCGATCGTTTCGCCGCTTCACTGCGCGTGGGGCGAGAAGGCGCTGTCGGGCTATCTGGGGACGGACCGGACGGCATGGGCAGCGTATGACGCCTGCGCGCTGATCGACGGCGGCGCGCGGGTTCGCGAATTGCTGATCGACCAAGGGCAAGCCGACGGCTTTCTGACCGAACAGTTGAAGCCCGAATTGCTGGCGACCGCCTGTGCTGAGGCGGGAATAGACCTGACGTTGCGGATGCAGGCGGGCTATGATCACAGCTATAATTTCATCTCGACCTTCATGGCCGATCACGTCCGCTGGCACGCCGAGCGGCTGACCTAAGCCGATCCGGAGTTGCCTATGTCCCATACCGCTTCGCCCGATTCCGGCGATACGATCGATACCGACGGCAAGATCGCCGTGCCGAGCGACGTCGCGGACGCGATCCGAACGCTGATCCGCTGGGCGGGCGACGATCCCACGCGGGAGGGCCTGCGCGACACGCCGCGCCGGGTGGCGCGCGCGTGGAAGGAATATTGCGCGGGCTATGACGACGATCCGGCACAGCATCTCGCCCGCGTGTTCGAGGAGGTTGGCGGTTACGACGAGATCGTGCTGCTGCGCGACATTCCGTTCCAGTCGCACTGCGAACATCATATGGCACCGATCATCGGCAAGGCGCACATCGCCTATCTGCCGCGCAACCATGTCGTCGGCATCTCGAAGCTCGCGCGCGTGCTGCACGGCTTCGCACGGCGGCTGCAGGTGCAGGAGCGGCTGACCGCTGAGGTCGCCGACTGCATCTGGGAGAACCTCAAGCCGCTGGGCGTCGCGGTGGTGATCGAGGCGAGCCATGCGTGCATGACCGCGCGGGGTGTGCGCACCCCCGGCGTGACGATGACGACGAGCCGGATGATGGGGGTGTTCCGCGACGACGAGCGCAGCCGCAAGGAAGTGCTCGCGCTGATGGGCCGGCGCGCTTGACGCGAACCGTCCTGGTGACGGGCGGCGCGCGACGGCTGGGCCGCGCGATCGTCCGGCGGCTGGCGGCGGACGGACATGCGGTGGTGATCCACTCCGGGCATGACGACGCGGCGGCGACCGCGCTGGCGGAGGATGTGGTGTCCACCGGGGGACGCGCGGCGACGATCGTCGGCGATCTGCAGGATCTGGACGGCGTCGCCGATCTGTTCGCGCAGGCGCGAGCGGCGATCGGTGGGCCGATCGACGGACTGGTCAACTCGGCGTCCCGATTTGCGTTCGACCGGCCCGAGGCGTTCGATTCGGTGCTGTTCATGGAGCTGGCGGCGATCAATTGCGGCGCGCCCGCGGCGCTCGCGGCGGCATTGGCGGGACAGGACGATGTGGCGGATGCGAGCGTCGTCAATATCCTCGATCAGAAGGTCGCGAATTTGAACCCCGACTTTTTCTCGTACACCTGCGCGAAGGTCGCGCTTGACGGCGCGACGCGGATGATGGCGCAGGCGCTGGGGCCGCGGGTGCGGGTGAACGCGGTGTCGCCGGGGCTGACGCTGCCGAGCGGCGACCAGACCGAGGCGGAGTTCGCCGCGGTGGCGTGCCGCAATTTGCTCGAGCGGCCCGTCGGGGTGGATGCGGTCGCCGACACGGTCGCGTATCTGATCGGCGCCCGCGGTGTGACCGGGCAGAACCTGTTCGTCGATTGCGGGCAGCGGTTCATGGCGAGCCCGCGCGACGTGATGTTCGAGGCGCGGCATGGCTGAGTTCACGACGATCCTCGACTCGCTGCGCGTGATGATCCGGCTGGGGATCCATCCGCACGAGGTTGAGCCGCAACCGGTGGTCGTGTCGGTCGAAATGACCGTGGCGTATCCGGAGGCGCTTTTCGAAGATGCGATCGATCAGGTGCTGGATTACGACTTCGTGCGGTCGGGGGTACTGGCGCTGGCGGAGCGGCGGTTCGCGTTGCAGGAGACGCTCTGTGAGGCGATCGCGGCGCTGTGCCTTGCGGATGCTCGGGTGCGGCGGATCAGGGTGCGGACGATGAAGACCGATGTGTATCCCGATGCCGGGGTCGGGTGCGAGATCGTCCGAACCGCCCCGTCATCCCGGGCTTGACCCGGGATCCAGGGTTACGGGTATTGACGTTCGTAACCCTGGATCCTGACTTTCGTCACGATGACGGAAGAGTGCGGTTGGCGGCGCTAAGGACGGCGCGGACCGAGGCGGTGGCGATGTCGCCGTCTATCCCGACGCCGAAGACGGTACGGCCGTCCGCGGTGCGACATTCGACATAGGCGGCGGCCTGCGCGTCGGCGCCGTGGCCGATCGCGTGTTCGTTGTAGTCCACCACGTCGAGGTTCGGGCCGGTGCTCTCGCCGAGCGCGGCGACCACGCCGGAGATCAGGCCGTTGCCCCGGCCCGAGATCGAGCGCTCTTCGCCGTCGACCGCGACGCGACCGACGAAGACGCGCTGGCCGGCCTGGCCGCGTTCCTCATAGTCGCGCAGGACGAAGCGGTCGGTGGGTTGTGGGAGGTAGGTCTGCTCGAACAGGCCCCAGATGTCGGCGGCGTCGAGCTCCTTGCTGGTGCGGTCGGCGAGCGCCTGGGTGTGGCGGCTGAAATCGGCCTGGAGGCGCTTCGGCAGCTTCAGCCCCTTGTCCTGTTCGATCACCCAGGCGACGCCGCCCTTGCCCGACTGCGAATTGACGCGGATCACCGCCTCGTAGCTGCGGCCGAGATCGGCAGGATCGATGGGCAGATACGGCACTTCCCACATCGGGTCGTTCTTCGTCTCCTGCGCTGCGAAGCCCTTCTTGATGGCGTCCTGATGTGACCCGGAGAACGCTGTGAAGACGAGGTCGCCGGCATAGGGATGGCGCGGGTGGACCGGCAGCTGGTTGCAATAGGTGACGGTGTTGATGATCTCGTCGATGTCGTCAAAGTGGATCTTGGGGTCCACGCCGTGGGTGTACATGTTGAGCGCGACGGTCACGAGGTCGCAGTTGCCGGTGCGTTCGCCATTGCCGAGCAGGCAGCCCTCGACGCGGTCGGCGCCGGCCATCAGGCCGAGCTCGGCGGCGGCGACGCCGGTGCCCCGGTCGTTGTGCGGGTGGAGGCTGATCACGACCGAGTTGCGGTTGCGGATATGCCGGCCGAACCATTCGATCTGGTCGGCATAGACATTGGGGCTGGCCGCCTCGACTGTTGCTGGCAGGTTGAGGATCAGCGGATGCTCGGGCGTGGGCAGCAGGATGTCCATCACCGCCTCGCAGACCTCGACCGAGAAATCGAGTTCGGCGGTCGAGAAGGTCTCGGGGCTGTATTCGAAATGCCACTGCGTATCTGGCTGCCTGGCGGCCTCGTCGCGGAGCACCTTGGCGCCGTCGATCGCGATCTGCTTCACCTGCGCGCGGTCCATACCGAACACGATCTTGCGCCAGGCGGGCGAGACCGCATTGTAGAGATGGACGATCGCCGCCTTGGCGCCCTTCAGGCTGGCGAAGCTCGTTTCGATCAGGTCGCGGCGCGACTGCGTCAGGACCTGGATCAGGACGTCGTCGGGGATGCGGCCGGTCTGGACGAGGCCGGAGATGAAATCGAATTCGGTTGCGCCGGCGGACGGAAAGCCGACCTCGATCTCCTTCAGCCCGACCTTGATCAGCAGGTCGAAGAAGCGGGTCTTCTTCTCGGCGTCCATCGGGTCGATG
This sequence comes from Sphingomonas rhamnosi, assembly GCF_036663615.1. Classification (NCBI taxonomy): domain Bacteria; kingdom Pseudomonadati; phylum Pseudomonadota; class Alphaproteobacteria; order Sphingomonadales; family Sphingomonadaceae; genus Sphingomonas; species Sphingomonas rhamnosi. Next base: position 183,746 of record NZ_JAXOJJ010000005.1, read on the forward strand.
AGCGCCTGGTTGCCGTCGCGCAGATCGGTCGAAAGCCAGCGCGGGGGCTGGGTGATCATCTTCGACGGCCATTGGCGGTCGGGCAGGTCTATTTGCGGGAAGGGTCGGTATTTGGTCGATGGGTCGCGCAGCATGGCCGGTCTCTCGTATTCGGGAGTGGTGGTCAGCCCTTAGGCGCGGGGCGCGCCATAGCGGGCGCGCGAAACGGTGACGCGCCTAAGGGCGCGTAAGTCGTAGCGAGAGCAGCGGACGCGTCATCTGCGCAAACCCCTATCGCGGTGGCGCGGGGGTTGTCTAGTTCGTTGTTCTCCCGCGAAGGCGGGAGCCCAGGGTCACGCGCGCAGGCGCTCGCGACCCCTGGAGCCCCGCTTTCGCGGGGGAACGAAAGCTTATTGCGCGGCGAACGCCGCGTTTATCGTCAGGTCGACCCGGTCCGACACGACCGGGGCATAGGCGCCCAGGTTGAAGTCGCTACGCTTGATCGAGGTCGTCGCGCGGAAGCCGAAGTTCAGCTTCTTGTTCATCGGGTTGGCGCCGGCCCCGACGAAGGTCGCGGCGAGGGTAACCGGCTTGGTGACGCCCTTCAGCGTCAGGTTGCCGGTGATCGTCGCCTTGTCGCCGGTCGCGACGACCTTGGTCGAGACGAACTTGGCGGTCGGATAGGTGGCGGCGTCGAAGAAGTCCTTCGACTTCAGGTGGTTCGCGAAGGGGGCTGCGGTGACCGACAGCTGGTCGATCGCGAAGTCGACCTCGACCTTGGTGGCGTTGGGCTTGGCGGGATCGACCGTGATGCTGCCGCCCGACGCGCCGAGCTGACCCTCGAGCATCGAGAACCCCATATGGTTCACCTGCCAGGTGACCTGGGTGTGGTTGGGGTCGACGGCATAGGTGCCGGCGGCGACGCGCGATTTGTCGGCGGTGCCGGGGACGGTCTGGGCGAGAAGCGGGGCGGCGGTGACGGCGAGGACGGTGGCGAGGATCAGGCGCATTTGGAGTCTCCCTGTTGATGGAGATCATGCTGGCCGAGCGGGGGGCGAGCGTCAAACGTCGATGTGGCAACGGAGCGTTTCGGATCGGCCGAGTCGGTCGCGCGGAAGTTGTCGAACTTCATGCTACGTCTCGTTCGAAATCGCTTTTCCGGGCGGCCGAGCGCGGGGGCGGACCGGGTGCGAGGGCGGCGGTGCTGCGGTCCTTCGCGAAGGCTGGCATAGGCGGAGCGTGGAGGGCAGCGGGGATCTGCGGCGCTGTATACCACCCCGGCGGAGGCCGGGGCCCAATTGGGAAGGTCGATGTTACGAAGGACCGCGGTCAGTAACCGGCGTTCCCAATTGGGCCCCGGCCTTCGCCGGGGTGGGGTTTGCGGTGACGGGGTGTGCGCTAACCGGGAGACCCCAGCCTTCGCTGGGGTGACGAATTTTGATGGTCGGCAACTGCTGTTCTCCCGCGAAGGCGGGAGTCCAGGGTGGCGGGCGCCGCTCGTGGCTTCTGGACCCCCGCCTGCGCGGGGAACGGGAGGGGCGGGCGTTGCGCTTACGTCTCCGCCCGCCCGTCGGACGCGGCGAAGCCGCGCCCTGTGGGCGGGCTCCGTCGCGCCGGCCGGTCTTGCGCGAGGTTGCGCTTGCGCGCTTCCCGCGCTGCGACTCAGTTCTTCGCTTTATCGACCAAGGCGTTCTTCCCGATCCACGGCATCATCGCGCGCAGTTCGGACCCGGTCTTCTCGATCGGATGCGCCAGCGCCTGTTTCCGCGCGGCCTTCAGCTCGGGCTGGCCGGCGCGGTTGTCGAGGATGAAGTTCTTCACGAAGCGCCCCGACTGGATGTCGGCGAGGACGCGCTTCATTTCCTTCTTGGTTTCCTCGGTGATGATCCGCGGGCCGGTGGTGATGTCGCCATATTCGGCGGTGTTGCTGATCGAGTAGCGCATGTTGGCGATCCCGCCCTCATAGAGCAGGTCGACGATCAGCTTGGTCTCGTGCAGACATTCGAAATAGGCCATTTCGGGCGCGTAGCCAGCTTCGGTCAGCGTCTCGAACCCGGCCTGGATCAGGTGGGTGATGCCGCCGCAGAGCACAGCCTGCTCGCCGAACAGGTCGGTCTCGCATTCCTCGCGGAAATTGGTCTCGATGATGCCCGAACGACCGCCGCCGACACCGCTGGCATAAGCGAGACCGATGTCGTGCGCGTTGCCGCTCTTGTCCTGGTGGATCGCGATCAGGCAGGGGACGCCGCCGCCGCGGACATATTCGCTGCGCACGGTGTGGCCGGGGCCCTTGGGCGCGATCATGATCACGTCGAGATCGGCGCGCGGCTCGATCAGGCCGAAATGCACGTTGAGGCCGTGCGCGAACGCGATGGTCGCGCCCTGCTTGAGGTTGTCGTGCAGGTCGTCGGCGTACAGCGCGGCCTGATGCTCGTCGGGGGCGAGGATCATGACGATGTCGGCCCAGGCGGCGGCTTCCTTGTTGGACTTGACCGCGAAGCCGGCGTCGATCGCCTTCTTGGCGGTGGCCGAGCCTTCGCGCAGCGCGATCGCGACGTCCTTGACGCCGGAATCGCGCAGGTTCTGCGCGTGGGCGTGGCCTTGGCTGCCATAGCCGACGATCGCGATCTTCTTGTCGGTGATGAGGTTCAGATCGGCGTCGCGATCGTAATAGACACGCATTCTGGTCTTCCTTCTTTCGTCACCCCGGGCTCGACCCGGGGTCCCGCTTCTCCCGCCGAAAAGACAGCGGGACCCCGGATCAAGTCCGGGGTGACGGGGGGTGGGGGGATGGGTTTACGCCGCCTCTTTGCCGCGTGCGATCGCGACGATGCCGGTTCTGGCGACTTCGATCAGGCCGACTTCGGCCATCAGGCTGACGAAGGTGTCGATCTTCTCGCGGCCGCCGGTGACCTCGAACACGAAGCTCGACGTCGTCGCGTCGACCACGCGGGCGCGGTAGACGTCGGCGAGGCGGAGCGCCTCGATCCGGTGGTCGCCGGTGCCGCGGACCTTCACGAGCGCGAGTTCGCGTTCGACATGGGGGCCGAGTGCGGTGAGATCGGTGACGCTGTGCACCGGGATAAGGCGGTCGAGCTGGGCGAGGATCTGCTCCATCGTCGCGGCCGAGGCCGAGGTGACGATGGTGATCCGGCTGACCGACTTGTCGGCGGTGATCTCGCTGACCGTCAGGCTCTCGATATTGTAGCCGCGCGCGGTGAACAGGCCGGCGATCCGGGCGAGGATGCCGGGTTCGTTGTCGACGACGACGGCGAGCGTGTGACGCTCGGTGGGGGCGGTGGTGATGTGCATCTTATCTTCCTCCCCTCCCTGGAAGGGAGGGGTTGGGGGTGGGTATGGTCCGGGTGGTACGGTGACTGGATACACCAGGCTGGCCGTAGCGCGGGCGTCGACCCACCCCCGGCCCCTCCCTTTCAGGGAGGGGAGCAATTGCCGTCATTAAACCAGCGCCTTCGCTTCGTCGTCCATCGTGCCCGAGACTTCGTTGGCCTGCAGGATCATGTCGGTATGCGCCGCGCCCGACGGAATCATCGGGAAGCAGTTGGCGAGCTTCGCGACGCGGCAGTCGACGATCACCGGGCCGTCATGATCGAGCATCGCGGCGATGCCGGCGTCGAGCTCGTCGTTTGTCTCGATGCGGATGCCCTTCCAGCCATAGGCCTCGCCGAGCTTCACGAAGTCCGGGAGGGAATCGCTGTAACTCTCCGAATAGCGGCTCTCATAGGTGAGTTCCTGCCACTGGCGGACCATCCCCATATATTCGTTGTTGAGGATGAAGATCTTGACCGGCAGGCTGTATTGCGCGGCGGTGGCGAGCTCCTGGATGTTCATCTGGATCGAGGCTTCGCCGGCGATGTCGATGACCAACGCATTGGGGTTGCCGAGCTGCGCGCCGATCGCGGCGGGCAGGCCGTAGCCCATCGTGCCGAGACCGCCGCTGGTCAGCCATTTGTTGGGCAGTTCGAACCCGTAATAGAGCGCCGCCCACATCTGGTGCTGGCCGACCTCGGTGGTGATGATCGGGTTGCGGGCGTGCGTCGCCTCCCACAGCGCGCGGATGGCGCGCTGCGGTGCGATCTCCTCGGCGGTCTCCGGGAAGTCGAGGCATTTGCGGTCGCGCCAGCCGGCGATGCGCTGGTTCCATTCGGCGATGTCGGGCTTGGGATGCTGGCGCGCCTTCCAGATCCGCACCATGTCCTCGAGCGCATGGCCGACATCGGCGATGATCGCGAGGTCGACGCGCACCGTCTTGTTCACCGACGAGCGGTCGATGTCGATATGCACCTTCCGCGAGTTCGGGCTGAACGCGTCGAGGCGGCCCGTCACGCGGTCGTCGAAACGGCTGCCGAGCGCGACGACGAGGTCCGCCTGGTTCATCGCCATATTGGCTTCATAGGTGCCGTGCATGCCGAGCATGCCGAGCCAGCGCTCGCCGCTCGCCGGATAGGCGCCTAGACCCATCAGCGTCGATGTCACCGGCGCGCCGGTGATGCGGACGAGTTCGCGCAGCAGCTGCGACGCCGCCGGACCCGAATTGATGATGCCGCCGCCGGTGTAGAGGATCGGGCGTTCGGCGGCCGCGAGCATATCGACGAGCTGTTCGATCTGCGCCTGGTCGGCCTTCACCTGCGGGCGATAGGTCTTGTGCTGGATGGGCCCCGGCTTGGCGTAGCGCGCGGTCGCGACCTGGACGTCCTTGGGGATGTCGACGACGACCGGGCCGGGGCGACCCGAGGTGGCGATGTGGAACGCCTCGTGGATGACGTTGCCGAGCTTGGCCGGGTCCTTCACGAGATAATTATGCTTCGAGCAGTGGCGCGTGATGCCCACCGTGTCGGCCTCCTGGAACGCGTCGGTACCGATCAGGCCGGTCGGGACCTGGCCGGTGATCACCACCATGGGAATCGAATCCATCAGTGCGTCGGTGATGCCGGTGACCGCGTTGGTCGCGCCGGGGCCCGAGGTGACGAGCACCACGCCGGGCTTGCCGGTCGAGCGGGCATAGCCCTCCGCCGCATGCGTGGCAGCCTGTTCGTGGCGCACCAGGATGTGCTTGATCCGCGAGCCGTTGGCATTGGCGCGGAACAGCGCGTCGTAGATCGGCAGGACGGCGCCGCCGGGATAGCCGAAGACGACCTCCACGCCGAGATCGCCCAGCGCCTCGACCAGGATATCGGCTCCGCTTTTCTCGGCCATGTCATGCGTCCTTCAAATGGTGTCGGCTGTCCTTACAGCCCTGCGGTCGCTGCGGCTACCCGTATCTATAATGCGCGTCAAGGCTGGCTAATGTAATTTAGTTGCGAATTGCTGCAGCTGCGTCGGGTCGGTGAGGCGGTGCCAGGCGGGCGGGGGCTGGTTGCGGAACCAAGTGTACTGGCGCTTGGCGTAGCGGCGGGTGACGAGGCGGAGGGCCTCAATCGCGGCTTCGCGGTCGGTGGTGCCCGCCAGGAGCGCGGCGACTTCGGGGACGCCGATCGTCCGGCGGATGGGCGCTTCGGCGGGCAGGTCGGCGCGGGCGAGCAACGCTGCGACTTCGTCGATCGCGCCGGTGTCGAGCATCGTGGTGGCGCGCGCGTCGATGCGGTCGAACAGCCAGGCGCGGTCGGGCAGCAGGATGGCGGCGCGCAGCTCGATGCGGTCGCCGATGCCGCCGGTGAGGGCGGATTGCCAGTCGGCCAAGGTGCGGCCGGTGGCGCGGACCACCTCCAGCGCGCGGGCGACGCGGGTGGTGTCGTTGGCGGTCAGGCGGGTGGCGGCGGCTGGGTCTTCGACGGTGAGGGCGACGTGCGCTTCGGCCACCGGTAGCGCGCGGACGGTGGCGCGGATTTCTGGATCGATCTCCGGCACGGGCGCGATGCCGTCGATCAGCGTGCGCAGATACAGGCCGGTGCCGCCGACGAGGATCGGGAGCTTGCCTTGGGTGAGCGCGGCGTCGATCGCGGCGCGCGCTTCGCCGGCCCAGCGGGCGGCGGAGTATCGGGTGTCGGCAGCGTCGATATGGCCGAACAGGGTGTGCGGGGCTTCGGCCTCCTCCTGCGGCGAGGGGCGCGCAGTCAGGATGCGGAGGTCGGCATAGACCTGCGCGGAGTCCGCATTGATGACTACGCCGTCGTGGGCGCGGGCGAGGTCGATCGCGAGCGCAGACTTGCCGCTCGCGGTCGGCCCTGCGATGAGCGCGACCCTGGGACGGTCGGAGAAAACCATGTTCATCGCGACGTTGATAGCATCCGGTTCGCTTGACGCGGGCGATATTTCCAGCGCGATGGACCGGCTCGCCGCGGCGGGTTGCGCGCCGGGCGCCCAGGGGTGGATCGACGAAGGCGTCGCGGCAGATCTTATCTTCGGCATGGCGCCCGATGCGGCTCGGGTCGCGCTGGAGGGCGCGTTCGCGGGAACCGACGTGGTGGTGCAGCCGAGCTTCTCGCGGACCAAGGCACTGCTGATCGCGGACATGGATTCGACGATGATCACGGTCGAATGCATCGACGAACTCGCCGATTATGCCGGGATCAAGCCGCAGATCGCCGAGATCACCGAACGCGCGATGCGCGGCGAACTGGATTTCGAGGCGGCGCTGGATGCGCGGGTGGCGTTGCTGAAGGGGCTCGACGAGCGCGACATCGCGCGGTGCCTGGCCGAGCGGGTGACGATCATGCCGGGTGCGAAGGCGCTGGTGCGAACGATGCGGGCGCGGGGATGCGTGACGATCCTGGTGTCGGGCGGGTTCACGCGGTTCGCTGACCCGGTGGCCAAGGAGATCGGCTTCGATCGTGCGATTGCGAATGTGCTTCGGATTGCGGACGGCCGGCTGGCGGGCACGGTCGCAAAGCCGATCGTCGGGTCGGACACCAAGCTGGCGACGCTCGAGGCGGCGGTGGCGGCGCGCGACATCGCGATCGAGGCGACGCTGGCGGTCGGCGACGGTGCGAACGACCTGGCGATGATCCGCGCGGCGGGTCTGGGGGTGGCGTATCACGCCAAGCCGATCGTCGCCGAGGCCGCGGCGGCGCGGGTCGATCATGGCGACCTGACCGCGTTGCTCTACGCGCAGGGGATCGCGCGTAGCGAGTGGGTGCTCGAATGATTGTAGCGCGGTCCCCCGCGTAGAGCGGGACTACGGACCGCCGCGAGTCAGGGGGCGACGACGACGCAGGGTGTGCCGGCGTTGGCGCAGGCGCGGGTCGCGGCGACCTTCGACGCAAAGCCCCCGGCCTGCAGGCGAGTGACCGAGCCGGCCTTGACGTAATAGGGCTGTGCGCCGCCGAGCTTGCCGCGAACGCGCGTCCAGAGCGACTGGGCGTTGCCCTGATCGGCGAACGCGCCGAGCTGGATGCGCCATTTGCCCGACGCGACGGCGGGTTTGGGTGCCGGCTTGGGCGCAGGCTTCGGAGCGGGGGCCGGTTTCGCGCTAGGCGCCGGGTGGGACGGCGGTGGCACCCGGATTGGAAGTCCGCTGTTCTGCGCCGTCGTCGGACGCGGCGCCGGGGTCGTGCGCACGTCCGAAACGGTCGAGCGTCGACCGCCGGCGTCGCGTGCAGCGGACGGGACCTGCGTCTGCGCCGCATATTGGCGGGCGAGCGCGGTGCCCTTCTCGCGGTCGGCGGGGGAAATATACTGGTCCATCTGCGCCAGAGTCTGCGATGCCGAGGGCAGACCGGATTCCGATGCGCGTGTCATCAGCGCATAGGCCCGCGGGTAATCGCGCGCGACGCCGTCGCCGTTGAACAGCATCGTGCCGAGCACGAGCTGGGTACGCGGTTCGCCGCGCGCGGCGGACTTTTCGAGCCAGGGCAGCGCATCGGCCTTCTTGTTCGACTGGAACAGCGCCAGCCCGTAATTGTCCTGCGCCTGTTCATGGCCCTGCAGCGCGGCCTTGCGGAACCAGCTTTCGGCGAGCGCGGGATCGACCGGAACGCCGCGCCCGAGCTTGTAGGCCTGTGCTAGATTGAACTGCGCATCGGCGTCACCGGCGACGGCGAGAGGGCGCCATTCGGCGATGGCCTTGGTAAAGTCGCCCTTGGCCCAGGCGTCGACGCCGGCCTTGACGTCGGCGCCGGCCGGCATCGCTGCGCTCATCAGTCCGAGCGCCACCGCGCCCAAAATCCGCTTCCGCATCGTCCACCCCAAAAACCGTCTATCGCCGCATCATGCCGGGCTTGGCGCCTGAACGCAAAGGAGAAGGCACGGATTCATTTACCATGTTTGCCGGGCCCGCGGCGTTAACCAGTCCTTAGACCTGCGCATGGCATTCCCCTGATCGATCGAGGGGAGTTTGGGGCACTATGCGCGTTCTGGCGTTGGCATCGCAGAAAGGAGGGTCGGGCAAGACCACGTTGTGCGGCCATCTGGCGGTGCAGGCGGAGCGTGCCGGACAGGGCCCGGTCGTGCTGATCGATATCGACCCGCAGGGATCGCTGTCCGACTGGTGGAACGAGCGGACCGCGGAGACGCCGGCGTTCGCACAGACCAGCGTCGCGCGGCTTGCCGCCGATCTCGAGGTTCTGCGCCAACAGGGTTTCAAGCTGGCGATGATCGACACGCCGCCGGCGATCACCGTCGCGATCCAGAGCGTGATCGCGGTCGCCGAACTGATCGTCGTGCCGACGCGGCCGAGCCCGCACGATTTGCGCGCGGTCGGCGCCACGGTCGACCTGTGCGAGCGCGCGGGCAAGCCGCTGATCTTCGTCGTCAATGCGGCGACGCCCAACGCGCGGATCACCTCCGACGCGATCGTTGCGCTGTCGCAGCACGGCACCGTCGCGCCGATCACGGTCCACCAGCGCACCGACTTCGCCGCGTCGATGATCGACGGCCGCACGGTCATGGAGATCGACGCCAGGAGCAAGGGCACCGCCGAGATCGAGGCGCTGTGGACCTATGTCTGCGATCGGTTGGAGAAGAATTTTCGCCGCACCGTGTTCAGCGTGCCCGCCGCCACGGCGATGGGGCAGCGCGGCGCGCCGGGCGGCTTCGGACGCCGGGTGGTGTGATGAGCGAGCCCAAACCCATGGCGTCGCTGACATCGGCGTTGCTCGCGCGCAAGGGTTCCGCACGCCCGGCGATGCGCCCGCAAGCACTCGGCAGTGCGTACGGTCCGGGCGACGATCTTGGGTGGAACGACATGGGGGCCGAACGGTCGGCCGCGCCGGTTCCGCCGGTACTGGTCGAGCGCGCGGCGCTGGCGACCGAGATCGAACGCACTGCGAATCCCGTCCGCCAGGTCGCGGTCAGTCCCGTCTCGGTCGCTACCGCGGCGCGGATCGGTCGCGAAAGCGCCACGCAGACCAAGGGGCGCAAGGCCGCGTTCACGCTGCGCCTGGATGCCGACCGCCATCTGAAGCTGCGGCTGGCGAGCGCGCTCACCAAGCGCTCATCGCAGGCGCTGGTATCGCAGGCGCTGGATGCCTTTCTGCTGTCGTTGCCCGAGGTGGATGCGCTCGTCGCGCAGCTGCCCCCGGCGGAGCCCGCGGTTTCGGAGACATGAGGATTTTTCCGATGAAGACGAACAAGATTGTGATTTCGGCGGTCTCGGCGCTGGTGCTGGGCGGACCGATGGTCGGGTGTGCGGCGAACGGCGGGGGCGTCGCTTCCGCCAGCGATCGCGCGGGCGCGGTCGCGGAAACGAGCGCGGCACGCGACGCGGGTCGCGCACAGACCGCGCTGGCCAAGCACCAGGACGCGCAGGCGATCGGCTTTGCCGAAAGCGCCGTCGCGGCGATGCCGCGATCGACCGAGTATCGGCAGTTGCTCGCGCAAAGCTATATGCAGGGCGGCCGCTTCACCTCGGCGGCGCAGGCCTATGCCGACGTGCTGGCGCTGTCGCCGAGCAACGGCAAGGCGGCGTTGAACCTGGCGCTGGCGCAGGTCGCGACCGGCGACTGGCAGGGCGCGCGCGCGACTCTGGCGACGTATCAGGCGGTGATTCCGGCGGGCGACCGCGGGCTCGCGCTGTCGCTGGCGGGCGATACCGCGGGGGGCATTGCGGTGCTGACCGCGCTGGCGCGATCGACCGAGAGTACGCCCAAGATCCGGCAGAATTTGGCGCTGAGCTTTGCGCTGACGGGGCAGTGGCCGTCGGCCCGCGTCGTTGCGGCCGCGGACATGGCGCCGGCGGATGTCGACGCGCGACTCGAGCAATGGGCGCGCTTTGCCCAGCCGGCGACGGCGTCGGACCAGGTGGCCGGGTTGCTCGGCGTGCGCGCGGTGCAGGATGGCGGGCGGCCGGTCGCACTCGCGCTCAACGCGCCGGTCCAGGTCGCGCCGGATGTAGCCCCCGTCGCGATGGCGGCGGCGGAGCCGCTGATCGTGCCGGCGCCGGTCGTTGCGTCCGAGGCGCCCGCTGCGGCGGGCTTTTCCAAGGTGACGTTCGGACCGCGACAGGAAGTCGTCCAGGCGGTGCCGACGATGCTGCTGCGTCCGTCGGGCGTGACGAAGGTCGCGCTGGCGCAGCAGGCGTCGATGTTCGCTGCCGCGCGGCGCAAGCCGGCGACCGGGACCTGGTACGTCCAGCTCGGCGCGTTCGAGAATGCCGGGGTAGCGAAGGACGCGTGGGGCCGTGCGACGCGCCGGTTCGCGCAGTTTGCCGGTCATTCGCCCAATGGCATGACGTTCCGCACGAAGGGCGACGAATTCTACCGCCTATCGGTGGGCGGGTTCAGCCGGGCCGATGCCGATTCGGTGTGCCGCCAGTACCGCGCCAAGGGCGGCGATTGCTTCGTCCGGATGGGCGCGGGCGACCAGATGGCGCAGTGGTTGCGCAAGCCGGGGATGCAGCTGGCGGCGCGCTGACCGCCTAGGCGACCTCGCGGCCGCCCTTCCACAAGCGCAGAACCTTGCCCTGCACCGGCAGGCCGTCGAACGGGGTGTTGCCGGCCTTTGCCTTGAACGCGTCGCCGACGATCTGCCAAGGCGCCTGCGCGTCGTAGAGCAGCAGGTCAGCGGGCTTGCCGACCTCCAGCGTGCCGGTGTCGAGCCCGAGCACCAGCGCCGGATTGCGCGCGAGCAGCGCGAACAGCCGGGGCAGGGTGATCGCCTCGTCGCGGACCAGCATCAGCGCGAGCGACAGCAGGGTTTCGGCACCCGCCATGCCGGCGTTCGAATCGGCGAAGGGCAGGCGCTTCGCCTCGGGGCCGTGCGGGTCGTGGCCCGAGCCCAGCACGTCGATGGTGCCGTCGGCGATCGCGGCGACAGCGGCGCGGCGATCGTCTTCGCCGCGCAGCGGCGGCGAGAGATGCGCGAAGGTACGGAAATCGCTGACCGCGATGTCGGACAGGTGCAGATAGGCCGGGGTGATGCCGCAGGTGACCGCGACGCCGCGCCGCTTGGCCGCGCGGATCAGGTCGAGACCGGCGGCGGTGGTCACCTGGCGGATATGGAGGCGGGCGCCGGTCTCCTCCGCCAGCATCAGGTCGCGGGCGATCGCCAGCGCTTCGGCGATCGCGGGGGCGGCGGGCAGGCCGAGCCGTGTGGCGGTCTCGCCCGACGTCGCGACCGCGCCGGCAGTCAGCCCGCCATCTTCGGCGTGAGCCACCACCGCGACGTCGAGGTCGCGCGCATAGGCGAGCACGCGGTGCATCACCCCCGAATCGGCGATCCAGCCGCGCCCGGTGCCGACCGCGCGCGCGCCGGCGGACAGGCAGATCGCCATTTCGGCGAGGTCGCGGCCCTCCAGACCGCGGGTGGCGGCGGCGATCGGGTGGATCCAGAGATCGGGCTTGCCGATCAGCGCGGCGCGCTGGACGATTCCGGGGTCGTCGAGCACCGGCGACTGATCGGGCATCACCCCGACGCGGACGATGCCGCCGGCGCGGAACGCCGCGCGGTCGATCGCGAACACGCCGAGATCGACGATGCCGGGTGCGAGCGTCTTGCCGCCGCAATCGATCGTTTCGGCGTCGGCGGGGACGTCGAACAGCCCGGTGGCGACGATCACGCCGTCTCGGACGAGGATGCCGCCGCGCGACACGCCGGCGACGGGGCAGACGAGTTCTGCATCGAGGAAGGCGCGGATCATGCCCAGCCCTCCACGCCGCGGGCCCTGCGGGTCAGCACGTCGAGGCAGGCCATGCGGACCGCGACCCCCATCTCGACCTGTTCGGTGATCGCCGAGCGGGCATGGTCGGCGACCGCGGAATCGATCTCGACACCGCGGTTCATCGGGCCGGGGTGCATTACCAGCGCATCGGGTGCGGCGCGCGCGAGGCGATCGAGCGTCAGGCCATAGCGGAGGCGGTATTCGCGCGTGGAGGGGACATAGGCGCCGTCCATCCGCTCGTTCTGCAGGCGGAGCATCATCACCACGTCGGCGCCGTCGAGCGCCTTGTCGAAGTCGGTGAACGGGGTGACGCCCATTCGCTCGATCGCGGGGGGCATCAGCGTCGAGGGGGCGCAGACGCGCACCTCCGCGGCGAGCGCGGTCAGCGCGAGGATGTTCGAGCGCGCGACGCGGCTGTGGAGCAGATCGCCGCAGATCACGACGCGCTGGCCGGCGATGCTGCCCTTGCGGCGGCGGATCGTCAGCGCGTCGAGCAGCGCTTGCGTGGGGTGTTCGTGGCGGCCGTCGCCCGCGTTGAGCACCGGGCAGTCGACCTTGCCCGCGATCAGGCGGACCGCGCCCGAGCTCATATGGCGGATGACGATGACGTCGGCGCGCATCGCGTTGAGTGTCATCGCGGTGTCGATCAGCGTCTCGCCCTTCTTCACGCTCGACTGCGCGGTGTGCATGTTGACGACGTCGGCGCCGAGCCGCTTGCCGGCGATCTCGAACGACAGGAGAGTCCGCGTGGAATTCTCGAAAAAGGCGTTGATCTGGGTGAGGCCGGCGAGGCGCTTGTCGGGGGTGGCGTGCGTGCGGTTCGCCTCGACCCAGGTCTCGGCTTCGTCGAGAAGGAACGCGATCTCGTGCGGCTGGAGCCCGTCGATCCCGGTCAGATGCCGGTGCGGGAAGACGGCGCCGCCCTTGATCAGGGTGGCGGGGCGGTGGTCGGACATGCGCATCAAAATGGCGCGGTAGCGGCCGCGCGCGCGACGGGCAAGCGTGCCGCGTGGTTAACCCGTCGTTAGGCGGTGGGTGGCAGGGTGGCTACGACAGGGGGACGGCGTGCAGACAGAATCGAACTGGTGGGAACGGCAATGGGTGTCGGTGGCGCTGGCGCTCGCCTGCGCGGTGCCGTTGCTATGGCCCGCGCTGCCGCCGCTTTCCGACCTGCCCGGGCATATGGCGCGTTGGCATATCGCGACCGCGCTCGCCGGATCGGCCGATCTACAGCGCTATTACGACTATCACTGGGCGCTGATCCCCAATCTGGGGATGGACCTGCTCGTCCCTGCACTGGCGGCGATCCTGGGGCTCGAGCCCGCGACCAAAGTGGCGGTGATCGCGATCCCGGTGATGACCGCGGGCGGGCTGCTGTGGATGGCGCGCGAGGTCCATGGGCGCGTTCCCCCGACCGCGCTGTTCGCGCTGCCGCTGGTCTATGCCTGGCCGTTCCAGTTCGGCTTCGTCAATTTCGCGCTGTCGCAGGGGTTGGCGTTCTGCGCCTTCGCGCTGTGGGTGCGGCTCGGGCGGCAGGAACGGTTCGCGGTGCGCGCCGCGGTGTTCGTGCCGATCGCGTGCGTGCTGTGGATCGCGCACAGCTTCGGATGGGGGATGTTCGGGCTGATGGCGGGCGGCGCGGAACTGGCGCGGTTGCGCGCGCGTGGCAGCAGTTGGGGGGCGGCTGTGCTCGGCGCGGGTGCGCAATGCGCGTCGCTGACGGTGCCGATCGTCTTCATGCTGGGCGGCGGCGGGGCGGCGCTGGGCGCGGACGACTGGTTCAACATTCCGGTCAAGATCCTGTGGGTCACAGCGATGCTGCGCGATCGCTGGCAGTGGTTCGATCTGCTCTCGCTCGTGCCGTTGCTGGGCATTTTGTACGTCGGCGCGCGTAGTCGCGCGCTCGGCTTCGCGCCGATGCTCGGATGGCCCGCGATGCTGTGCCTGGCGGCGTTCGTCGCGTTGCCGCGACTGCTGATGGGCGGGGCCTATGTCGACATGCGGATGGCGCCCGCCGCGGTCATGCTCGCGATCGTCGCGATCGCGCCGGCGCGGGGCGAGCTGCGGTTCGGCCGGACGCTCGCAGCGGTCGGGCTGGCGGTGCTGATAGTTCGGCTGCTCGGCGGGACCGTGAGCTTCGCCGAGCGGTCCGCCGAGCAGCAGCGCGAGCTGGCGGCGGTCGAGTCGATCCCGCGCGGTGCGGCAGTGCTGTCGTTGATCGCCAGGCCGTGCCCGGACGCGTGGTCGGACTTGCGGCGCGACCAGCTCGGCAGCATCGCGGTGGTGCGCCGGGACGCGTTCGTGAACGGGCAATGGGCGCTGCCGGGACAGCAGTTGCTGCGGATCCGCCATACGCAAGCCGCGCCGTATCTCGTCGACCCGTCGCAGCAGGTGCTGCCCGCGCGGTGCGCCGATATCGGCTCCAACTTCGCGGTGGCGATCGCGCGCTTCCCGCGCGCGGCCTTCGACTATGTGTGGACGATCGGTTTTCCGCCTGGCGCGGCCAGGGCGTCGGACCTGCGGCTGGCGTGGACCGACGGTCGGTCGGCGCTGTACCGGGTGGCGCGCTAGATCTGGACCGATACGAGCGCGTCGATCGCCGCCTGCAGGATATGCGCGGCGGCATGGTTGTCGATGAGGTCGGCGCGCTTGGCCCGACTAAAATCCTGTTCGATCAGCACGCGCTCGGCCGCGACGGTCGACCAGCGTTCGTCCCATAACAGAATGGGATAGCTCAGGTCCTTGAGGTTCTGCGCGAAGGCGCGGGTCGACTGCGACCGGGGGCTTTCGCTGCCGTCGAGATTGATCGGCAGGCCGATGACCAGGCCGACGACCGCCTGTTTGGCGATCAGATCGACCAGCGCCGCCTTGTCCTTCTGGAACTTGGTGCGGCGGACGAGCGTGGCGGGGCTGGCGAAGCTCCAGCCGGCGTCGCAGAGCGCGGTGCCGATCGTCTTGGTGCCGACGTCGAGACCGATCAGCCGACCGCCGTTCGGCAGCGCGTTGCGGAATTGCGCGGAGGACAGCGTGATCATCGGAAAGCCGCCAGTCGGCGGTCGGCGTCGGCGCGGACGTTCGCCCAGAACAGGCTGTAATCGTAGACGTGATAATTGTTGCCGGGGAGGACATAGGGTCCGACATCGGGCGCCTCGCCAATCGCGAGGAACCCGCGGTCGATGCAGCGGGCGGGCACGCGGCCGGGCACGATCTGCGCGGTGCCGAGGTCCTTCGAGGGATAGAGCGTACCGAGGTTCAGCGACGCCGGTGCCGGCGTGTCGGGGCGGCCGAGGATCGGGTTGGTGCAGACCATCGGGGTGTGATCGCGCGGGCGGCCGTCGAAGCCGGTGGTCTTGTCGTACGCGTCGACGACCAGCGACGGGTCGGCGGGCTCGGCGAAACTCTGCCATGAGAGGATGCACCGGGTCTGCGCGGGTTGGCGGCATTCGGGCAGGCCCAGGCGGGCGAGATCGGTGACGCGCGAGACTGGCCAGCCGACGACATAGGCGGCGACGATGCGCCGCGCGAGTTTCGGATCGGTGGCGACGCGGTCGCGCAGCAGGCGGGTCAGGTGCAGCGCGCCCTGGCTGTGGCCGGCGAGGATGATCGGGCGATTGCCGGCCTGTTTGAGGAAGACGTCGAATGCGGCGGTGACGTCGCTGTAAGCGAGCTGCAAGGCGCGTTCGCTGTCGGCGACGCTAGTGAAGAACGCGCCGAACGTCGCCTGGCGGTAGCGCGGCGCCCAGATGTCGCCGGCGGCGTTAAACGCGCTCGCCTGGCCGCGGAGGAAAAGCTCGGCGCGGGAATTGGTTTCGGGATCGTCGATCGGCGCGTTCCAGTGATCGCGGCTGATGTACGAGGTCGGGTGGATGAAGAAGATCGCCGCGCCGGTGCCGGGTTTGCCGGGGGTGTAGCCGGCGGGCGTCCATAGCGCGGGGTTGCCGAGCTTGTCGGGGCGCGCCAGCCACATCACCGGGCGTTCGTAGATCGCCGCGGCGACCCTGGGCTGGTCGCGGAACGCCTCGCCCGGGACCATCGCCATCCGCATCAACTGCGTGCCGAACAGGCGATAGGCGAAGGCGGCGGCGATCGCGAGGACGATCAGCGTCGCGACGATATAGAGGAATTTGCGGGCCAAGCGGGACTTTCGGATGCTGTCGGTATTCCGTGCCGCAAGCGTGGGAGCGTTGCAATCGTCGTTGCCCCCCATCGCACGCACCGTACGCGGTTCTCCCGCGAAAGCGGGAGCCCAGGGTCGCCGGGGACGGCGTCCGAGACTCCTGGACTCCCGCTTTCGCGGGAGAACGGGCCGTGGCGATGAGAGCCGCGCGCCAAAAGCGTTGCGCCTGCGCGGGCGGCGGTGCTAGCCGGGCGGCATGTCAGTCGATACCGCAACCGTGAAACGGATCGCGAGCCTAGCCCGCATCGCGATCACCGAGGAGGACGCCGCGATCATGGCGCCCGAACTCGACAACATCCTCCACTGGATCGAGATGCTGGGCGAGGTCGATACGACCGGCGTCGAGCCGATGACCGCGGTCATCCACAACACGCTGCGCCTGCGCGACGATGTCGTCACCGATGGCGGCATTCGCGAGCAGGTTCTGGCCAATGCGCCGGTGGCCGAACACGGCTTCTTCGCCGTGCCAAAGGTGATCGAATAATGACCGAGCTTACCGACTTGGGGATCGCAGGGATCCGCGACGGCGTCCGCGATGGCGCGTTCAAGGCCCGCGACGTGGCCGAAGCGTTCGTCGCAAAAGTCAGCGCTGCCAAGGCGTTGAACGCGTTTCTTGTCGAGACGCCGGAGCATGCGCTGGCGGCAGCCGATGCCGCCGATGCGGCGCGGGCTGCGGGCGAGACGTTGAAGCCGCTGGCCGGCGTGCCGATCGGCATGAAGGATCTGTTCTGCACCGCGGGCGTGCCGACGACCGCGGCGAGCCATATCCTCGAAGGCTTCACGCCGACCTATGAGTCGACCGTTTCTGGCAATCTGTGGGCTGCGGGCGCGGGGATGCTCGGCAAGTTGAACATGGACCAGTTCGCGATGGGCTCGTCGAACGAGACCAGCGCGTTCGGCAACGTGATCTCGCCGTGGCGGCGGAGCGATGGCGGCAACGCGGCCCTGGCGCCTGGCGGTTCGTCGGGCGGGTCGTCGGCGGCGGTGGCGGCACGGCTGTGTCCGGGCGCGACTGGCACCGATACCGGCGGGTCGATCCGCCAGCCCGCCGCGTTCACGGGCATCTCCGGCATCAAGCCGACTTACGGCCGATGCTCGCGCTGGGGAACGATCGCGTTCGCGTCGAGCCTCGACCAGGCCGGCCCGATGGCGCGCGACGTGCGCGATTGCGCCATCATGCTCGGGGCGATGGCCGGGTTCGATGCCAAGGACGCGACGTCGCTAAAGCTTGATGTGCCGGTATGGGAAGCTGGACTCTCCAGCGATCTCAAGGGTTTGCGGGTCGGTATTCCCAAGGAATATCGGGTCGACAACATGCCCGAGGAGATCGAGGCATTGTGGCAGCAGGGCATCGCCTGGCTGAGGGATGCGGGGGCGGAGATCGTCGAGGTCTCGCTGCCGCACACCAAATATGCGCTGCCGGCCTATTACATTATCGCGCCGGCCGAGGCGTCGTCGAACCTCGCGCGCTATGACGGCGTGCGCTACGGCATCCGCGACCTGCCCGCGGGGGCGGGACTGCAGGACATGTATGCGGCGACCCGCGCCGATGGCTTTGGCCCCGAGGTGAAGCGGCGGATCATGATTGGCACCTATGTGCTCTCGGCCGGCTTCTACGACGCCTATTACACGCAGGCGCAGAAGATCCGGACGCTGATCGCGCGCGATTTCGAACAGGCCTGGGCGAAGTGCGACGTGCTGCTCACCCCGACCGCGCCGTCGGCGGCGTTCGCGCTGGGCGAGAAGTCGGACGATCCGATCGCGATGTACCTCAACGACGTGTTCACCGTGCCGTCGTCGCTGGCGGGCCTGCCGGCGATGTCGGTGCCGGGTGGCCTCGATCACCACGGCCTGCCGCTGGGGCTCCAGATCATCGGCAAGCCGCTCGACGAGCAGGGCGTGCTCAACGCCGGGTTGGCGATCGAGGAACGCGCCGGCTTCGTCGCGCGGCCGGACGTCTGGTGGTAGGCAATCGTGCCTTCGCCGCTCGCAACGTCGAGGTCCTGCGCGAGGCGCAGACCGCGTTGAATGTGGCGTTCGGGGCGATCCTGAGTGCCTATGTCGGGGTGTCGCTGTCGGAGATCGACAACCACCCGTTCGACCAGCGCGCATTGGCGTGGTTCTTCCTGGGGCTTGCAGTGTTCATCCTGTGCCTGTGCGTCGGCAACAGCGTGATCCTGCGCGGCGATTATCGGCTGGGCGCGACCTTCCTGCTTTTTGCCGGCGTTGCCGCGGCGGCGGCGCACCACGAGGCGATTGCGATGGGGTTCGAAGGCGCGATCCTTCGCATCCTGTCGGCCTGCTGGGTCGTCGGCCTGCTGGGCAGCAACGCGGTCCTGACCGCGATCAACTATATTCATCATCGGAACCGGATATGAGCGACTACCGCATCACAGGCGAAACCGGCGAATGGGAGGTCGTGGTCGGCCTGGAAGTCCATGCGCAGGTGACGTCGAACGCCAAGCTGTTCTCGGGCGCGGCGACCGCGTTCGGCGCGGAGCCGAACACGCAGGTGAGCCTGGTCGACGCGGCGATGCCGGGGATGCTGCCGGTGCCGAACCGCGAATGCATCCGCCAGGCGGTGCGTACCGGCATGGCGATCGAGGCGCAGATCAACCGGTGGTCGCGGTTCGACCGCAAGAACTATTTCTACGCCGATCTGCCGCAGGGCTATCAGATCAGCCAGCTGTACCACCCGCTGGTCGGCGAGGGCGCGATCGACATCAGCTTGGACGACAAGAACCCCGATGCGGCCGGCAAGCGGATCGGGGTGGAGCGGATCCATGTCGAGCAGGACGCGGGCAAGCTGATGCACGACCAGCATCCGACCCAGTCGTACGTCGATCTCAACCGGTCGGGCGTTGCGCTGATGGAGATCGTCAGCAAGCCGGACCTGGCTTCTCCTGCTGAAGCAGGGGCTTATCTGCGCAAGCTCCGATCGATCCTGCGCTATGTCGGTAGTTGTGACGGCAATATGGAAGAGGGATCGATGCGCGCCGACGTCAATGTCAGCGTGCGCAAGGCCGGCGACGAACTGGGCACGCGGACCGAGACCAAGAACGTCAATTCGGTGCGCTTCGTGATGGCGGTGGTCGAGCAGGAGGCCAAGCGGCAGGTCGAGGTGCTCGAGGCTGGTGGCAAGATCCAGCAGGAAACGCGGCTCTACGATCCCGACCGCAACGAGACGCGGTCGATGCGGTCGAAGGAAGATGCGCATGATTACCGCTACTTCCCCGATCCCGATCTGTTGCCGTTGGAACTCGACGACGCGTTTCTCGAGGAATGCCGTGCGAGCCTGCCCGAGCTGCCCGACGCCAAGCGTCGCCGGTATGAGTCGCTCGGGATCACGCCCTATGCCGCCGCGGTGCTGACCGCGGAGGTCGAGGCGGCGCGGTGGTTCGATGCCCTGCTCGATACCGGTGCGAAGCCGGTGGCGGCGGCGAACTGGGTAAATTCGGAGCTGTTCGGTGCGCTCAACCGGCTGGGACGGAGCATCGAGGATTCGCCGGTCAGCCCGGCGCAGGCAGCGGAATTGCTGGCGCTGGTCGCCGACGGGACTCTGTCGGGGAGTCTCGCCAAGCAGGTATTTGAGGTGATGCTCGAGACCGGCGACGGTGCCGCCAAGGTGGTCGAGGATCGTGGGCTCAAGCAGACCAGCGATACCGGCGCGATCGAGAAGGTGATCGCCGAGGTGATGGCGGCGAACGCCGACAAGGTGGCGGATTATCGCGGCGGCAAGGACAAGCTGTTCGGGTTCTTCGTCGGGCAGACGATGAAGGCGATGGGTGGCAAGGCGAACCCGGCGGTGGTGAACGAGTTGTTGAAGACGGCGCTGGGGTAATCTTTCGTCATGCCGGACTTGTTCCGGCATCCACCGGTTGGCAAACTCTCAGCTATCGAATGTGCGGCACGGTGGATGGACCCCGGAACAAGTCCGGGGTGACGGAGCGCGGGAGGGGTGGCAATGACGACCATGGAAGGCGGGTGCCAGTGCGGGCGGGTGCGCTATGCCGTGGAGATCGACGACGACAGCGCCTATCTCTGCCATTGCCGGATGTGCCAGCGCGCGACCGGTGGCGTGTCGATCGCGTTCAAGGGCGTCGCGAAAAGCGCGCTGACCTGGACGACGCGCGAGCCGGATCGCTACGCGTCCTCGCCCTTCGCCGATCGCGGCTTCTGTTCGGCGTGCGGGACGCCGCTGACCTATGAGCGGCCCGACGCGGCGGGCATGGACCTGACCGTCGGCAGCTTCGACGATCCGTCGCGCTTCGTGCCGGTCAGCCATTCGGGGGTCGAGAGCTGGCATGCCGCCTGGCTTGACACGACCGGCCTGCCCACGACACGCACCGAGGACAACGCGCCCATCGTGGCCAAGTGGATCGAAACCCGTGGCAGACTACCCGACTGAGTATTTCGACAGTTTCGACGGCACCCGGATCGCCTGGCACGAGATCGGCACGGGGCGGCCGGTGGTGCTGATCCATGGTTATCTGTCCGATGCGAAGACCAACTGGATCAGATATGGCCATGCCGCCAAGGTCGCGGCCAAGGGGTTCCGGGTCATCATGCCGGACCTGCGCGCACATGGCGACAGCGACCGGCCGCACGACGCGGCGGCGTATCCAAAGGATGCGCTGACCCGCGACGGGCATGCGCTGGTCGCGCATCTGGGGCTGACCGATTATGATCTGGGCGGCTATTCGCTGGGCGCGCGGACGACGTCGCGGATGCTGGCGACTGGCGCCAGCCCGCGGCGGGTGATCTTTTCGGGCATGGGGCTGGAGGGGCTGACCGAGACCAACCGGCGCAGCGGGCATTTCCGCAATATCCTGACCCGGCTCGGCGAGCATGTCCGCGGGACGCCCGAATGGCTGGTCGAAGCGTTCCTGAAGACCACCGGGGGCGATCCGGTCGCGTTGCTCGGCATATTGGAGACGTTCGCGGATACCCCGCTGGAAACCGTGAAGGGCTTTGCGCAGCCGACGCTCGTGGTGTGCGGCGCGGAGGATTTCGACAATGGATCGGCGAAGGAGCTGGCCGATGCGCTGCCCGACGGGCGCTATGTCGAGACGCCGGGCGGGCATATGAGCGCGGTCGTGAAGCCCGAGCTCGGGCAGGCGATCGCGGACTTTCTCGCGGCTTGACCGCGTCATGCGGGCGCCGCACTCTGAAGATATTATAAGGGGATAATGATGGTTCGTTTCACCGTTTCGACGATCGCGCTCGCCTGCGCGATGCTCGGCGCTTCCGCCGTGTCCGCGCAGACCAAGCCGACGGTTGCCGAGGCCGACGCTTATGTCGCCGAGGCCGAGAAGACGCTGGCTGCGGACGGTGTCGATGCGGCGCGGATGGCGTGGGTCAACGCGACCTACATCACCGACGATACCGATGCACTGGCGGCCAAGTCGGGGGCGAAGTCGACCGATCTGGCGGTGAAGTACGCGCTGGGTGCGGCGAAATACGCCAACCTGCCGGGGCTGTCCTATGACACCAAGCGCAAGCTGAACCTGCTGCGCGGCGGGCTGACCTTGCCCGCGCCGACGCGCCCGGGTGCGTCGGACGAACTGGCGACGCTGACGACGAAAATGTCGTCGGCCTATGGCAAAGGCAAGGGCACGCTCGACGGCAAGCCGATCAACGGGTCCGACATCGAGGCGGCGATGGGCGAGAGCCGCGATCCCGCCAAGCTGAAGGAGATGTGGATCAGCTGGAACGATAACGTCGGCGCCCCGATGCGCGGCGATTATGCCAAGATGACCGCGATCTCCAACGAAGGCGCGCGCGAGCTGGGTTACAAGGATGTCGGGGCGCTGTGGCGCTCCGGCTATGACATGGACCCGGCGGCGTTCGCGGCGTTGACCGACAAGATCTGGCTCGAGGTCGAGCCGCTGTACAAGGCGCTGCACACCTATGCCCGGTGGAAGCTGAACGCGAAGTACGGCGACGCGGTGCAATCGAAGACCGGGCCGATCCGCAGCGACCTGCTCGGCAATATGTGGGCGCAGGAATGGGGCAATATCTACGACATCGTCGCGCCTGCGGGTGCGGGCAATGTCGGCTATGACGTCGGCGACCTGCTCAAGGCCAAGGGCTATGAACCGGTGAAGATGGTGAAGCAGGGCGAGGCGTTCTACTCGTCGCTCGGCTTCCCGGCGCTGCCCGGCACGTTCTGGGAACGGTCGCAGATCACCAAGCCGGCGGACCGCGAGGTCATCTGCCATGCCTCGGCCTGGGACGTCGATGCCGTCGACGACCTGCGGATCAAGATGTGCACGAAGGTGAACGCCGACGACTTCGTGACGATCCATCACGAGCTCGGCCACAACTATTACCAGCGCGCCTATAACAAGCAGCCCTTCCTCTACAAGAACGGCGCCAATGACGGCTTCCATGAGGCGATCGGCGATACCGTGGCGCTGTCGATCACGCCGGACTATCTGGTCAAGATCGGGTTGCTCGACCAGACCAAGGTGCCGACCCCGGACAAGGATATCGGGCTGCTGCTGCGCCAGGCGATGGACAAGGTCGCGTTCCTGCCGTTCGGGCTGATGGTCGACAAATGGCGCTGGGGCGTGTTCTCGGGCCAGATCCCGACGACGGGCTATCAGGCCGGATGGGACAAGCTGCGGCTGCAGTATCAGGGGATCGTCCCGCCGGTCGCGCGCGACGAGACCAAGTTTGATGCGGGCGCCAAATATCATATCCCGGCGGCGGTGCCGTACACGCGCTACTTCCTGGCGCGGGTGCTGCAGTTCCAGTTCTACAAGGCGGCGTGCGACCAGGCCGGGTGGAAGGGGCCGCTGCATCGCTGCTCGTTCTTCGACGACAAGGCGGTCGGGACCAAGCTGAATGCCATGCTGAGCATGGGGCAGTCCAAGCCCTGGCCGGACGCGTTGCAGGTGTTCACCGGCAGCCGCGAGATGTCGGGCAAGGCGCTGGTCGAGTATTTCGCGCCGCTGAAGGCGTGGCTCGACGTTCAGAACAAAGGGAGGCCGCAGGGATGGTAATGGGGTCTTTGGCCGTGGCGGGGATGGCCGCGGCGAGTGCGACGCCGGTGACGGTCGAGATCGTCGCCTCGGGGCATGTCGAGACCCCGGCGACCGCGTATCGCGTGTCGGGCAATGTGCTGGCCTGTGCCGCGACGCAGGCCGAGGCGGACCGGCTGCTCGCGCAGAAGACCGCGGCGATCGATCAGTCGGTGACGGCGATCGGAGCGCGGAAGGCGTAGGGGATGGAGAAGCCGTCGCTGACCTCGATGGTGGCGGGCCTGATGGCGACGCGGACCGCGAGCGAATGCAATAGCGATCTCACCGCGCTGCTGGGTTCGTCGAAGGACGACAAAGCTGCAGCCGGGAAGGTCGACGCGCCGACCGGCCCGAAAGTCGGCGCCAACGCCGGTCTGTCGTTCGACGCACCGGACCGCGCGACCGCGACGCGCGTGATTGCGGCGTTGAAGGCAGCGGATGCGAAGCCGTCGGATCTGGTGACGCCCGTGCTGATCGATGATGCCGGCCCAAAGCGGACGGCGAAACAACAGGCCCTGGCCAAGGCGCGCACCGAGGCGGATGCCTATGCCGGGCCGCTGGGGCTCGGTCGCGTGACGCTGGCGGCGATCAGCGAGCGGCAGGATATCGGGTCGGTGGATTATATCGGGCAGATGTTGAAGTCGTTCGGACTGCCGATGAACGCGACGGCGGATACGGTCTCGACGGACGTGACGTTGACGGTGACGTTTCGGCTAGAGCGGTAGCGGCTGTTCGCCGAGGGGGAGGGGGCATGCCCTCTTCCCGTTCGTCCCGAGCGTAGTCGAAGGGGACCTGTCGCAGCCAGACATCGCGGTTGCGGCATAGTGCTTCGACTTCGCTCAGCACGAACGGTTTTGGACGTTGTCCGGCCCTGACAGTGAGCGCCTGCGGCTCCCGGACTCCCGCCTTCGCGTCAGACCATGCGTTATTCGGGGATCGTGCCTTCGTCGGCGATGCCGGCTTCGAACGAGGCCGAGGAGTCGGTGCCGTCCGCCTGGTGCGCGCCCTTGGGTTCGGATTCGAACGGCTGTTTCGGGGCCTTGGGCGTGCTGCCACGCAGAGCCAGGAGCGCGCCGACCGCCGCGGCCCCGACCGCAGCGACGCCGCCCGCTACCACCGCAGCACCCCATTTGCCGCCGATCTTGTCGGTGGCGCGCTCCAGCGGAGTCTTGACCGGCGTCTTGCGCGCGGCCGCGGGCTTGACGCGAGGCGCGCCGCGTTTGGACGATCGCGGCTTGACGGCCTTGGGTGCCGCGGGTTTCGCCGCCGCTTCGACGGGTTTGGCGGTCGCGCCCTTGGAGGGCGCGACGCTGGTGTCCGCGGGAGGTTTCGTCGCCACGGGCACGGCCTTGGGCGGCTTTGGGGTGGGCGTCTTGCGCGCCGCGCGCCGACGCGGTTTCGGGGCGTCGGGAGTCGGCGTCTCGGGCGTATCGGCCATGAAATGCTCCTGCGAGATGAGTCCGGGTGCAGCGCGCATCATCCCCCGATCCGCTCCGCCGTCAACTGGTTAGCCGCCCGATGCCGATGACGGTACCACGGTTTACCGGAACGGGGGCTCGTCGAATGCGCGGAGTTTGCGGCTGTGCAGCTTCGCGCCTTCGCGGCGGAGCTGTTCGCAGGTCTCGATACCGATCCGCAGATGCTCGCTGATCGCGCGTTCGTAGAAGCGGTTGGCCTGGCCTGGGAGCTTCAACTCGCCGTGCAACGGCTTGTCGGAGACGCAGAGCAGCGTGCCGTAGGGGACGCGGAAGCGATAGCCCTGCGCCGCGATCGTCGCGGATTCCATGTCGATGCCGACGGCGCGGGAGAGCGAGAAGCGGAGCGCCGATTTGGAATAGCGGAGTTCCCAGTTGCGGTCGTCGGTGGTCACGATCGTGCCGGTGCGCAGGCGGCGCTTGAGCTCCTCGCCCGATTGGCCGGAGACGATCTCGGCGGCCTTGGCCATCGCGACCTGGACTTCGGCGATCGCCGGGACCGGAATCTCGGGGGGCAGCACGTCGTCGAGGACATGGTCGTCGCGCAGATAGGCGTGCGCGAGGACATAGTCGCCGATCCGCTGGCTGGGGCGCAGGCCGCCGCAATGGCCGATCATCAGCCATGCCTCGGGACGCAGCACGGCCAGGTGATCGCAGATCGTCTTCGCGTTGGATGGGCCGACGCCGATATTCACCAAGGTAATGCCGGTGCGGTCGTCGGCCATCAGGTGATAGGCGGGCATCTGGTGCCGACGCCACGCGCTGTCGCTGACGATCTTGTCGATGTCGTCTCCGCTCGTGATGGTGATGCCGCCGGCGCCCGACAGGCTGGTGAAGCGGCTCCCCTCGCCAAGCTGCGACCCGGCCCAGCGAACGAATTCATCGACATAGCGGTGGTAGTTGGTGAACAGGACGAACCGCTGTGCATGTTCGGCGGGGGTGCCCATATAGTGGCGCAGGCGGGCGAGGCTGAAATCGGTACGCAGCCCGTCGAACAGCGCGAGCGGGCGGGTCTCGTCGTGCGCGACCCACAGGCCGTCCGCGATTTCGTCACCGATATGCGCGAGCTCGGTGGCGGGGAAGAAGCGTGCGAGTTCGGTTGCGGACACTTCGTCGAGGCTGAGCGCGTGGCCGGGATCGATGACGTAGGGAAACGGGATTTCCTGCCGGCCTTCGACGGCTTCGACGGTGACGTCGTAATCCTCGATCAGCAGGGTCAGCTGTTCGGTGATGTAGTCGGCGAACAAAGCGGGCTTGGTGACGCTTATGCGGTAGTCGCCCGGCGTGACGAGACGGCCGAACGAGCGCAGCGGGGTGGGGCGATCGACGCCGCCGGCATAGGTGAGCCGGATTTCGGGATAGGCGAACGACCCGTCGGTCCGCGCGGCGGGATCGGGGATGGTGCCGTCGGCGATATAGGCGGCCAGTGCGGTCTGGAGACGCGCGACGGAGGCGCGGTAGAGGCGGTCGAGTTCGGCGACGAGGTCGGATGCGATTGTCATCGGGCAGTGTTATGCGGGGGATGTTGCGGTGGCAAGACGGGCGTCTCCTCCCCGGCACGGAGAGGGGGACCAGCGAAGCTGGTGGAGGGGGCTCGCCGCGAGCGCTGCGTGTGCCGAGCGCCCCCTCCGTCAGCCTATGGCTGCCACCTCCCCGTGGCGGGGAGGATTTGGTTAGATCTCGCTGAGCAGGTGCTCGGCGCTCGAGACCTTGAACTCGCCGGGGGCTTCGACGTTCAGCTGTTCGACCACGCCGTCGTTGACCAGCATCGAGTAGCGCTGGCTGCGCGTGCCCATGCCGAACTGCGAGCCGTCGAAGTCGAGCCCGACCGCCTTCGCGAATTCGCCATTGCCGTCGGCGAGCATCGTGATGTCGCCCGCATCCGCCGATTTGCTCCACGCGCCCATAACGAACGGATCGTTGACCGAGGTGCAGGCGATTTCGTCGACGCCCTTGGCTTTCAGCTCGGCGGTCTTCTCGACGAAACCGGGGAGATGCTTGGCGGAGCAGGTCGGCGTGAACGCGCCGGGGACCGCGAAGAGAGCGACCTTGCGGCCCTTGAAGAACGCGTCGGTATCGACCTGGTCGGGGCCGTCCGCGGTCGCTTTGATTAGGATGGTGTTGGGAAGCCGGTCGCCGACGCTGATCGTCATGGAAATTCTCCTGTTCGCCGCGCGGTTGCCGGCGGCGGCACCGTACCTCGGCGCGCCGCGTGGATATTTCAAGCGTGGCGGGTGCGGGCGCGGCAGGCTATATGCCGGGGATGGACAACGCGATCTATCTGTCGGGACAGTTCCTGCTGGCGATGCCGGGGATGAGTGACCCGCGGTTCGCGCGCGCGGTGATCGCCATGTGCAGTCATGACGCGACCGGCGCGATCGGGATCGGCATCGGCGCGACGATCGAGGGCCTGGGGTTCCACGACTTGCTGGACCAGTTCGAAATCGCGCCGGGCGACGCTCCCAATGCGCCGGTGCATTTTGGCGGGCCGGTCGATCCGCGACGCGGGTTCGTCGTGCATTCGCGCGACTGGGCGGGGCAGGGGACGACCGACGTCGCCGGGCGCTGGGCCTTGTCGAGCACGGTCGACGTGCTGCGCGCGATTGCGGAAGGCAACGGCCCGAGCGACTGGGTTGTCGCGCTGGGCTATGCCGGATGGGACTCGGGGCAGCTGGAGGGCGAACTCGCGCGGCCCGGATGGTTCAATGTCGCGGGGGATACCGAACTGTTGTTCGATACCGATGCCGAGGACCGCTGGACGCATGCGTTTGCAGCGGCCGGGGTCGATCCGCGGTTGCTAGTGGCGCAGACCGGGACGGCCTGACCGTTCTCCCGCGAAGGCGGGGCGCCAGGGTTACGCCGCGCCGCTTTTGGAACTCTTGGGCTCCCACTTTGGCGGGAGAACTGAGATATAAAGATATCTTTATATTTGATCTGGAGCGTCCCTTCGCCTAAGGGACGCGGCATCCGGCACGGGCATGAGGCTCGCCGATAATGAATTCCAGGAGACCCATCGTGGCCACCACCCTTGCACCTGCGAAGACCGATTACGTCGTCGCCGACATCAGCCTGGCCGAATTCGGCCGCGCCGAGATCAACATCGCCGAGACCGAAATGCCCGGCCTGATGTCGCTCCGCACCGAATTCGGTCCGTCGCAGCCGCTGAAGGGCGCGCGGATCACCGGTTCGCTGCACATGACGATCCAGACCGCGGTGCTGATCGAGACGCTGACCGCGCTCGGCGCCGATGTCCGCTGGGCGACCTGCAACATCTTCTCGACGCAGGACCACGCCGCCGCCGCGATCGCCGCGACCGGCGTGCCCGTGTTCGCGATCAAGGGCGAGAGCCTCGCAGACTATTGGAACTATGTCGGCGACATCTTCACCTGGGACGGTGAGGTCGAGGGCCAGACCTCGAACATCATCCTCGACGACGGCGGCGACGCGACGATGTTCGCGCTGTGGGGCGCCAAGCTCGAGGCCGGTCACACGATGCCCGAGCCCGAGAATGAGGAAGAGGTCGAGATGCAGCGCGCGCTGAAGGCGTTCGTCGCGAAGAAGCCCGGCTACCTCACCGAAACGGTCAAGAACCTGAAGGGCGTTTCGGAAGAGACCACCACGGGCGTCCACCGCCTGTACGAGATCGCCAAGAAGGGCGAGCTGCCGTTCCCGGCGATCAACGTCAACGACTCGGTCACCAAGTCGAAGTTCGACAACCTGTACGGCTGCAAGGAATCGCTGGTCGACGCGATCCGTCGCGCCACCGACGTGATGCTCGCCGGCAAGGTCGCGGTCGTCGCCGGCTTCGGTGACGTCGGCAAGGGTTCGGCCCAGTCGCTCCGCAACGGCGGCGCGCGCGTGATGGTCACCGAAGTCGATCCGATCTGCGCGCTGCAGGCGGCGATGGAGGGCTTCGAGGTCGTGACGATGGAGGAGGCGGTCAGCCGCGCCGACATCTTCGTGACCGCGACCGGCAACGCCGACGTCATTACCGCCGATCACATGAAGGCGATGAAGCCGATGTCGATCGTCTGCAACATCGGCCACTTCGACTCGGAGATCCAGATCGCCGCGCTGTCGAACTATGAGTGGTCCGAAGTGAAGCCGGGCACCGACCTGGTGAAGTTCCCCGACGGCAAGCAGATCATCATCCTGGCGAAGGGTCGCCTGGTGAACCTGGGTTGCGCGACGGGCCATCCGTCGTTCGTGATGTCGGCGTCGTTCACCAACCAGACGCTGGCGCAGATCGAGCTGTGGACCAAGGGCGAGAACTACAAGAACGAAGTCTACGTCCTGCCGAAGCATCTCGACGAGAAGGTGGCGATGCTGCATCTCGAGAAGCTGGGCGTGAAGCTGTCGCAGCTGACGTCGAAGCAGGCCGGTTACATCGGCGTGCCGGTCGAAGGCCCGTTCAAGCCGGATCATTACCGCTACTGATCGCTAACGCGATCGTCGCGCGAAAGGGCCGCGTCTACCGGAAGGTAGGCGCGGCCCTTTTTTCGTGCTGAAGGAGCGCCTTGCCGATCCTAAGCGGTCCTTTCTGCCCACTCGTGTGATGCAACAATGACACATCCCTGCAATATTTAATCCGAGTCATTGCAAACCAGACAGGAAAGGTGTCCTTCCGGCGCCATCAAAGCTGGTGGTTCAGAGGGTTACATAAACATGGTTGGCATTTCCGTCCGTAAGTCCGGACTGTTCGTTACCGCGTCGTCCGCGGCGTTCGTTCTCGCATCGCTTGCTCCGGCGGCCGCACAGACCGCCGCGCCGGTCGACGCCCAGACCCAGGCTCCCGGTGGCGAGCAGGATCCCGCAATCGGTTCGACCACGACGACCGGTGCTGTCGCACAAACCGAAGCACCCGACGCGGGCGGCGAGATCGTCGTGACGGGTTCGCGCATCGCGCGGCCGACGCTTGATTCGCCTGCCCCCGTCACCACGCTGACCATGGCCGATCTGACGCGTACCGGTGCAGTTACCGTTGGCGACGTGCTCAACGACCTGCCGTCGCTGCGCTCGACCTACAGCCAGGCGAGCTCGACCCAGTATATCGGCACGTCGGGGCTCAACTTCCTCGATCTGCGCGGGCTGGGCGTGACGCGCACGCTGGTGCTGGTCAACGGCCGTCGTCACATCACCTCGTCCGAAGGTGACTTCCTGGTCGACACCAACACCATCCCGACCGATCTGATCGACCGCGTCGACGTCGTCACCGGTGGCCAGTCCGCGGTGTACGGTTCGGACGCGATGGCGGGCGTCGTAAACTTCGTGCTGAAGCGCAACTTCGAAGGTTTGTCGCTTAACGCGCAGAGCGGCGTCAGCGACAAGGGTGACCACGGCACCTATCGGCTGAGCGGCACCTTCGGCAAGAATTTCGCCGACGGGCGCGGCAACATCGCGCTGAACCTGGAATACAACCAGTCGGACCTGGTCACGTTCTCGGATCGTCCGGAGCTGACCGGTGCCTATACCGGCCGTAATCAGTTCCAGCTGGTCGACAGCCCGTCGCTCGACAACACGATTCCGAACCGGACCTTCCTGAACAACGTCCACAGCTTCGGCTACGACAACGGCGGCAACTTCATCGCCTATAACGGCGCGGGTATCGGCGCGTGCAACTCGGCATCGGTCGCCGCCGGTTGCCTGGCCAACGGCTATCCGCGCGTGTTCGGCTTCAACCCGAACGGGGCGCTGTACGAGTATAACTACGGCACCGATTTCCGTCCGGCAGGCTCGAACAACAACAGCGGCGGCGACGGTGGTATCCTCAACGACCGCGGTACGCTGCAGCCGTCGCTTAAGCGCTACGTCGCGAACCTGCTTGGCCATTACGACGTTTCCGACGCGTTCAAGCCGTTCATCGAGGCGAAGTTCGTTCGCGTCGAGAGCTTTAACCAGGGTACGCCGACCTTCGCACAGGGTGGCGAGCAGGGCACGGTTGCCGACGAGGACGCAGATGGCAATCCGATCCGCCGCGCAGCGATCGGTGGCTTCAGCCGCCAGACGATCGGGATTCCGATCTCGTTCGACAACCCGTATCTGCAGCCGGGCGACGCCGCGACGATCCGGTCGCTGCTGCCCGCTGGAGCGCAGTTCTTCCGTCTCAACCGCAACAACAACGATTTCGGCACGCGCGACGAATATGATCGCCGCGACACCTACCGGATCGTCGGCGGTGCGGAAGGCACGTTCAACGACGACTGGAAGTACGATTTCTCGGTCAACTATGGCGAGTTCCGGACGCGTTCGAGCTTCTACAACAACCGTATCAACCAGAATTTCTACAACGCGGTCGACACGGTGCGGAACGGCGCGGGCACGATCGTCTGCCGGATCAACCAGACGACCGTTACCGATCCGAACTGCGTTCCGCTGAACGTGCTCGGCGACGGCGTCCTGAACCAGGCCGCGCTGAACTATATCAACACGACCTCGCATCGCACCGGCAAGGCGACCGAATTCGATGTGACCGCAAACGTCGTCGGCGACAGCTCGCAGCTGTTCGAGTTGCCGGGTGGCCCGGTGCAGTTCGCACTGGGTGGCGAATATCGGCGCGAGACCGCGTCCTACGCCTATGACGAACTGGTCAAGTCGGGCCAGACCTTCCTGAACGCGATCCCCGATTTCAACCCGCCTTCGTTCGCGGTGAAGGAAGCCTATGGCGAGATCAACCTGCCGCTGCTGAAGGGCATGCGGTTCGCCGAGGAGCTGACCGCCAACGCCGCGGTCCGCGTCGCGGATTACAAGGGTTCGGCCGGCACGGTTTGGACGTGGAACGCGGGCGCGCTGTATGCGCCGGTGCGCGACATCAAGTTCCGTGTGAGCTACGCGAAGGCCGTCCGCGCGCCGACGCTGAGCGATCTCTATTCGTCGCCATCGCAGAACTTCGATCTGCTCAACGATCCGTGTGACGTGAATTTCATCAACACAGGCCGCTCCACCCGCGTTGCAAACTGCGCCGCGGCAGGCGTCCCCGCGAACTTCATCAACAACGCGGCGCGTGGCGGCAGCACCGAATTCCTGTCGGGCGGCAACCCGAACCTGGGGGCGGAGACGTCGCGCAGCTGGACCTATGGCGTCGTCGTCCAGCCGTCGTTCATCCCTGGCCTGGCGATCACCGCGGATTACTATGACATCAAGATCAGCAACGTCATTGCCGCAGTC
Source organism: Sphingomonas rhamnosi (assembly GCF_036663615.1). Lineage (NCBI taxonomy): Bacteria > Pseudomonadati > Pseudomonadota > Alphaproteobacteria > Sphingomonadales > Sphingomonadaceae > Sphingomonas > Sphingomonas rhamnosi. The sequence continues at coordinate 215,621 of NZ_JAXOJJ010000005.1, forward strand.
GACGCGCAGACCATCCTCGATGCCTGCTACGACGCGGCGTCGCTGACCAACCAGTTCTGCGGCCTGATCAACCCGCGCCAGGCGAACGGTGAGTTCGCGCAGACTGCGCTGCTGCAGAGCACGGTGAACTTCGCCGCGCTACGGGCGAAGGGGATCGATCTGGACGTGTCGTACAATCATCGCGTGTTCGGCGACGACAAGCTGGCACTGCGCTTCATCGGCACCTGGGTTCGCGACCGGACGGACTATCCGTACCTCGACAACCCGGCGCAAAAGGAGCGTGTGAAGGGTGAACTGGGTGACCCGGTCTACAGCTTCAACGCATCGGCGGATTACACCCGCGGTCCCGTCACGCTCGGCTATCAGCTGCGCTACATCGGTCGCCAGTCGATCACCGACTGGGAAGCCCAACACGACACCAACGGCGTTCCGGCACTCGATCCCAACTATGCCGATCGCGTCTACTACCCGTCGGTCGTCTATCACGCGCTGCGCGCGTCGGTTGATGTCGACAAGCGGATGACCTTCTATGGCGGCGTCGACAACCTCACCGACAAGCGTCCGCCCTACGGACTGCTCGGCAATGGCGCCGACGCGATCTACGACAATGTCGGTCGCTTCATGTACATCGGCGCGACCGTGAAGCTGTAAGCGTTCGGCGTCACAGCATGTGACATTCGCGAAATGGGCGGGTCCGGGTTTGCCGGGCCCGCCCTTTTCGCGTGCGATGGCTTCCCCGCGCGGGGGGCTTGCGCCTAGACAGGGCGAATGAAGCCGGAGGCGGGTGTTTGATGATGGTCCTGGGGACCGGTGCCGCGATCGTCGCGGGGGTGGTGCTGTTCGCGCTGGTCGTCGGGGGCGCGGTGCTGGCGTTTGTCGGGCTGCGCGCCAAGGCCGCGGCGCAGGCTGCGCTCGACGCCAACGCGCAGTTGACCGCGCTGGTCGAGGCGTCGCCTGCGTTGGTCACGATCGTGCGCGGCGACGGGCGGGTCGAGATGGCGCAGCGGATGGCGGACTGGCTGGGGCTGGCGACGCCGGCGCGGTCGCTGGCGGAACTCGCGGGCGAGGACTCGGGACTGTCGGCGGAGGATGCTGCCGCGGTGACCGCGGCGGTCAGCGTGGCGCAGCGATCGGGCCGCGGGTTCGTGCGCGCGGTGCGGCCGGTGGGATCGACGCGCGCCATCACGCTGCGCGGCGCGCGCGCGCCGGGGACGATGGGTGCGAGCGGGGCGGTGCTGCTGTGGGCGTTCGATGCGACCGACAGCGAAGCCGAGATCGCGCGGTTGAGCGGCGAGACCACGCGGCTGGGGTCGGCGTATGACGCGCTGACCGGGCTGATCGAGGCGGCGCCGATGCCGATGTGGTACCGCGCGCCCGATCTGCGGCTGACGATGGTCAATTCGGCCTATGTGGAGGCGGTCGAGGGGCGTAGCGCGGCGGACGTCGTCGCGCGCGGGCTCGAGCTGGTCGAGGGATCGGGCCGCGGCGGGCCGCTGGCCGGGGCCGCGGCGGCGCGCGAGGCGGGACGGCCGCATCACCAGGTGCTGCCGGCGACGATCGACGGCGCCAGGCGCTCGCTCGAAATCTACGACGTGCCGCTGCCGACCGGCGGCGTCGCCGGGTTCGCGGTCGATATCGAGGAGTTGGAACAGGCGCGATCGGGCGCCAAGCGCTTTGCCGAGGCGCAGCGCGCGATGCTCGACCGGCTGTCGGCGGGGGTGGCGCAGTTCGGGGGCGACCGCGGGCTGGTGTTCTGCAACCAGCCGTTCCGGCGGATGTTCGCGATGCGCCCCGAATGGCTCGCCGACCGGCCCGAATTCGACCGCGTTCTCGAGCGAATGCGCGAGGCCGAACGGTTGCCCGAGGTGCGCGACTTCCCCAGCTGGAAGGCCGAACGCCGCGGCTGGTTCGTCCAGACGAGCGGCGCGATCGAGGAGAATTGGCATCTGCGCGGGGGGACGCACCTGCGCGTCGTCGCGCAGGCGTTGCCGGATGGGGGGCTGCTCCTGATCTTCGAGGATCGCACGGAGCAGGTGCAATTGGCGAGCGCGCGCGACACGTTGCTGCGCGTCCGGACGGCGACGTTCGACAATCTGTTCGAGGCGTTGGGCGTATTCGCCGCCGATGGGCGCCTGCAATTGTGGAACAACCGGTTCCGCGCGGTGTGGGGGCTAGAGGAGGAATTCCTGGCGGCGCACCCGCGCGTTGACGCGTTCGCGGCGGCGGCGGCATCGAAGCTGGTCACGCCGGCCGATGCCGCGTTGTTCCCCGAGCTGGTCCATTCGGCGACCGCCGGGCGCCAGCAGCGCGGCGGCCGGGTGGCGTTCGCCGACGGGCGGCATTTCGAGTTCGCGGGCGTGCCGCTGCCCGACGGCAACGCGCTGTTCACGATGCTCGACATCACCGCCAGTCTGCGGGCCGAGGAGAGCTTGCGCGAGCGGGCCGAGGTGCTGGAGGCCGCCGACCGGGTGAAGACCGCGTTCGTCGCGAACATGAGCTATGAGTTGCGCACGCCGCTGACCTCGATCAGCGGGTTCGCCGAGATGCTGCACGGTGGCTATGCGGGCAAGATGACCAAGCAGGCGTCGAGCTATGTCGAGGCGATCCTCGAATCGGTCGAGCGGCTGGGGTTGCTGGTCGACGACGTGCTCGACCTGACGCGCGACGCGGCGGACGGTGGGGCGCTGATACGCGCCGATATCGACCTCGCGACGACGGTGCGCGCGGCGGCGGAGACGATCATGCCGTCCGCCAAGCGGCGCAAACTCGACTTCGCGGTGGAGGTGGCGCGCTCGACGGGGCGGGTGAGCGGCGACGAGCGGCGGTTGAAGGAGGTGGTCGAGCATCTGTTGCGGCATGCGGTAGCGGCGACGCCCGATGGCGGGCGGGTGCTGCTCCACACCGACGGCAACGCGACCGCGGCGCGGATCGTGGTGTCGGACGACGGGCCGGGGATGGACGCCGAGGCGGTGCTCCACGCGTTCGATCGGTTCGCGGAGTCGAAGCCGATCGGCGACCGCGCGCTGGGATTGGGGCTGCCGCTGGCGAAGCAGTTCGTCGAGGCGCATGGCGGGACGATCGAATTGGTGTCCGAGCCGGGGGCGGGGACGCTGATCACGGTCGAGTTGCCGCGGCGATGAGGGTGGCGTCGATACGCGTGCGGTTCTCCTGCGAAAGCAGGAGTCCAGGAGTCGCATGCGTTGGCCCTTGTAACCCTGGGCTCCTGCTTTCGCAGGAGCACGGGGAGGGTGGGGGCGCATGATACGGTTGGCCGATCCGCAGGCGACCGAGGCGTTCGGTGCGCATCTCGCGACACTTGTTCGGCCGGGCGATGTGATCACGCTGGAGGGCACGCTTGGCGCGGGCAAGACCAGCATCGCGCGCGGCCTGCTTGCGGCGCTCGGGCTGGCGGGCGAGGCGCCGTCGCCGAGCTTTGCGATCGTGCAGCCCTATGCGCCGCCGGAAGTGCGGATGCCGGTGCTGCATGTCGATCTCTACCGCATCGATGACGCGCACGAGATCGAGGAACTCGGGCTCGACGAGGCGGCGTCCGACTCGCTGCTACTCGTCGAATGGCCCGAGCGCGCCGGGCCGGACTATTGGCCACATGCACTGGCGCTGACCCTGACGATCACGCCGGACGGTGGACGCGGCTTGACAGCGCGGGTGCCGACGGGTTGGGAGCGGCGATGGCCGACATGATCCCGCCGCCCGGCGCCGCCGCTTTTCTCGACGCCAACGGCTGGGCCGATGCGCAGATCCTGCCGGTGGCGGGCGACGCGTCGTTCCGCCGCTATTTCCGCGCGGTCGCCGACGACCGGCGGGCGATCCTGATGGATGCGCCGCCGCCGCACGAGGATCCGCGGCCGTTCATCGCGGTCGCCGAATGGCTGGTCGCGCGCGGCTTTGCGGCGCCATCGATCCTGGCCGCGGATCTCGACCAGGGGCTCGTGCTGCTCGAGGATTTCGGCGACGACCGGCTGCGTGAAGCGGCAGACGCGGCGCCCGAGGATGAGCTGTCGCTCTACGCACCCGCGGTCGACCTGCTGGTCGATCTGCGTCGCCATGCGGCGGGGCCGCTCAAGCCGTACAACCGTGCGGTGCTGACGCGCGAGGCGGCGCTGTTCGTCGACTGGTATTGCCCTGCGGTCGGGATCGAGCCCGATAGGAACGGCTGGGACGCGGCGTGGGACGCGGTGCTCGATCACGCGATCGCCGCCGAGCCGGTGACGGTACTCCGCGATTATCATGCCGAGAATCTGATGCTGGTGGGGCCGGAGCGGTCGCTGGGGCTGCTCGATTTCCAGGACGCGCTGGCGGGCCACCCGGCGTACGATCTCGTCTCGCTGTTGCAGGACGCACGGCGCGATGTCGACCCGGCGGTCGAGGCGGCGATGCTGGCGCGCTATCGGGCCGCGACCGATGCGGACGAGGATTTCCTGCGCGCCTATCATGTGCTCGGCGCGCAGCGGAACGCGAAGATCCTCGGTATCTTCACGCGGCTGTGGAAGCGCGACGGTAAGCCGCGCTATCCGACGTTGTGTCCGCGGGTCTGGGCATATCTGGAGCGTGATCTGGCGCAGCCGGTGATGGCGCCGGTCGCGCGCTGGTTCGACGCGAACGTGCCCGCCGCGCTGCGTGGCGACCCGCTGGTATTGTCGGCATGAGCTTGCAGCATAAGATCCGCCCGATTCCCGCGGGCGACGTGCCGCGGACCGCGATGGTGATGGCGGCCGGGCTCGGTAAGCGGATGCGGCCGCTGACCGCGACGCGGCCGAAGCCCTTGGTCGAGGTGGCCGGCAAGGCGTTGATCGATCACGTGTTCGATCGGTTGCGCGCGGCGGGGATCGCGCGCGCGGTGGTCAACGTCCATTACCTCGCCGACACGCTTCAGGCGCATCTGACCGGCCGGTTCGACGACATCGAGGTCGTGATGTCGGACGAGCGCGGGCGGCTGATGGAAACCGGCGGGGGGCTGGTGAAGGCGCGCGACCTGCTCGGCGACGCGCCGGTGCTGGTGGTCAACAGCGACAATCTGTGGATCGACGGGCCGGTCGACGCGATCCGGCTGCTGGCGTCGCGCTGGGACGATGCGACGATGGACGCGCTGCTGCTGATGGTCCCGCTGGCGCGCGCGCATAATCATGGCGGCGTCGGCGACTTCTATCTCGATGCGGCGGGGCGGATCACCGGGCGACGCAAGCCCGGTCGGGTCGCGCCGTTCGCCTATACCGGGATCCAGATCCTCCATCCGCGGGTGATCGTCGACTGGCCCGAGGGGCCGTTCTCGACCAACCTGTTCTGGGACCGCGCGATCGCGGCGGGTCGTGCGTTCGGCCAGGTGCATCAGGGGCTATGGTTCGACGTCGGCACCCCGGGGGCGATCCCCAAGACCGAGGCGATGCTCGCCGATGGCTGAAGCCGGGGCCGTAGGGCGCGGACCCGCGCTCTGCACGATCCCGGCGCACCGGGCGTTTGCCGATGCGCTGGTGGCGGGGTTGATCCGGCGCGCAGGGGCCGACCCGCTGGCGCTGGCCCGCGCGCTGGTGCTGCTGCCCAACAACCGTGCGGTGCGCGCGGTGACCGATGCGTTCGTGCGCGCGAGCGGCGGCGGGCTGGTGCTGCCGCGGCTGGTGCCGCTGGGCGATCCGGATCTGGGCGAGAGCGTCGGGGCGGCACTCGACCCCGCCGACGATCCGCCGCTGCCCGCGGTGCCGCCCTATCAGCGCCGTATGATCCTCGCGCGGCTGGTCGCCGAGGAGCGCGCGCGTGCGGGTCAGCCGATCGACACCGCGGAGGCGGTGCGGCTGGCAGGGGAGTTGGCGCATACGCTGGATCAGCTGCTGGTCGAGGAGGTCGCGCCGGCGCGGTTGCGCGCGATCGATCTGGGGCCCGAGCTCACCGAACATTGGCGGCGTGCGCTGTCGACCTTCGAGGTCGTGCTCGAACGCTGGCCGGCCGAACTGGCGCGGATCGGGCGGATCGATGCGGCGACCAGGCGGGCGCTGTTGCTCGACCGGCTCGAGCGGCGCTGGCGGAGCGCGCCGCCCGCCGGGCTGGTCTGCGCCGCGGGGGTCACCGATTCGGCGCCCGCGGTGGCGCGGCTGCTGCGCTGCGTGGCCGACATGCCGCGCGGGATGGTGGCGTTCGCGGGGCTCGATCTCGCGCTGCCCGACGAGGAATGGGAGGCGCTGGGGCCGCATGCGCCGAACGCGGCGGGGCTGACGCGGCGCTCGATCGAGACGCATCCGCAGTTCCACATGAAGCTGTTGCTCGAACGCATGGGCGTCGCGCGCGGCGAGGTGGTGACGTGGCGCGAGGGCGGGGGGCATGACGCCGGCGCGGTGCGCGGTCGCGCGATCGCCAATGCGCTGGCGCCGGCGGACTTTACGGGGAAGTGGACGCGGATAGGCGCGGAGGATCGGCGGCTGACCGGCGTGACGGTCGCGGAGCTGGCGACCCCGGCGGAGGAGGCGCAGGCGATCGCGCTGGCGCTGCGCGGGGCGCTGGAGGACCCGGGCAAGACCGCGGCGCTGGTGACGCCCGACCGCGCGCTGGCGCGACGCGTGGCGGCGCATCTGGGGCGCTGGGGGATCACGATCGATGATTCCGCGGGGCGGCCGCTGGCGATCCTGCCGCCGGGGACGTTGCTGCTCGCGCTGGCCGAGGCGGCGGCGCAGCGGTTTGCGCCGCTGGCGCTGCTGGCGTTGCTCAAGCATCCGCTGGTGCGGAATGGGGAGGAGCGGCTGGCTTGGCTGGATGGGGCGCGGGCGTTGGATCGGGCGCTGCGGGGGCCGCGGCCGGCGGCGGGGTTGCAGGGGATCACGGAGCATCTGGGTAAGCGGTTCCCGGGCGAAGGCCGGGGCCCAGTTGGGGGACCTGCGCAACTGGGCCCCGGCCTTCGCCGGGGAACCGCTGCGACCTGGTGGGAGGGCAGTTCCGAACTACTGACGTTGATATCCGCTACGTTCGAACGCGGTCCGCAGCCGCTGGGGGATTTGCTGGCATCGCTCCGCGAAACCGCCGCCTCGCTGTGCGGCGACGCGCTCTGGTCGGGTCCCGCAGGGCGCGCTGCGGCGCAGTTCCTGGCCGATCTCGAACTCGAAGCGCCGCTCGGGCCGCCGCTGGTCGATCCGGTGGACCTGCCGCAATTGCTGCGCACCTTGCTCGACGAGGTTGCGGTGCGGCCGCCGCCGGGGGGGCATCCGCGGCTCGCCATCTATGGCCTGATCGAGGCGCGGTTGCAGACTGCCGACCTGATGGTGCTGGGCGGGCTCAACGAAGGCGTCTGGCCCGGACGGCCCGCGCCCGACCCGTGGCTGGCGCCGCGGATCCGCGCCGAGCTCGGGCTGCCGGGGCTGGAGCGCGGCGTCGGCACTGCCGCGCATGATTTCGCGCAAGGGCTGGGCGCGCCGCGCGCGATCGTCACGCGCGCGCGGCGCGATGCGAAGTCGCCAGCGCTCGCCTCGCGGCTGTGGCTGCGGCTGCAGGCGCTGGCGGGTGACCGGTTCGAGCGCGCGACCGCGCTGGAGGGCTGGACGCGCTCGCTCGATGCGCCGGGAGTGCATGAGCCCGCTGACCGCCCGGCGCCGTCGCCGCCCGCGCTGCTGCGGCCGAAGGCGATTTCGGTGACCGAGGTCGACCGGCTGAAGGCCGATCCCTACGCTTTCTATGCGCGGCGCGTGCTGGGGCTGATGCCGCTCGACCCGGTCGATGCCGATCCGAGCGCGGCGTGGCGCGGCACCGCGGTGCACGACATTCTCGAGCAATGGTGGAAGCTCGATGCCTGCGCGCTCGACCGGCTCCGGCCGCGCGCGGTGGCGATGCTCGCCGACGAGCGGACCCACCCGATGATGCGCGCGCTGTGGCAGCCGCGGCTGCTGGAGGCGATCGACTGGATTGCGGGCGCGGTCGGCACACAGGCCGATGAGGGCCGCAGCATCGCCAGCGCCGAGGGCAAGGGTGCGATCGAGATCGCCGGCGTGAAGCTGTCGGGCCGCTACGACCGCGTCGACACGCTGCCTGACGGCCGGATCGCGGTGATCGACTACAAGACCGGCAAGCCGCCGTCGGCCACCGCGGTGCGCGCCGGGTACAGTTTGCAGCTCGGGCTGCTCGGGCTGATCGCGGAGCGGGGCGGGTTCGCGGATGTCCGCGGGACCGCGGGCGCGTTCGAATATTGGTCGCTCGGCAAGGCCAAGGACGGCTTCGGCTATATCGCGACCCCGGTCGACCCCGACGGCAAGCGCGAGCGGATCCCCACCGCCGAGTTCACCGCCGTCGCCGCGCACAATTTCACCGAGGTCGCGGGCAATTGGCTGACCGGCGATGCGGCGTTCACCGCCAAGCTCGTCCCCGAATATGCCCCCTATGCCGAGTATGACCAGCTGATGCGCCGCGACGAATGGTATGGCCGTGACCGCTGAGACGCTGGCCACGCTGCCACGGCTGAAGGGCGCGCAGGCCGATGCGAGCAACCCTGCCGCGCATGTCTGGCTGTCGGCGTCGGCGGGGACGGGCAAGACGCAGGTGCTGGCGGCGCGGGTGTTCCGGCTGTTGCTGCGCGGCGTCGATCCGAGCGCGATCCTGTGCCTGACCTTTACCAAGGCAGGTGCAGCCGAGATGGCGCAGCGGATCAACGGGCGGCTCGCGGCGTGGGTGCGGATGCCGGGGCCGGCACTGTTCCAGGATCTCACCGCGCTGGGCGAGCGCGGGACGCCCGAGCAGCAGGATTACGCGCGGACGCTGTTCGCGAAAGTGCTCGACGCGCCGGGAGGGGGCTTGCGGATCCAGACGATCCACGGATTCTGCCAGGGATTGCTCGCGGCGTTCCCGGTCGAGGCGGGGCTGACTCCCGGGTTCCGACCGTTGGAAGCGCGCGAGGAGGCGGGGCTGGCGCGCGAGGCACTCGCCGGGTTGCTGGCGGATGCCGAGCGCGACGGGCGAGAACGACCCATCGAGATCGTCGGGCGGCTGAGCCTGCGGATGGGCGAGGGGGGCGCGGAGGGGTTCCTGCTCGCCTGCGCGCGTGCGTTGCCGGCTCTGGAGGCGCTGCCGAGCGGGATCCAGCCGTGGCTGCGGCGCGCGCTCGAGCTGCCCGCCGGGCCGATCGACGAAGCGGCGGCGGCATGGTGCGACGCGCTCGATCTCGACGCGATCGGGCGGATCGCGGCCGCGAACCGCGCCTGGGGCACCGCGACGGGGCAGGGGCATGCCGCGACGGTCGAACGCTGGCTCGCCGCCGAGGATCGCACCGCCGCGCTGAAGGACCTCGCCAGCGTGGTGCTGACGGGCAAGGGCGAACCGCGGAAAGCGTCGAAGAAGCTGATCGACGCCGATCCGGACTATGAAGTGCTCGCCGCCGACCTGGGGGCGGCGTGTTCCGACGTGTTGTCGATGATCGAGCGCGCCGCCTATGCCGATCTGCTGGCCGATGCGCTGGAGGTCGGGCGCGATTATGCGCGGGCTTACGCGCTGGCCAAGCGGCGCGCGGGGGCGGTGGATTTCGACGATCTGATCGCCACCACCGTGGCGCTGCTCGATCAGCCCGGGATCGGCGAATGGGTGCGCTACAAGCTCGATCAGGCCACCGAGCATCTGCTGATCGACGAGGCGCAGGATACCAACGGCCACCAGTGGCGGATCGTGCGCGCGCTGTCGGACGAGTTCTTCGTCGGGCGCGGCATCCACGCACCGGCGACGCGAACGCTGTTCACGGTCGGCGATTACAAGCAGGCGATCTTCGGGTTTCAGGGCACTGACCCACTCAATTTCCAGGCGGCCGAGAATTATTTCAGCCAGCGCGCGCGCGAAGCCGAGGGGGATGACGACTGGCCGATCGACGAACGCGGCCTGCCGCTCGCGCGGTTGTCGCTGACGCATTCGTTCCGATCGACGCGGACCGTACTCGAATTCGTCGATGCTGCGATCGAGGCGATCGGCGAGCCCGGTCTCGGCATCGACGGCCCGGTCGAGCGCCATGCGAGCGAAGTGCCGGGCCCCGGCAGCGTGACGATCTGGCCCGCGATCTCGGCGGGCGGGAGCGAGGAGGACGAGGAGGGCTGGGTCGACGATGCGGTGCGCAAGCTCGCGGTCGATATCGCGCGCGCGGTGAAGCGCTGGATCGACGGCGGGCTGATGCTCGAGAGCAAGGGCCGGCCGCTGCGGCCCGAGGATGTGATGATCCTCGTCAAGCGGCGCGGCGACCTCGCCTCGCTGATCGTCGCGCGGCTGTATGCGGAAGGGGTGCCGGTCGCGGGGGTCGACCGGTTGCGGTTGAACGCGCCGCTGGCGGTGCAGGATCTGCTCGCGGCGATCCGCTTCGTGCTGCAGCCCGAGGACGATCTGAGCCTGGCGTCGCTGCTGGTGTCGCCGCTGATCGGGTGGACGCAGGACGATTTGATGCACGCCGCGCCGCGCGAGGCGGGGCCGCTGTGGCGGCATCTGGGGCGCACGCAGCCGGCGGAACGGTTGGCGCCGTTGCTGGCGATGCTCGCGCGCGCCGATATCGCCACGCCCTACCAGTTTCTCGAAGAGCTGCTGTCGGGGCCGCTCGACGGGCGTCGGAAACTGATCCGGCGGCTGGGGACCGAGGCGCGCGATCCGATCGAGGAACTGCTCAACGCCGCGCTGACGTTCGAGAGCACGACGACGCCGTCGCTGCAGCGCTTCCTCGACTGGTTCGACCGCGGCGATGTCGAGATCGTGCGCGATCCGTCCGCGCCGCTCGACGCGGTGCGGGTGATGACCGCGCACGGGGCCAAGGGGCTGCAGGCACCGCTGGTGATCCTGGCCGATGCGACCGCGGACCCGACCGCGGCGCCGCGATCGATCCTGAAATGGTCGCCCGAGCCGGGTGACGCGCCGATCCCGGTGTTCCGGCCGCGCAGCGCGGAGCGGGGCGGACCGCTCGACGCCGTAACTAGCGCGGCCGAACGGCGCGAGCTGGAGGAGCATTGGCGGTTGTTCTACGTCGCGGCGACCCGCGCCGAGGAGCGGCTGGTGATTGCCGGCGCGCTGGGGCCGCGTGCGAAGGGCTTGCCGCCGGAGTCGAGCTGGTATGCCGCCGCCGATCGCGCGTTCACCGCGTTGGGGCTGTCGGCTGGCGATGCAGAGCGGACCTTTGTTGGCAGCGAGGCGCAGCCCGAGATCGTCGCAAAGCCCGGGCGCCGGGCCGTTAGAGACGACGCAGCGGCGCTGCCGGACTGGGCGCGTCGCCCGGCGCCGCAGGAAGCACGGCCGCCGCGCCCGCTGTCGCCATCTGCATTGGGCGAGGATGCGGTGTCCGATCCGCCGCCGACCCCCGCGATGCGCGCCGCGGCAGAACGCGGCCGGCTGATCCATGCGCTGTTCGAGCGCTTGCCCGCGACGGCTGCGGCCGACCGGCCGGCGGCGGCGGACCGCTGGCTGGCGCAGGCCGGCGGCGTCGCCGATGCCGCGGCGCGCGCGGACATCGCCGGCAGCGTGATCGCGGTGCTCGCCGATCCGCGCTTTGCCGCGCTGTTCGGCGCCGACGCGCTGGCGGAGGCGCCGATCGCGGCGACGCTCGGCGACGGGACGGTGGTGTCAGGGACGGTCGACCGGCTGCTGATCGAGACGAGCCGGGTGCGCGTGATCGACTTCAAGACCGGGCGCCGTGCACCCCGCGACCTGTCCGAGCTGCCCGACTACCACGTGCGACAGATGGCGGCCTATGTCGCGGCGCTGGCGGTGATCTTTCCGGACCGGGCGATCCAGGCGGCGTTGCTGTATACGGCGGGGCCGATCTTGCTCGACCTGCCGGCCGATCTGCTTGCGGCGCACAAGCCGCACTATCGCGAGGCGGAGCAAAGCTAGCGGCTCGGTGGTTGAGCAGCGGACACCCGGCCCCTAGATTGCGTACAACCAAGGAGAATTCGAATGGCGACCAAGCAGATTACCGATGCCAGCTTTGCGACCGACGTGCTCAACGCCGACGGTCCCGTGCTGGTCGATTTTTGGGCCGAATGGTGCGGCCCGTGCAAGATGATCGGGCCGAGTCTCGAAGAGATTTCGGAAGAGCTGGGTGAGAAGGTGACGATCGCCAAGCTCAACATCGACGAGAATCCCGACGCGCCGGGCAAGTACGGCGTCCGCGGGATACCGACGATGATCCTGTTCAAGGGCGGCGCCCCCGCCGCGACCAAGGTCGGTGCCGAGCCCAAGGGCCGGTTGAAGGCCTGGCTCGAGGGTGAGCTGGCCTAATGCTACTGGCGCTGCTGCTACAGGCGGCAGCGCCGCCGCCGTCTGTGCCCCCCAATCCGTGCCATCGGGTCGAGATGCATGGCGACACCAAAGTGATCGTCGGGTTGGGGGATCGCTTCTGTGTCGATCTGCAACCGCCTCGGACCTATGAGGGCATATGGGTCGATTACTTCGAAGGACAGGCGTTCGTCGAAGGCGCGACCACGCTCAGTGCCGTCGATCCCCGACATGCCTATCCGTGGTTCAACACCGAGAACCCATTGAAATCTTTCGAACGGCCCGGCTTTACTGGACGAGGGTATGTCTATGGACACGGGTACAAGGTGAGATTTGTCGGCCGACAAGCGCGTGACATGAACCGTCCCACGCTTGCCGGTTACGGGCATCTCGGTATGAGCCCCGGCTTGATCGTGCTCGACGAGCTGCTTTCCATCGAGGATCTGGGACCACTGAACCCGCAGGACTAGCTTCGATAGTCGGCGTTGATCGAGATGTAGCCATGCGTCAGGTCGCACGTCCAGACGGTCGCGCGGCCCTCGCCTAGGCCGAGATCGACGCCGACTTCGATCTCCTGACCTTTAAGATGCGCCGCGACGGGTGCCTCGTCATAACCGGTGACCGCCAGGCCACCCTCGGCGACCTGGGTTTCGCCGAAGCGGATCGCGAGCAGGTCGCGTTCGGCGGGTTCGCCCGCCTTGCCGACGGCCATGACGACGCGGCCCCAATTGGCGTCCTCGCCGGCGATCGCAGTCTTGACGAGGGGGGAGTCGGCGATGCTCTTGGCGATGCGGTGTGCGCTGCGGTCGCTTTCGGCGCCGGTGACGCGGATTTCGATGAGCTTCTGTGCGCCTTCGCCGTCGCGGACGACGAGCATCGCCAGCTGATGGCACAAATCGGCCAGCGCCGCGCGGAAGGCGTCGGCACCGACGCTCTCGTCGTCGGCGAGCGCGACGTTGCCGGCCTTGCCGGTCGCGAACGCCAACACGGTGTCGCTGGTCGAGGTGTCGCTGTCGACGGTGATGCACGAGAAGCTCGGCGCGTTGGCGGCGGACAGCGCGGCTTGCAGGAACGCGGGCTCGACCGCGGCGTCGGTGAAGATGAAGCCGAGCATCGTCGCCATGTCGGGGGCGATCATCCCCGATCCCTTTATGACGCCGACCAGCGTGACGGTCCGGTCGCCGATCACGGCGGTCGTCACCGCGCCCTTGGTGAAGGTGTCGGTGGTCATGATCGTCGTGGCGGCGTCTTCCCAGCTGCAGGGCGTCGCGGCGAAGGCGGCGTCGAGCCCGGCTTCGGCCTTGTCGATCGGGAGCGGCACGCCGATCACGCCGGTCGATGCGACGAATATGTCGGAGGGCTGGCAGCCGAGATGCGCGGCGGTGCGCGCGGCGATCGCTTCGACCGCGGCGCGACCGCGGTTGCCGGTGAAGGCGTTCGAGTTGCCCGCGTTGACCACCAGCGCGCGCGCGGTGCCGAGGGTGAGCGCGGCGCGGCACCATTCGACCTCGGGGGACGGGCATTTGCTCTGCGTGAGCACGCCGGCGACCGTCGTGCCGGGGTCGAGCGTGACGAAGGTCAGGTCGCAGCGGTCCCAGGCTTTGTAGTGCGCGCGGGCGACGTGCGGGGTGGCGCCGGCAATGGCGGGGGCTGGCGGGAAGGGGAGGGCGAGCGGCGAACGGTCTGACATGGTGTAGGCTCCGGATTTGCTGGGGGTGTTAGCGCGGGCCGGCGCTAAGGCAAACGGGTTCGGTGCCCGGCAACGACGATGCGAGGCGCGAACTGTTTGCCTTCACGACCCACCCCGGCGAAGGCCGGGGCCCAGTTGGGGAACAGTCGTGACGACGGTCAGCGCTCCGTTACGACGACCTTCCCAACTGGGCCCCGGCCTTCGCCGGGGTGGGGTTTGTACCGAAGCCATCCCGCTTGATTACTAAGCCCCTCCATTCACCGCGCCGCCTTTTCGGTTGGACGATCCCCGCGCTACTCCCTATGTCCGCGCAGGCAATCTGCATCGGACCCGTATTTGAACCTGCTGCTTCTCCTGTCTGCACTTCTGTCCGCGCTGACCGGCGCGGTGCCGGGCGTGCGTCGGGCGGATGCGCCGCAGGCGGTCGCGCAGGCGATGGTCGCCGCGCAGGCGGGACAGGCGGCGATCGCCAGCGCGACGCAGCGGCCGGCCGCGCCGCTGGCCTCGCTCGCATCGCTGGCGGATGCGACCGCGATGTCGGTGCCGGTGCTCAAGACCATCGCGATCTGGACGACCCGCCGGCGCGAATAGCGCGTCCGCGACCGTCCCTTATCGTCTCTCGCGCAGGCCCGACGCCGCGGCCGCGCCCTTGCATATCAGGAAATTGCCCATGTTCGGTGGCCTCGCCAAATCCTTGTTCGGTTCGTCCAACGACCGCTACGTCAAGTCGCTCAACCCGATCCTCGCGCAGATCGCCGGGTTCGAGCCTACGCTCGTCGCGATGTCCGACGAGGAGCTGTCCGCGCAGACCGTGAAGTTCCGCGAGCGGCTCGCGAACGGCGCGACTCTCGACGACCTGCTCCCCGAAGCCTTCGCCACGGTGCGCGAGGCGGCCAAACGCGTGCTCGGCCAGCGGCATTACGACGTGCAGATGATCGGCGGCATCGTCCTCCACCGCGGCGAGATCGCCGAGATGCGGACCGGCGAAGGCAAGACGCTCGTCGCCACGCTCGCGACCTATCTCAACGCGCTGCCCGGCGACGGCGTCCACGTTGTCACGGTCAATGATTATCTCGCCGCGCGCGACGCCGAGTGGATGGGGCAGGTCTACACCTTCCTGGGCATGACGATCGGGATCATCATCCCCAACCTGTCGGACGAGCAGCGCCGCGCCGCCTATGCCGCCGACATCACCTACGGCACCAACAACGAGTTCGGCTTCGATTACCTGCGCGACAACATGAAGTACGAACGCGCGTCGATGACGCAGCGCCCGTTCGCATTCGCGGTGGTCGACGAGGTCGATTCGGTGCTGATCGACGAGGCACGGACGCCGCTGATCATCTCGGGCCCGACCGACGACAAGTCCGAGCTGTATATCCAGGTCGACGCGGTCGTGAAGCAGCTCGAACCCGGCGATTACGACAAGGACGAGAAGCAGAAGACGATCATCCTGACCGAGGACGGCACCGAGAAGGTCGAGCGGATGCTCGAGGCGGCAGGGCTGCTCGAGGGCCAGAACCTCTACGACTTCGAGAACACGCAGGTCGTGCATCACCTGAACCAGGCGCTGCGCGCGATCGTGATGTTCAAGTCGGACATCGACTACATCGTCAAGGACGGCAAGGTCATCATCATCGACGAGTTCACCGGCCGCATGATGGACGGCCGGCGCTGGTCGGACGGCCTGCACCAGGCGGTCGAGGCCAAGGAAGGCGTCGCGATCGAGCCCGAGAACCAGACGATGGCCTCTATCACCTTCCAGAACTATTTCCGCATGTACCCCAAGATCGGCGGCATGACCGGCACCGCGGCGACCGAGGCGGCGGAATTCTACGACATCTACAAGATCAACGTCGTCACCATCCCGACCAACGTGCCGGTAAAGCGCGTCGACGAGGAGGACGAGTTCTACAAGGACACCGCGGACAAGTTCCGCGCGATCGCCAAGAAGATCAAGCATCACGCAGACCTCGGCCAGCCGGTGCTGGTCGGTACGGTGTCGATCGAGAAGTCCGAGCTGCTGAGCGAGTTCCTGGTCGGCGAGCAGGTCGAGCACAAGGTGCTGAACGCGCGCTTCCACGAGATGGAGGCGCACATCGTCGCGCAGGCCGGGCGCAAGTCGGCGGTGACGATCGCGACCAACATGGCGGGCCGCGGTACAGACATCAAACTGGGCGGGAACCTCGAATTCCGCATGCTCGACGAGCATCCCGACCTGATCGAGGGCACGCCCGACTATGCTGCAGTCGCGGCGCGGATCGACGAGGAGATCGAGGCGGAGAAGCAGGAAGTGCTCGCCGCCGGTGGCCTGTTCGTGCTCGGCACCGAGCGCCACGAGAGCCGGCGCATCGACAACCAGCTGCGCGGGCGTTCGGGTCGTCAGGGCGATCCGGGCTTGTCGCGATTCTATCTCAGCCTCGACGACGATCTGCTGCGTATCTTCGGCCCGGACACGCTGTTCGCCAAGATGATGCGCAACAATATCGAGGATGGCGAGGCGATCGGCAGCAAGTGGCTGTCCAAGGCGATCGAGACCGCGCAGAAGAAGGTCGAGGCGCGCAACTACGACATCCGCAAGCAGGTCGTCGAATATGACGACGTGATGAACGAACAGCGCAAGGTGATCTACGAGCAGCGCTCGGACATCATGGATGCCGAGACGGTAGGCGACGTGGTGGTCGATATGCGCGCGGAGACGGTCAACGTCATCGTCGGCGAGGCGTGCCCGCCCAACTCCTATCCCGAGCAGTGGAACATCGCGGGGATGAAGGAGCGGCTTGCCGACATCCTCAACCTCGAGCCGCCGGTCGACGAGTGGCTGAAGGAAGAGTCGATCGATCCCGAGGTCGTCGAGGCACGCGTGCTCGAAGCAGCGGATGCGATGGTCGCGGAGAAGGCGGCGTCGCTCGATCCCGAGACCTGGACCTCGGTCGAGAAATCAATCCTGCTGCAGAATCTGGACCATCACTGGAAGGAGCATCTGGCGACGCTCGACGCGCTGCGCCAGGTCGTCCATCTGCGGGCGTACGCACAGAAGACGCCGATCAACGAGTATAAGCAGGAGGCGTTCAGCCTGTTCCAGCGGATGCTCGAGGCGATCCGCGAGGAAGTGACGAAGACTATCGCACACGCGTCGTTCCAGATGGAGGCACCGGTCGGCCTGCCCGAGCTGCCCGACTTCATCACCACGCATTTCGACCCGTTCACGGGGATGGACGACACCAACGATGTCGACGGGGGGACGATGGGCCACATCACGTCGCAGATGCCGCCGCTGCAGATCCCGCAGCCGCAGGGCGATTTCGGGACGGACCCGGCGGAATGGGCCGGCGTCGTCAGCCGCAACGCGCCGTGCCCGTGCGGGTCGGGCCAGAAATACAAATACTGCCACGGCGCGGTGTGACATGAAAAAGGCCGGGCACCCGATAGGGCGCCCGGCCTTCTCTGTTTCGTCACCCTGAACTCGTTTCAGGGTCCACCTGTCCTCGGGCGATATCGCTCGTGACACGGTGGATGCTGAAACGAGTTCAGCATGACAGGGGTTTTACGGCCGCTCTTTCGGTAGCACGATGCTCGGCCCGATATTGTCGACCACCGCCTTCGCGTTGAACGCGCGGATGTTGTCGCGTGGGATCGGACCCTTGCGCATCACGATCTCGGCAGTTGCCTCGTAGCGATCGATCGTGCGGATATCGAAGTCGTTGCCCCATGGGCCGCCACCGAAGCCGCCGCCGAAATAGGGATCCCAGCTGCGCCAGCCGAAGCCCGCGCCACGATAGCGCCACGAAGGACCCCAGTACCCGCCGAACCCGCCATAGCCGAGCCCGCCACCAAAGCCGCCGCCGAGGCCCGGAGTCGAATAGGTACGCGACTGCAGGTTGGTGTCGCGGTCTGCCATCAGGAAATAGTCGAAGCCGTTCTGCAGCGTGAGCTCTGCGGCGCGGAAGAACAGGTACCGCTCGACCGTGTCGCGCGAGGTGACGCTGTTGCCGGCGAAGCTGACCAGGAAGCGGTTCGCCTCGATCCGGCGATCGCTGTAGCCGGTACGCGAGAAGCCCTGGCCGGTGGCGGGGCGATAAGTGGTCTCCGTCGCGCAGCCCGCGACCAGCAAGGTGCCGGACGCCAGCGCTGCCAGCGCGACCTTGCGACCAAAATTGGTGAACATGGGTGTCGTCTCCGTTCGCGGCGAATGCGGCGAAACGCCTTGTATTAGCCGTCAATGGTGGAACGGTTGATGAACAGGTTTGCTCCCGTTCAGAAAGAATCATTCACCGATTAGATGCAGAGCCAGCGTCCGGCGATGCGGTCGGCGGCGGTGTTCGAACAGGTAGATGCCCTGCCACGTGCCGAGCGCGAGCGCGCCGCCGACGAGCGGGATCGTGAGCTGGACATGGGTCAGCGCGGTCCGCAGATGCGCGGGCATGTCGTCCGGACCCTCGTCGTCATGCGCGTAGCCGGGCGATTCGGGCGCGATCCGCGCGAAATAGGCCTCCAGATCGGTCCGGACTTCGCGCGCGGCGTTTTCCCGGATCAGCAGCGATGCCGAGGTGTGCTGGCAGAATACCGTCAGCAGGCCGGTCTCGAACCCCTGTGCTGCAACCCAGCCGGTGATCCGGCCGCTGACGTCGACCAGACCTTGCCGGGTCGTGTCGATGGTCAGCAGTGTCGCGGCCTGGCGCATCATGCTCACACTGTCTCGCCGATGTCCTGCCCCAGGTTGATGCCGTCATACAGCTTCAACAGCGCGTTCACTTCGCAGATCACGGTTTCATGCTCGGCGCGGACGCGTGCGGTCGCGTCGCAGGTTGGTACGCCGTTCTTGCCGTCGTGGATCGTGTAACCCTGATCGATCAGCCAGATTGCGTCGGCCGCGCGCGCGCGCTGGCGTCGCAAGTGATAGACCCATTGTTCAATGATTCCCGATGGAACCAGCCTATCGATTTCGCCCATGACGGGTGCCTAGCCGAGGCGTAAAGCCAATGCCAGTCCGCGAAACGACAAGCGGCTTACCGCGTGGAGAGAGACGATGACCAACTGGGACGACAAGGCCGACGCCCGCAAGCTTCACGACACGCTGGGCCTGGTGGGACTGCGCGCGCACGCGACCGCGGTCGGGTTCGTGCAGCTGTGTGCCGAATTGCTCAAGGCCGGAGTGATCGACGATCCCGCGGTTGCCCGCATCAAGGACGCGATCGCCAAGGACATCATCGTCACGCGGACCACGACGCGGGCGCAGGAGGATTTCGAGGCGTCGCTGCGCCGCCGGCTCGACTCGTTGCTGCCGACGTCCGCAACGGCCAGCGCGCACGAGAGCGCGGTTGGAACCCCCGATGAGATGCGGAGCGACCTACATCTCGACGGAGACAAACTCCGTTAGGTCGGGCGGGGCTCTCGCAAACTATTTACGCTCCGTTTACCGCAATGGCCGGAACGAAAGGGGGGTGAACCGTGTTCCTTTGACGATCGGTTGCGGTTTCATCCGTTTTCGATCGAGCGTCCTAACCAGGAAACATGGAAATGCCTGCACGTCTGGATCATTCACCGCCACGCCTTTCCGACATGTATGGTGAGGCGCGGCTGGATGCGCTCTATCGCCGTGCGGCTGCCGATCGCGCACGGTTCCATGATCAGCAGGCGCGCCGTCCCGGCCTGCTCGCGCGCATCACCGAACGGTTGCGACCTTAACCCGGAAGGCGTTCGACCAGCACGGCGATGGCTTCGCCGTGAAACACGGGCACGGACGCACCGTCCAACAGGATCGGGCGTTCCGGCGTTAGAACCGCCTGATCACGGTGGGCGGGATCGAGCGTGGTCCATGCGCGAACCGCAGCTTGCAGATTTGTCACTTCGGGAACGTCTTCACCGCCGCGGACGACGTTGGCGAGTGACGCGCTCATCGTCCATTCGATATCGGGAGTTTTGGTGGCGTCGCCCCAGGTCGCTTCGGTCATGGTCGATCCTTATGTCGGTCCGGGCCGGACCGTTGGCTAATAATCGACGGAAGCGGGCTGCGGTTCCTCTGCCGCGTCGGCCGTGGCGTGGCGGAGATCCCGAATTTCGGGCCAAGTGATCGGCCGATCACGGCCAACGCAGGCGATGATCAGGCCCTGCGCTTCCTCCGCACCCATCGCTTCGGCGGTCTTGATCATGTCTTCCAGCGACCCGGTGGCGACCGGCGCGTCATCGGCATCGTCGTTAGTCCGCAACAGCTTGGCGGGCATATTCCACATCGTCTTGAACACAGGTCTTCGCTCCAGCCCCCCGGCATCCCCGGTCCGATGTAGCGCGCACGCGGGCGGGTCCAGAGCGACCGCCGGTCCAATGCGCCAGGGTCACCGTGGCGTCGGATGGGCCGAAGCTGCGGGACGTGCCATGACCTGCTCGAACAGCGGTGAGGCCAGGTGCCGCGCGAGCCAGCGGTGGAGGCCGGGGAGAGGCAATGCGGCGAACGCCGCGCTGTCGACCTGTGCGAACTGCCGTACGAAGGGTAGGAGTGCCATGTCGACGAGCGTGCGACGATCGCCCGCAAGGTTGGCGTGGCAAGATAGCCGGGTCTCCAACGGGGCGAGAAGTGCGGCTGCGGCGTCACGATGCCCGTCGCGGTCGGCAGGAGCTGCGTATTTGTAGCGATCGAGATGGTGTTTGAACGCGCCGTCGTTGGTGGCGATCAGTGCCGCGTCGTCGCCATCCAGCCAGGCTTCGGGATCGGCCTGCGTCAGTGCCCACCGCATGATGTCGAGGCTTTGTTCGATGACCTGGCCGTCGTCGATGACGAGTACCGGGACGGTCGCCTTGGGAGACGCGGTCCGCAACGCGGCGGGCTTGTCGCGAAGCGCGACCTCGACGGTGTCGACCTTGACCCCGCTCACAGCAATCGCGAGGCGGGCGCGGATCGCGTACGGACAGCGGCGGAAGCTGTAGAGCAGCGTCCGCCGTTCGTCGCGATCAGGCGCCGACGGTCTCCAGCAAACCTTCGAACAGGCGACGCCCATCGGTACCGCCATGCGCGGCTTCGACCCGGCGCTCGGGGTGCGGCATCATGCCCAGCACGTTGCCCGCATCGTTGACCAGACCCGCAATCGAGCGGGCCGATCCGTTGACGCCGTTTGCGTAGCGGAACGCGACGCGGCCTTCGCCCTCGAGACGGTCGAGCGTCTCGGCGTCGGCGAAGTAATTGCCGTCATGATGCGCGACGGGGACGACGATCCGCTCTCCCGCGGCGTAGCGCGCCGTAAAGACCGATCCGGTGTCCTCGACGGTCAGCGCGACGTCGCGGCAGACGAAGTTCAGTCCTTGGTTGCGCATCAACGCGCCGGGCAGCAGCCCCGCCTCAGTCAGCACCTGAAAGCCGTTGCAGATGCCGAGCACCGGCAGGCCCTTGTCCGCGGCCTCGACCACCGCGCGCATGATCGGCGAGCGCGCCGCGATCGCGCCCGAGCGCAGATAGTCGCCATAGGAGAAGCCGCCGGGGACCGCGACGACGCCGATGTCTGCGGGCAGTTCGGTATCGCCGTGCCAGACCATCACCGGCTTGACGCCCGTCACCGATGCCAGTGCCACCGCGATGTCGCGGTCGCAGTTGGACCCCGGGAAGACGACGACCGCGGTCTTCATGCGCGCTCGACCCGGTAATTCTCGATCACCGTGTTGGCGAGCAGCTTGCGGCACATCGAATCGATCGCCGCGTCGTCGGTATCGTCGGCCACCTCGAGTTCGATCAGCTTGCCCTGGCGGACATCGTGGACGCCGGCAAAGCCGAGCGAACCGAGCGCGTGGTGAATCGCGCGGCCCTGGGGGTCGAGGACGCCGGGCTTGAGTGTAACAAAAACCTTGAGTTTCATTTACTTGCCCCGGTTCTTGCGGTGCTTTTCGAGGTCGAGCACCGAATTGTCCCCACCTTCGGGCAACAGGCCAAGACGGCGTGCAACCTCTTGATAAGCCTCGACTTCGCCGCCCAGATCCCGCCGGAAGCGGTCCTTGTCCATCTTCTCGTTGGTCTCCATGTCCCACAGCCGGCAGCCGTCCGGGGAAATTTCGTCCGCGAGGATGATGCGACCATAGTCGTTGTCGAAGATGCGGCCGAATTCGAGCTTGAAGTCGACCAGGCGGATACCGACCCCGGCGAACAGGCCCGAAAGGAAGTCGTTCACACGGATCGCGAGGTCTGCGATGTCGTGCATCTCCTCCTGGCTGGCCCAGCCGAACGCGGCGATATGCTCGTCGGAGATCATCGGATCGCCGAGCGCGTCGTCCTTGTAGTAATATTCGATGATCGTGCGCGGCAGCTTGGTGCCTTCCTCGATCCCGAGGCGCGTCGACAGCGAGCCCGCCGCGACGTTGCGGACGACGACTTCGATCGGCACGATCTCGACCTGGCGAATGAGTTGCTCGCGCATGTTGAGACGGCGGATGAAGTGCGTCGGCACGCCGATATGATCGAGCAACGTGAAGATATGTTCGGAGATGCGGTTGTTGAGCACCCCCTTGCCGTTGATCGTGCCCTTCTTCTGCGCGTTGAACGCGGTGGCGTCATCCTTGAAATACTGGATGAGCGTGCCGGGTTCGGGACCCTCGTACAGGATCTTGGCCTTGCCCTCGTAGATTTGGCGGCGGCGAGCCATAAGCGGGTCCCCTGAAAGTGAGCGGCCCCGGACAGCCGCGGGAGATAGCGGAGCCGGGGCCGGGATAGGCGCGGCCTATAGGCCAAGGGGGCGGGGGGTGCAATCGGCGTGGCCGATCGTCCCCCCGCCAATCGAGTCACCGCCAGCCGGCATCGACCCAGTAATTGTGCCCGGTGCACATCCGCGCATCGTCCGACGCAAGGAACAGCGCCATCGCGGCGATATCCGCGGGCTGGATCCGGCCATCGAGGCACTGCGCCTTGACGATCTCGGCCTCGCCCTCGGGCGTGTACCATTTCTCCTGGCGCGCGGTCTGGACGTTGCCGGGGATGATCGCGTTGACGCGGATCTTGTCGCGGCCGAGATCGCGGGCGAGGCTGCGCGTCAAGCCCTCGATCGCGGCCTTGGCGGTCTGGTAGAGGATCAGGTCGGCGAGCGCGAGGTGCCAGCTGATCGACCCGAAATTGACGATCACGCCGCCGCCGGCCGCCTTCATCGTCGGTACCACCGCCTGGGCTGCAAAGAACAGGTGGCGCAGATTGACGTTCATCCGCTGGTCCCAATAGGCGGGCGTGACCTCCGCGATGGTATGGCGATCGTCGTTGGCGGCGTTGTTGATCAGGACGTCGACGCCGCCGAGCTTGCCGATCAGGTCGGCGAAGGTGGTGCCGAGCGCGTCGAGATCGGTGAGGTCGAGCCGCTGGAAGATCGGCGCATGGCGCGCGCCGGTCGAGATGCGTTGAATGAGCGCGTGGCTATCGGCTTCGGCAACGTCGACGAACGCGACCTGCGCGCCCTGCGCGACGAAGCCCTCGACCATGCCGGCGCCGATCCCCGATCCGCCGCCGGTGATGATGACGCGCTTGTCGCGCAGCGAGGGATAGATGGCGGTCACTTGGGTCTCCAGGGTCATGCGGACAGCAGGCCGCGCGCGGCGAGGTTGCGGATCAGCGCGACCGCGCCGAACGTCCAGGGCGCGGCCGCCTTCGAGGTGGTCACGGTGTTGATCAGCCGGCCAAGCCCGGGCGCGCCGATCGATACGGTGTCGCCGACCTTGTGGGTGAAGCCGCGGCCGGGATCGTCGCGATCCTTGGTGGGGGCGAACAACGTGCCGAGGAACAGCACGAAGCCGTCGGGATATTGATGCTCGCTGATCGCCTGGCGGACGAGTTCCTCGGGATCGCGGCTGATCTGGCTCATCGAGCTGCTGCCGTCGAGGATATAGCCGTCGGTGCCCTCGATCCGCAGCGCGACTTCGGCGCGGCGGACGTCGTCCATCGTGAAGCCGTCGTCGAACAGCCGGATGAACGCGCCGAGCGAGCAGGACGCGTTGTTGTCCTTGGCCTTGCCGAGCAGAAGCGCCGAGCGGCCCTCGAAATCGCGGAGGTTGACGTCGTTGCCGATCGTCGCGCCGATCGCCTTGCCGTCAGGATCGACCAGCAGGACGATTTCGGGCTCGGGGTTGTTCCAGGTCGAATCGGAGCGGATGCCGATCTCGGCACCCCAGCCGACGGTCGAAAGCGGGGCGGCCTTGGTGAAGATCTCGGCATCGGGGCCGATCGCGACCTCTAGATATTGCGACCAGAGACCTTCGTCGATCAGCGCCGCCTTGAGTGCCGCGGCCTCGTCGGTCCCGGGCACGACGCGCGCCATGCCGCCGCCGATGCGGTCCTCGATACGCGCGCGGACCTCTGCGGCAGCGCCGGCGTCGCCGCGCGCGCGCTCCTCGATCACGCGTTCCAGCGCGGAGACGGCGAAGGTGACGCCGGCCGCCTTCACCGACTGGAAGTCGATCGGGCTGAGCAGCCGCGGCGTGGCTTCGGTCGACAGACCGAGCTCCGCCAGATCACCGATCGGTTCACCGGCCTGCGGATCGAGCGCGCCGATCGCGACGAGTTCGGCCACGGTCGGCGCGACCATCGCCATGTCGATGACGATGCCATCGGCGATCAGCACCGGGGTGGGGCCGTCGCCGCGGTCGATGCGGCCGATCCAGCGGCCCTTGCGCCAGTCGGTGCCGAGCGCGTCGGCGGGGTCGAAGATGTGGGTCACGTTGTTGCTCCGTTCAGGCGCACAGGCCGGCGGGTGGACCGGCGGGGGCGGGGGTGGCAGGCGGGCCGGCCAGCGACGGCGTCGGCCCGGGCCGCGACAGATCGGTCGCGGCGGCATAATAGGGGTCGGACTCGGCGTCTGCCAGCGTCACGAAGCGGAAGCCCATCGACCGGTAGAGGTCGAGGAGGCGCGGCATCATGTGCGCGTCGAACGATCCGACGTGCATAAGAAGCACGTAAGGGATGTCGCGGCCCAATTGCGTCTTGGCGCGCGCGCGCGTTGCTTCCGCCGCGGTGCGGGCGGCGGACAGAAAAGAGGTTTCGAGCCGGGTGATCGCCGCGGTGTCGCGTTTGGCGGCGCAGGCCGCGTAGACCGGGTTCCAGTTGAAATCGTTGAAGCTCATCGTCACCGCGGCGACGCGGTAGCCGCGGGCTTTCAGCGTCGCACGCACGGCCTCGCGGACTGCGGGCGTGCTGCCCTCCGACAGGAACGGGTAGCGGAACCAGTGCCAGTCGGTGCCCTTGGCGGCGGCGGCGAGCGGCGCTTCGTTGCGCGTGACCTCGGCGGCAAAGCCGGCGGCGCCGGTCGCGTCGAGATTGCCGTGCGCATAAGTGTGGTTGCCGAGCGGTAGGCCCGCGGCGCGCCACGCCGCGATCGCGCGCGCCGAATCGTCGGGCGTGTCGAGGCCGAAGCCGGCGTTGAGGAAGCCGAAGGCGGGTGCCTTGGCTGCCGCGAGTGCGCTGGCGATGCCGCGGATGACGTCCGTGCGCGACTGGCCGGGGGCGAGCGGGCCGTGCGCGGGGATATCGTCGAAGGTCAGCGCGATCGCCGGCCGCGTGTCGGGCTGCGGGACCACGGGCACGCGTGCGCTCGCTCCGATTACGGGAGTGCCGCCGCGCGCGAACAGCGTCAGCGGGACCGCGGTGCCCATGACGCGATACCCCGCTTCGGACGGATGCAGGTGATCGCCCGAATCATAGGCGGGCGTCAGCCGGTCGGGATGCGCGGGATCGCGCATGATCCGATCGAAATCGATCACCGAGTCGAACACGCCCGAGGTGCGAATGAACGCGTTGACCGCCTGCCGGTCTGCTTCGGTCTCGGCGCCGGGATGATAGTAATCGTTGCCGCCGAACGGTATCACGGTACCGCCGATCACCTTGATGCCATGCGCATGCGCGCGCGCGACGACCTGGGTGAAGCCGGCCTTGAGCTGGGCGACCAGCGCCGCATGCTGCGCGGGCGTCGCGCGGGCCTCGCGGGTCAGCACGCCAAGATCGTTGATCCCCTCGAGCACGATCGTCCAGCGCACGCCGCTGCGCGCGATCACGTCGCGGTCGAAACGCGCGAGCATGTTGGGGCCGAGCCCGTCGAGCAGCATACGGTTGCCGCCGATCCCGGCATTGACGACGCCGATCGCGCGCGTCGCGGCACTGCCGCGCAGGCGCTCGGCGAGGACGTCGGTCCAGCGGGTGTTGCGCTCGGGCTTCACACCATAGCCGTCGGTGATCGAGTCCCCGATCGCGACGATCGTCCCGGCGCTGGCCGGTGCGACGACCTCGATATCGGCGAGCGCATACCAGCGCGTGGTGGGGCCGGCGCCGGTCAGGGTGGCGTCGGCGACGTGATCGCCCTTCAGCGTGAAACTGGTGGCGCGAGCGCCGGGGTGGCCGGTCTGCGGTGTGGCGGCTTCGGGCAGATACAGGCTGACCGCGATGTCCTGACCCGGGGTGACGGCCATCGTGACCGGGTCGGAGTAGAGTTCGGCACCGGCGGGGATCACCGCGTCGGCACGGCCGGCAAAGGTCAGCCGGGTGCCGCCATCGATCCGGGGCGTCCCGGGCGCTGCTGCCCGCGCGAGATGCGCGGCGCCGATCGGCAGCGGGCGGATGCCGAACGCGTTGGACAGGCGGATGCGGACGCGGTCACCGCCCGCCGACAACCGCACGATCTGACGCAAAGTCACCGCGCTCGCGCGGTCGGCGGGAAGTACGTTCTCGCCCTCGGGGATCATCTGCGAGGATCCCCAGCTCGCGATCCAGTGGGGCGGCGCAGCCGGGCTCTGGCGCGCATCCGCGCCCGCAACCAGCAAGCCCGCCAGAGCCGCTGCCGTCGGCCAGTGCCTCATGATCCCCGCCCGTTATCGTTGTCGTTAGCGCTACCAGTAGCGCTGCTGACGCCCCATTCGCAAGGGGGCGGTGGTGGTAAGGTCATTTCGGATTGCCCGGCGCATGCGGATAGCTCTGCGCCTTGTACCACGCCAGATCGTGCGCCGGACGAGCGGCGCCCGCGGGCAGCGCGAGACCGTTGATCGACATCCAATAGGCGAGGCTCGCATCGCGCCACCACCGCGCCTCGCGCTCCTGGACCGCGAGATAGGTGGCGGTCTTGGTCCAGCGCTCGGCATCGACCTGCGGGCGCAACGCGTCCCAGTCGCTGCGCATCCCGGCGACATAGGCGATCCCAGCATCGTAGCGATTCACCATTTCGGCCCACAGCGTGCGACCCGAGCTCATCGACCGCGTCCAAGCGACGTGATGGAACCAGAGGAGGTCGCGCTCGGGCGTGGTGGACGGATCGGCGAACACGCGCGCGACGCCAGGCGCGTATTGCGCGACCGCGTTGCTGCCGGTGGCGGTGCGGTCGAAGCCGATGCCGGCGGCGTCGGCCTTGTGGTAATAGACCGGGTTCCATTCGGGGCGGGCGAGGTCCGCGATCCAGGGGCCGGGGCCGTAGTGATGGCCTGTCGCCATCAGGTGCGCGAGGCCGAGCGGGGTCATGTAATCGACCACGGCTTCCCGCGAGCCCATCATCATCGCGACGACGGGCGTGACGAGCGCGGGCGAGAAGGTCATTGCCGCCCATTCGCGCGCGACCGCGTCGGCCTTGAGCGTCGGATCCCAGGCCATGCGGCCGAACGCGTACCAGTTCGCCTGGTTGAAGGTGGAGCCCGCCCAGTCGCGGTCGCGGCCGATATTGGCGACGCCGGCGATTCCCGACAGCTGCCTGGCGACGGTCGATCCCGCCCCCCTGGCCATGGTGTCAGCCGCTAACGTCTCGGCGAACAGTGGCCCGAGATAGGCGAGGTGGGTGGCGAAGCCGAGATATTCCTTGGTGATCTGAAATTCGATCATCAACGGGGTCTTGGGCATCGCGCCGAAGAGGGGGTGGAAGGGTTCGCGGGGCTGGAAGTCGATGGCGCCGTTTTTCACCTGGACGATGACGTTCGCCGCGAACTTGCCGTCGAGCGGCTTGAATTCGGTATAGGCCTGCTTCGCGCGGTCCTCGGGGTCGGTCTCGGCATAGACGAACGCGCGCCACATCACGATGCCGCCATGCGGGCGGACTGCGGCGGCGAGCATGTTGGCGCCGTCGGCGTGCGTGCGGTGATAGTCGCGCGGGCCCGGCTGGCCTTCGCTGTTCGCCTTGACCAGGAAGCCGCCGAAATCGGGGATGGCGCGGTAGATCTCGTCGCTTTTGGCCTTCCACCAGGCGGCGACTTTCGGGTCGAGCGGGTCGGCGGATTTCAGTGCGCCGAGTTCGATCGGTGCGGAGAAGCGCGCAGACAGATAGACCTTGATCCCATAGGGCCGGAACACGTCGGCGAGCGCCGCAGCCTTGGCGACGTACGGCGCGCTCAGGCTGTCCGCCTTGGCGTTGACGTTGTTGAGGACGGTGCCGTTGATCCCGAGCGAGGCGTTGGCGCGCGCGTAATCGGTGTAGCGCGGGTCGCGGAAATCGGGGAGCGGCCACCAGTCCCACAGCGACTGGCCGGCATAACCGCGCTCGACCACGCCATCGAGATTATCCCAATGGTTGAGCACGCGCAGCTTCACGCGCGGCGTGGAGGTGAGATCGACGCGGTCGAGGCTGCCGCCGGTCTGGAGATGGCGAAGCAGCGCGAAGCTGCCGTAGAGGATGCCGCGATCGGTGTTCGCGGTGACGAGCGTGACGGGGCGGCCGCCGAGCGTCACCGAGCGGATCAGATAGCCTTCGTCGCCGAGCGGGGCGAGCGGTAGGCGCAGGGCCGCGACGCCATGGTCAGCGCCGGTGGCCAGCACGATCGCCGATCCGCTGACGGAGGGAGCGCCCGCGCGCGCCGAAAGGCCAGCGATGCCGCGGCGAAGTTCGGCGGCGGCGACCTTCAGCGTCGGCGAATCGCCGCGCATGTCGATCGCGCCGGCATGAATTCGAGACGCCGAGGCCTGCGTGGCGGCGACGGGTCGGTACCGCATCCACAGGTCGTAGCCGTCCTCGGCCCGCGCCGCGCCCGTCCCCGTCAGCACGATCCCGGCCGCGGCCGCGGCGATCCATTGGCGTAGTGCCGGCATCATGCCATCCTCCGCGTCGGCTTCGCATTGACAACGCGATCGTTCGTCCGACATGTTATCGCTATCACGACGACGGCATCAACAGCAATGCCGCGCTGCACGAGGGGAGATTGGGGTGCCGGCTACTTCACACGATGGACTCGCGACGACCCGGCGCGACGTGCTGCGCTGGCTCGGTTCCGCGTCCGCCATGGCGCTGACACCGGGCGTCGTGCACGCCGCGACACCGCGGGAAATCTACCGTGATCCGAGCGCGCCGGTCGACCTGCGGGTCCGCGACCTGATGGCGCGGATGACGCTGGAAGAAAAGGTCGCGCAGACGATTTCGCTCTGGGGCACCAAAGCCGATGTCATGCGCACCGGCGGCGTCGAGTTCGATCCGGTCAAGGCGAGCGCGGCGTATCCGGCGGGGTTCGGGCAGGTCACGCGGCCGTCCGATCTGCGCGGCGCCCCGTCGGTGGACGCCGTGGCGGGCGGCACCGGCGCGCGGTTCCGCGGATCGGCGGGGACGATCGCGTTCGTCAACGCGGTGCAGCGCTGGGCGCGCGACAGCACGCGGTTAGGCATCCCGGTGATCTTCCACGAGGAATCGCTGCACGGCTATATGGCGCCCGACGCGACGATGTTCCCGCAGGCGATCGGCATGGCGGGGGCGTTCGACCGCGACCTGATGCGGCGCGGCCAGTCTGTGATCGGCCGCGAGGTGCGCGCGCATGGCAGCCATCTGGCGCTGTCGCCCGTCGTCGACATCGCGCGCGATCCGCGCTGGGGCCGGATCGAGGAGACGTTCGGCGAGGACCCGTATCTGTGCGGCGAGATGGGCGTCGCCGCGGTCGAGGGGCTGCAGGGCGACAGCGGGACGTTGCAGCCGGGGAAAGTGTTCGCGACGCTGAAGCACATGACCGGGCACGGGCAGCCGCAGGCCGGCAACAATATCGGGCCTGCACCGATCGGCGAGCGCGAGCTGCGCGAAAGCTTCTTCCCGCCGTTCCGCGCCGTCGTGACGCGGACCGGGATCGGCGCGGTGATGCCGTCGTACAACGAGATCGACGGCGTGCCGAGCCACGCCAACCACTGGCTGCTCGGCGAGGTGCTGCGCGGCGAATGGGGGTTCAAGGGCGCGGTCGTCAGCGATTACGGCGCGGTCGAGGAACTGGCCACGATCCACCATGTCGCGCGCGACGTGAACGAGGCGGCGCGGATGGCACTGCATGCCGGCGTCGACAGTGTGCTGCCCGACGGCATCGCCTATCGCACGTTGCCGGCGCAGGTGCGCGCTGGGACGGTGCCGATTGCGGCGGTCGATGCGGCGTGCGCGCGGATCCTGGCATTGAAGTTCCGCGCCGGACTGTTCGAACAGTCGATGGTGGACGCACGGGTGGCGGCGCGGCTGACGGGCAATGCCGAAGCGCGGGCGCTGGCGCTGGATGCCGCGCGGAAATCGATGTGCCTGCTGACCAATGACGGCACCCTGCCGTTGGCGGTGAAGGGCAGGATCGCCGTGATCGGGCCCAACGCCGCAGTCGCGCGGCTGGGCGGCTATTCGGCGCCGCCGCGGCAGACCGTGTCGCTGCTCGAAGGGGTGCGCGCGCTGGTCGGCAACAATGCGCAGATCGTCCATGCGCAGGGCGTGTTCATCACGCAGAGTGAGGACCGAGCAGCGGACGAGGTGCTGCTGGGCGATCCGGTGCGCAATCGCGCGCTGATCGCCGAGGCGGTCGAGCTAGCGCGCGGCGCCGATACGATCATCCTGGCGATCGGCGATACCGAACAGACCAGCCGCGAGGGATTCGCCAAGACGCATCTCGGTGACCGCACGACGCTGGACCTGCTCGGCGAACAGAATGCGCTGTTCGATGCGCTGAAGGCGCTGGGCAAGCCGATCATCGTCGCGGCGATCAACGGCCGCCCGCCGAGCTGGCCCAATGTCGTCGCGAACGCCAACGCGATCCTCGAATGCTGGTATCCGGGACAGGAGGGCGGCACCGCGATGGCGGAGGCGCTGTTCGGGCGGATCAATCCCGGCGCCAAGCTGCCGGTGACGGTGGTGCGCGAAGTCGGGCAGGTGCCGTTCTATTACAACCGCAAGCCGTCGACGCAGCGCGGTTACCTGTTCTCCGAGACGACGCCGCTGTTCCCGTTCGGGCACGGGCTCAGTTACACCAAGTTCGAGATCGGCGCGCCGCGGCTGTCGGCGGCGAGCATCGGTCGCGCCGGATCGGTGACCGTTGCGGTCGATGTCGCCAATGTCGGCGCGCGGGCGGGCGATGAGGTCGTGCAGCTGTACGTCCACGACCTCGTGGCGTCGGTCGCACGGCCGGTGATGGAATTGAAGGGGTTCGAGCGGGTCACGCTGGCGCCGGGCGAGCGGCGGACGGTGACCTTCACGCTGGGGCCGGATGCGTTCGCGCTGTGGGACATCGATATGCGGGAAACGGTCGAGCCGGGGCAGTTCCACATCATGGTCGGGCCGGACTCCGCGACCCTGAAAACCGCCATTCTCGATATCGTCTGAGGGCCCGACCATGCCGAAGATCGTCGACGCCCGCGTCATCATCACCTGTCCCGGGCGCAATTTCGTCACGCTGAAGATCATCTGCGACGACGGCACCACCGGGGTCGGCGACGCGACGCTCAACGGCCGCGAGCTGAGCGTCGCCAGCTATCTGAGCGAGCATGTCGTGCCGTGCCTGATCGGGCGCGACGCGCACCGGATCGAGGATATCTGGCAGTATCTCTACAAGGGCGCATACTGGCGGCGCGGGCCGGTGACGATGTCGGCGATCGCCGCGGTCGACACCGCGTTGTGGGACATCAAGGGCAAGATCGCCGGGCTGCCGGTGTACCAGCTGCTCGGCGGCGCGAGCCGGGATGCGGTGATGGTCTATGGTCATGCCAACGGCGTGTCGATCGAGGACACGATCGCGGCGGCGCTGAAATACCAGGCTGAGGGCTATAAGGCGATCCGGCTGCAATGCGGCGTGCCTGGGATCGCATCGACCTATGGCGTGTCGAAGGACCCCAATTTCTACGAGCCCGCCGATTCGGATCTGCCGACCGAGGCGGTGTGGTCGACCGAGAAATATCTGCGGGTCGTGCCTGAACTGTTCGAGGCAGCGCGCGAGGCTTTGGGGTGGGACGTCCACCTGATGCACGACATCCACCACCGGTTGACGCCGATCGAGGCGGGGCGGCTGGGCAAGGATCTGGAGCCGTATCGTCCGTTCTGGTTGGAGGATCCGACCCCGGCGGAGAACCAGGAGGCGTTCCGGCTGATCCGCCAGCACACCACCACGCCGATCGCGGTCGGCGAGATCTTCAATTCGATCTGGGACGCCAAGGAGCTGATCCAGAACCAGCTGATCGACTATATCCGCGCGACCGTGGTGCATGCCGGCGGGATCACGCATCTGCGCCGGATCGCGGCGCTGGCCGATCTCTATCAGATCCGCACCGGTTGCCATGGCGCGACCGATCTGTCGCCGGTATGCATGGCGGCGGCGCTGCATTTCGATCTCAGCGTTCCGAATTTCGGGGTCCAGGAATATATGCGGCACACGCCCGAGACCGATGCGGTCTTCCCGCACAGCTATCGCTTCGAGCGCGGCATGATGCATCCGGGCGACGCGCCGGGGCTGGGCGTCGATATCGATGAAGAGCTCGCCAAGGGCTATGATTACACGCGTGCCTACCTGCCGGTGAACCGGCTGGAAGACGGCACGATGCACAGCTGGTGAGCACCACCGACGCCGCGCATGCCGGGGGCGAGGCGGCCCTCCAGGCGGTGACCCGGCCCCGCGGGCGGATCCGCTGGGTGATCTGCGGGCTGCTGTTCGCGGCGGTGGTGCTGTCGTACATCGATCGGCTGGTGCTGGGCGTGCTCAAGCCGCAGCTGACCGCGCTCTATGGCTGGACCAATTCGGGATACGGTGACGTCACCGGTTATTTCCAGGTCTGCTACGGCGTCGGCTTCCTGGCGTTCGGCTGGCTGATCGATCGGATCGGTCCGCGGCTAGGGTACATGCTCGCGATGGGGATGTGGACGCTCGGCCATTTCGCGCAAGTGCTGGTGACGACGACCACCGGGTTCGCGATCGCGCGCATCCCGCTCGCGCTGGGCGAGGCGGGGACCTATCCGTCCGCGCTTGCCGCGGCGTCGCAATGGTTTCCGAAGTCGGAGCGCGCGCTGGCGATCGGCGTCTTCAACGCCGGCGCCAATGTCGGCGCGATCGTGACGCCGCTGCTGGTGTCGTTCCTGGTCGCGGGGCTGTTGCTCGACTGGCGCTGGGCGTTCCTGGTCACCGGCGTGTTCAACCTGATCTGGTTGGCGGCGTGGTGGCGGTTCTACCGCAAGCCGGCCGAGCATCCGCGGATCAGCGCCGAGGAACGCGCCTATATCGAGGCCGAGGCGCAGGAGGATGTGGGCCGCGCCGGGTTCGCGCGCGTGGTGCGGCATCGCCAGACCTGGGCGTATATGTCGGGGCGGTTCCTGATCGATCCGGTGTGGTGGACCTTCCTGTTCTGGCTGCCGGACTTCTTCCACACCCGCTACGGTTATGACCTCAAGAATTTCGGGCCGCCGCTGGTCGCGATCTACATGCTCGCGGATGTCGGGGCGATCGCGGGCGGCTGGTATTCGTCGCACCTGCTGAAGCGCGGGGTCGCGGCGGGGCGGGCGCGCAAGCGGGCGATGTTCGCCTGTGCGCTGTTCGCCTTGCCGGTGATGTTCGCGGCGCAGGCGAGCAACGTGTGGATCGCGGTCGCGTTCATCGGGCTGGCGTGCGCGGCGCATCAGGGGTTCTCGACGAACCTGTTCGCGCTGCCGGGCGATCTGTTCCCGCGCTATGCGCAGGGCACGTTGATCGGGCTCGGCGGGTTCGCGGGCGCGGCGGGCGGGTTCATCGCCTCGAAGTCGCTCGGTGTGCTGCTGGACCGGGTCGGGAGTTACGAGCCGTTCTTCATCGCCTGCGGCGTGGCGTATCTGCTGGCGCTGCTCGTCACGCACCTGCTCAACCCGCGTTACGCCAAGGTGACGATCTCGACCTAGGGCCGGACGACCAGCCGGGTGTAGAGGTGCCAGGTCGCATAGCCGAGCCAGGGCAGCACGACCGCGAGGCCGATCGCGAGCGGGATCAGCCCAAGGAGCAGCAGGCCGACGACGCGCACGCCCCAGCCGAACGTCTCGCGCGGGTTCTTGCGCGCGGCGGCGAGCGAGGTGCGGATCGCGAGGCCGGCGTCGACGGGCTGGTCGACGACCATCGGGAACGACACGAGCGCGAACACGAGAGTCGCGATCGCGAACGGCGCGCCGGCCAGATTGCCGAGCAGGATCAGCATCCAGCCTTCGCGCGTCGTGAAGAGGCGACCGAACACGTCGCCGATCTGCAACGGTGCGCTGGCGCCGAAGGTGAGGTCGTAGACCGCGTAGGCGGCGATCAGCCAGCCGATCATCAGCACCGCGAGCCCGGCGGTGAGGAGGGCTAAAGGCAACCGGCTGCGGCCGTTGAGCGGATCGAGGAAATGCCACCAGCTGGCGTCGCGACCCTCTTCGCGGCGACGCGCGAGTTCGTAGAAGCCCGAGGCGGCGGCGGGGCCGAGGATCGACAGACCGGCGACCAGCGGAAAGAACAGCGGGAGAAGCGGGTCGTTGAACGTCACATAGGCCGCGACCAGGCAGATGACCGGATAGAGCAGGCCGATGACGATCAAGTCGCCGCGCTTGGTTAGGAAATCCTTCCATCCCTCCGCGAGCGCCCAGTTCAGGTCGCTTGTCCCAATTCGCCGGATCTCGGGGAGTTCGGTCGCGGGGAGGGATACAGTGTCCGGAAGTGTCGCCATCATCAGCTCTCCAGATCGAGTCGTGTGCCGTTCCTTCTTGTATTCGCACAGTATACGCCGCTTGGGCGACGGAACCAAATTCAGGCGAAGGGGCGGTTGAGCCGGACGATCGCGCTATTCAGCCATGCGGCGAAGCTGACCCAGAGAAGATAGGGCACGATCAACAGGCTGGCGAACTGCGAGATCGGCCATAGCTCGACGACCAGCGCGACCAGCGATCCCCACAGGAACACGACCTCGACCAACGCCCAGTCGGGTCGCTGCGCGCGGAAGAAGAGCGGGCTCCACAGGAGGTGGAACAGCGCGTTGACCGAGAACAGGATGATCACCTTGGTGCGCGTCGCGTCGTCGGGCGCGGCGTTCCAGGCGCGCACCGCCGACCAGGCGGCGAGCCCGAGGATCAACGTCCAGGCGGGGCCGAACAGCCAGTTGGGCGGCTGCAGTTTGGGTTTGCGAAGATCGCGGTACCACGGACCGATCGGCGTCATCAGCCCCCCGACTCCCCCCAAGGCCACTGCAACGCCCGCTGCGACGAAGATCGGCATCCACATGGCATTGTCCATCTTGTCGTGTGTCCAACGCGTGTTACACATGGCGCGTGCGAATGTCGTTCCCCTTTTCGGCGATCGTTGGTCAGGACGAGATGAAGCGCGCGCTTCTGATCGCCGCGGTCGACGCGCGAATCGGCGGGGTGATGGTGTTCGGCGACCGGGGCACGGGCAAGTCGACCGCGGTGCGCGCGCTCGCGGCACTGCTGCCACCGATCGCAGCGAGCGCGGCGGGCTATCAGGACGGCACGCCGCGGACGGGCAAGGTGGCGGTGCCGTTCGTCGACCTGCCGCTCGGCGCGACCGAGGACCGCGTGGTCGGCGCGCTCGACCTGGAACGCGCGCTGGGCGCCGGCGTGAAGGCGTTCGAGCCGGGGCTGCTCGCGCGCGCCAATGGCGGGTTCCTGTATATCGACGAGGTCAATCTGCTCGAGGACCATATCGTCGACCTTCTGCTCGACGTCGCGGCCTCGGGCGAGAACGTCGTCGAGCGCGAGGGGCTGAGCGTGCGGCATCCGGCGCGGTTCGTGCTGGTCGGCAGCGGCAACCCCGAAGAGGGCGAACTCCGGCCGCAATTGCTCGACCGGTTCGGGCTGTCGGTCGATGTGCGCACGCCGCAGGATCTCGCGCAGCGGGTCGAGATCCTGAAGCGCTGCGACGCGTTCGAGCGCGAACCGGCGGCGTTTGCAGAGACCTGGAGCAAGGCCGAGCGAAAGACGCTGAAGCGGATCGCGGCGGGGCGCGCCGCGCTGGCGGGGGTGGTGGTGCCGGATGCTGTGCTGACCTTCGCGTCGCGGCTGTGCATGGCGGTCGGCGCGGATGGACTGCGCGGCGAGCTGACGCTGATGCGATCGGCGCGTGCGCTGGCGGCGCTCGAGGGCCAAACGGTGGTGAGCGAGGCGCAGATCGCTAGCGTCGCGCCGCTAGCGCTGCGCCACCGGTTGCGACGTAGCGTGCTCGACGAGACCGGGTCGACGGTGCGGATCGAGCGCGCGTTGGAGGAACTGGCGGCGTGACCGGTGCGGGCGAAGACACGCCCGACCCGCTTGCCGACGCGCTGATGGCGGCACGGCTGTGCGCGATCGACCCATTGCTGGGGGGCATGGTGCTTCGCGGCGGGGGCGAATTGCGCGACGCGGTGATCGCCGAACTGCGCGCGGGATTGCCCCCGAACGCACCGATGCGGCGGATGCCCGCGCATATCGACGATGACCGGTTGCTCGGCGGGATCGATCTTGCGGCAACCTTGGCGCGCGGGTCCGCGGTGTCGCGGACGGGGTTGCTGGCAGAGGCGGATGGCGGTGTCGTCGTCGTGCCGATGGCCGAGCGGCTGTCGGACGCAGTCGCGGGGCGGCTGGCGGCGGTGATCGATACCGGCGCAGTGGTGGCCGAGCGGGACGGCGTGACGGTGCGCGCCGAGGCGCGGTTCGCGCTGGTGGCGCTGGATGACGGGATCGAGGCGGAAGAGCGCGCGCCGGCGGGGTTGGCGGAGCGATTGGCGTTCTGCGTGGATCTGGGTGGTGTGCGGTGGAGTGAGGCGGCGCGAGGCGGCTCCCCGGCGAAGGCCGGGGCCCAGGTGGGGGACGATGGTGACGAAGGACGAGCCTTCGCTACACCAGCCTTCCCAACTGGGCCCCGGCCTTCGCCGGGGAACGGGATGGGCGACAACAGCGATCCGATCACCACGCTGGTTTCCATCGCCGGCGCACTTGGCATCGACTCGGCACGCGCGCCGCAGTTCGCGCTCCGTGCGGCGCGGGCGGCGGCCCGGCTGGCGGGACGGGATGGCGTGGTCGAGGCGGATATCCTGTTGGCGGCGCGGCTCGTCCTGGCGCCGCGGGCGACCCGGTTGCCGGCTGCCGACGATGCCGAGGGGGCCCCACCGCCGCCACCGCCGCCGCCTTCGGACGGGGATGCCGGCGACCAGGAGCAGAGCGAAACCGGCCCGATCGAGGACATGGTGCTCGCCGCGGTGCTCGCGGCGCTGCCGAAGGACGTGCTCGCGCGGATCGCGGAGGGCGGCGCGCGACGGGCGAGCGCGAGCGACGCGCGTGGTGCGGGCGAGCGGCGCAAATCGGGCGTCCGCGGCCGGCCGATGGCGGCGCGCGCCGGGATGCCGGGCGGCGGGCGACGCCTTAGTCTGATCGATACGCTGCGCGCCGCGGCACCGTGGCAGAAACTGCGCGCCGCGCAGGGCCAGAGCGGTGAGGGCCGCGTGACGATCCGCCGCGACGATCTGCGCATCCGCCGGTTCGAGACGCGCGCGGAGGCGGTGACGATCTTCGCGGTCGATGCGTCGGGATCGTCGGCGCTGGCGCGGCTAGCGGAGGCGAAGGGTGCGGTCGAATTGCTGCTGGCCGACGCCTATGTGAAGCGCGCGCAGGTGGCGCTGATCGCGTTTCGCGGGACCGTCGCCGAGCTGCTGCTGCCACCGACGCGGTCGTTGGCACGCGCGCGGCGATCATTGGCCGAATTGCCCGGTGGCGGTGGTACGCCGCTCGCCGCGGGGTTCCGCGCGGCGCACGATCTCGCCGAGACCGAGCGCAAGCGTGGGCGGACTCCGTTCGTCGTGATGCTGACCGACGGCCGGGCGAACATCGCCGCCGATGGGCGCGCGGTCCGATCGGCTGCTACCGCGGACGCGACCAACGCCGCGAAGGCGATCGGGCTGGCGGGAATCGCCGGCGCGTTCGTCGATATTTCGGCGCGACCGGGGCCCGAGGGTGCGGCGCTGGCGACCGCGATGGGCGCGCGCTACCTGCCGCTGCCGCGGGCCGACGCGGCGACGATGCACGCCGCGGTGCGTGCGGTGCAGCCGGCATGAGCGCGCCGCGCTGGGCGATCGAGGGCCGCGGCTGGCCCAACCGCGCGCAGAGCAGCTTCGTCACGAGCGGACGGATGCGCTGGCATGTCCAGAGCTTCGGGCCTGCGGATGCGCCCGTGCTCCTGCTGCTGCACGGGACGGGCGCGGCGACCCACAGCTGGCGCGCGCTGGCGCCGTTGCTCGCGGCGCAGTTCCGCGTCGTCGCGGTCGACCTGCCGGGACACGGCTTCACCACCGGGCGCCCGGTCGACGGGCTGTCGATGACCGCGATGGCGCGCGCTACGGGCACGTTGTTGCAGGCGCTGAAGATCGCACCGACCATCATCGTCGGGCATTCGGCGGGGGCGGCGATCGCGATCCGCATGACGCTGGACGGTCGCGCGACGCCGGACGCGATCGTCGGGCTGAGCGCGGCGCTGCTTCCGTTTCCGGGGCTCGCGGCGCGGTTGTTCCCGACGCTGGCAAAGGCGCTGTTCGTCAATCCGTTCGCGCCGCATCTGTTCACGCGGATGGCGCGGGTGCCTGGCGAGACCGCGCGGTTCCTCCAGCGCAGCACCGGGTCGCGGATCGATGCCGAGGGCGCGCGGTGGTACGAGATGCTGTTCGCGACCTCGGCGCATTGCGCCGGTGCGATCGGAATGATGGCGGATTGGGATCTGCCGGCGTTGCAGCGCGATCTGGCGCGGGTTCAGACGCGGCTGCTGCTGGTCCACGGCACCGCGGACACGGCGATCCCGCTGTCGAATGCGCGCGAAGCGGCGGCGATGATCGGCGGGGCGCGGATCGAGACGCTCGCGGGGCTCGGGCATCTGGCGCATGAGGAACAGCCCGAGCTGGTCGCCGGGATCATCCAGGGGTTCGCGGGAGAGCGATGATGCGCGACTATTTCAGCCTGTTCGACCTGGCGATCGCAGGCATTCCCGTGGTGCTGTTCTGCGTGTGGCAGCTGATATCGGTCAACCGCGAGATCGCGCGCGACCGGCAGCGTGCGGCCGAGGCGGACGACTCCTCAACTGATCGCACCTCACCAGACCGCGCGGGGCATCCGGTAGGGGAGCATCGACTGGACGATCGGTGAGCGGAAGCGGCCGAGCGCCAGGCTTTCGTGGACCGCACGGACATCCTCGCCGAACAGCCGAGTCGATAGCGCCGAGCGCGCGTAGAAGGGCGCGTCGATCCAGGTCTTGATCACGCGCGGATCATGCCCCGGATCCGCCCGGGTCGCGCGATCGATCAGCCAGCCGGTGCGCGGCAGCCGCGCGGGGGCGGGCTGGACGACGTCGTGCCAGCGGCCCTGTGCGTCGAACTTGAGCGCCAGATCGAACGGCGTGCCGTCGCGCCGCCGGCCCTCGTACAGCACCGCGACGTCGGACCTGAGGTGCGCGCGCGACCAGTGCCAGTCGTCGAACCCGGCCTCGAGCGGCTCGTCGCCGAAATTCGAATCGAAATAGCCGGGGCCGGACCAGCGCACGCCGGGATGCGTCATCTTGACCTCGACATGCGCGCGCGGCGCGACCGGATGCCAGCGGTGCCGGCCGGCGGGGTCGAGCGCGAAGGCGGTGGTGCCGATCATCTCGGGCCGGACGCGCACCGTGCCGCGCACCTTGTAGGGCAGGGGGGCGGAGATCTCGGCGATCTCGATCACCAGCGTATCGCCGTCCCAACGGACGCCGCTGGGGCCGACGACGAAGTGATCCTTGCCGCGGTGGACGCGGTGCGCGGGCCGTTCGGTCATCGCCCAGGCGCTGCCGCGCGGGCCGGTCAACGAGACGTTGATCGCGCAGTGGTTTTCGGGGTTCCCGCGGCCGCTGAGCTTGTAATAGGGCGAGAAGACGCTGCCGATGAACGCGATGATCGTCAGCCCGTGGGCACCGTCCTCGCTGGTCGCGTCGACATACCACCAGGCATAACCGCCGGCATCGACACGGACGTCGAAACGCGGTCCCTGAGCAGGCAGTCGACGGCTAGCCGGCCGGAAAGCGCCGCCATCGGGACGCCCGCGCCGGGGTGCGTGCTCCCGCCCGCGCAATAGAGCCCAGCGATCCGCGTCCGGCTGCCCTGGCGGCGGAAGGACGCCGCCCACCCGTGCGAGGCCGGTCCATAAAGGGCCCCACCCGTCGACGGAAACAGCCTGTCGAAGTCGGTAGGCGTCGTCAGTATCGTCGAGGGCGCCAGATCCAGCGAAAGCCCCGCCCGCGAAACGCCCTCCAGCATTCGCCGTGTGCATGTTGCGATCTCCCCTTGGGTGAAGCCTGTGCCGTCGCCGACGGGCGGCGCGTTGACGATGATCTGGACGCGCTCGCGGTCGCGCGGCGCGTGGTCGCCGTCGGCGCGGTCCTGCGCGCAGACATAGACGCTGGGCGAGTCGGCGAGCCGGCCGGCGGCGAGGGCCGCGAACTCTGATGGATAGTCGCGCGAGAAGAACACGTTGTGGCGCAGCAGCGGAAAGCCGGCGGCGCGGGCGTGACCGGTCCAGACCATCGCGCTGAGCGATCTGCGGGGGCGGGGGACGGACGATACCGCGCGACGGGCCGCGGCACCGAAGCGCCCGGACGCGATTGCGGCGGGGTCGGCATTGCAGACGACGGCGGAGGCGGAGAGGCGTTCGCCGCTGTCGAGCACAACCCCGGTCGCACGGCCGCTCGCGATCTCGATCGATCGCACAGGTGCGCCGTAGCGGAAGCGGACGCCGTTCTGCCGGCCCAGCGCCTCCAGCGCGATCGCGAGACGGTGCATCCCGCCTTCGATCAGCCACACCCCGCTCGCCTCAGCATGCGCGATCAGCATCAGCGTGGCGGGACAGGCAAAGGGCGACGACCCGCAATAGGTGGCGTAGCGGCCGAACAGCTGCTGCAGCCGCGGATCGCGGAAATAGCCG
The DNA here is from genome assembly GCF_036663615.1 of Sphingomonas rhamnosi. NCBI lineage: Bacteria > Pseudomonadati > Pseudomonadota > Alphaproteobacteria > Sphingomonadales > Sphingomonadaceae > Sphingomonas > Sphingomonas rhamnosi. Next base: position 256,625 of record NZ_JAXOJJ010000005.1, read on the forward strand.
CCGAGCGCGCGCCACATCGAGGTAAAGGGCCGGAGCGTCCGATAGTCGGCAAACCCGCGCACGCCCATCCGCCAGCCGAGCGTCAGCGGATCGGGTCGGGTGCCGCGCAGGAACGGCCGGTCGAGCGAGTCGAACAGCCGCTTCGCCTCCTGCCGGAAATCGCGGTAGCCGCGCGCGTCGGCGGCGCCGGTGAAGTCGCCGATCGCCGCTTCGCTGGCCGCCGGGTCGGCGAACAGATCGAGCCGCGCATCGCCCCAGGCGTGGCGCGCCAGCGTCGCCGCGGGGTGCAGGGTCAGATGGCGGTCGAGCGAATCGCCACAGGCGGCGAAGACCTCGTCGAAAATGTGGCGCAACGTGAAGACGGTCGGGCCGGCATCGATCGCCGCGCCCTCGACGGCGATATCGCGGAGTTTACCGCCCGGGCCGGCCTGCGCCTCGACCAGCGTGACCGCGTGACCGCGAGCGGCGAGCAGCGCGGCACTGACCAATCCGCCGACGCCCGCTCCGATCACCACCACGCCGTCGTTCGCCACGGGCATCCTCCGATTGACGCGATGCTAACACCTGTCCACAAATGTTGACACATGAATCTGTTCGATCACGCAGCAACCGGGTGGCGGGCCCATTGGCGGGGGTGGCGCAACCGCACGCTCATGTCCCCCCGGTTCCAGCGGTTCGCGCAGCGCTTTCCGCTCACGCGGCCGATCGCGCGGCGGCGGGCGCGCGGACTGTTCGATCTGGTCGCGGGCTTCACCTATTCGCAGATCCTGTTCGCCTGCGTCGAAACCGGATTGCTGGCGCTGCTGGCGGACGGCCCGCGCGATACGGTGACGATCGCGGCGCGGCTCGATCTGCCCTTGGCGGGGGCCGAGCGGCTGTTGCGCGGGGCGGCGGCGTTGAAGCTGGTCGAACCGCTGGGGCGCGACTGGACGCTCGGCGGCGACGGCGCGGCGCTGCTCGGCAATCGCGGGATCTGCGACATGATCGCGCATCATCACCTGCTCTATGCCGATCTGGCGGACCCGGTGTCGTTGCTCCGGCGCGGCGGCGGTGGCGGTGCGCTCTCGCGGCATTGGCCGTACGCCGAATCGGCGGGGCAGGGCGAACAGCCGGACGTTGCCGACTATTCCGCGCTGATGGCGGCGTCGCAGCCGCTGGTCGCCGACCAGGCGATCGCGTCCTACGCGTTCCACCGCCATCGGCGTATGCTCGATGTCGGCGGCGGCGAGGGGGCGTTCCTCCGTGCGGTGGGTACGGCGGTGCCGGGCCTCTCCCTCGGGCTGTTCGATCTTCCCGCGGTCGTGGCGCGGGCGGGGCCGCAATTGGCCGCGGCGGGTCTGATCGATCGGACGACGCTGGTGGGGGGGGATTTCCTCGCCGATTCGCTGCCCGGCGGATACGATCTGATCACGCTGATCCGGGTGCTGCACGATCACCACGATGCCCCGGCGCTGGCGTTGCTCGCGCGCATCCACGCCGCGCTGCCGGCTGGCGGGCGGGTGTTCATCGCGGAACCGATGGCGCAGACGCGCGGCGCGGAGTCGGCGGGCGATGCCTATTTCGGATTCTATCTGCTGGCGATGGGATCGGGCCGGCCGCGCAGTGCCGCGGAAATCTGCGCGATGCTGCGGCGCGCGGGCTTTTCCCAGTCGCGCGTGCTGCGCACGGCGATGCCGCTGACCACCCGGGCCATTATCGCGACACGGTGAACTGTCCATTCAGGTTGACAATCTAAAGTGTCTGGATCAGGTTACGCCTCAAGGGTCATCAGGATCCGACGTCGTAGGGGACGAGCGCATGGACGCAGTGGCGGTCATCTTGGAAGCACCGGAACGGCTCGCGCTGCGGTCGTTGGCGCTCAACCCGATGACCCACGCCGATGTCTGCGTCGAGGTCGACTGGAGCGGGATCAGCTCGGGCACCGAGAAGCTGCTGTGGACCGGGCGCATGCCGGAATTTCCGGGCATGGGGTATCCGCTGGTGCCCGGCTATGAGTCGGTCGGGCGGATCGTCGATGCCGGCGCCGACGCGCGCGGGCGGATCGGCGAATGGGTCTTCGTACCCGGCGCCAATTGCTATGTCGGGGCGCGCGGATTGTTCGGGGGAAGCGCCCGCCGCGTGATCCTGCCGGGGGCGCGCGCGGTGCCGATCGACGCCGCGCTGGGGCGCAACGGCGTGTTGATCGCGCTGGCGGCGACCGCGCACCACGCGATCGAGATTGGCGGCGTACCCGATCTGATCGTCGGCCACGGCATCCTCGGGCGTCTGATCGCCCGGATCGCGATCGCGCTGGGTGGCGGCGTTCCGACGGTGTGGGAAACCAACCCGGATCGGCGCGACGGCTTCGGCTATGACGTTGTCGATCCGTCGGACGACGCGCGGCGCGATTATAGGGTGATCTGCGACGCGAGCGGTGCGGGCGATATCCTCGACACGGCGTTCGGACGGCTCGCCAAGGGCGGACAGCTCGTGCTGGCGGGCTTTTACGACCGTCTGTCGTTCGCATTTCCGACCGCGTTCATGCGCGAGGCACGGATGCGCATCTCCGCTGAATTCACCCCTGCAGACATTACGGCCACGCTCAGCCTGATCGATGCCGGACTGCTGGATCTCGACGGGCTGATCAGCCACGCGCGGCCCGCGGTGCAGGCCGCCGACGCCTATCCGCAGGCCTTTACCGATCCCGCCTGTCTGAAAATGGTTCTCGACTGGAGGGCGCTATGAGCTTGTTCGATCCAGGACCGCTGCGCGACGAGGCGCACGCCGAGCCGGATCCGGTTCATACGGGGCCGATCACCAAGGACACGCAGATCATCGCGATCTACGGCAAGGGCGGCAGCGGCAAATCCTTCGCGCTGGCCAATCTCAGCTACATGATGGCGCAGCACGGCAAGCGCGTGCTGCTGATCGGTTGCGATCCGAAGAGCGACACGACATCGCTGCTGTTCGGCGGCAAATCGACCCCGACGATCATCGAGACGAGTTCGAAGAAGAAGCTGGCCGGCGAAGAGATCGGCATCGAGGATGTCTGCTTCCAGCGCGACGGGGTGTTCGCGATGGAGCTGGGCGGGCCCGAGGTCGGCCGCGGCTGCGGCGGTCGCGGGATCATCCACGGGTTCGAGACGCTCGAGAAGCTCGGCTTCCACGAATGGGGCTTCGACTACGTCCTGCTCGATTTCCTGGGTGACGTGGTGTGCGGCGGCTTCGGCCTGCCGATCGCGCGCGACATGTGCCAGAAGGTGATCGTCGTCGCGTCGAACGACCTGCAGTCTCTCTATGTCGCGAACAACGTCTGCAAGGCGGTCGAATATTTCCGCAAGATGGGCGGCAATGTCGGCGTAGCGGGCATGATCCTCAACAAGGATGACGGCACCGGCGAAGCGAACGCCTTTGCCGAAGCCGTCGGCATCCCGGTGCTCTGCGCGATCCCCGCCAACGAGGATATCCGCAAGAAGAGCGCGAACTACCAGATCATCGGCAAGCCCGACAGCCAATGGGCGAGCCTGTTCGAGGAACTCGCCGAGAATGTCGCGACCGCGCCGCCGCTGCGGCCGACGCCCCTCGATCAGGACGGGTTGCTGGCGCTGTTCTCGGCCGACATCACTGGGGCGGATTATACGCTCCGGCCGGCGACCCAGGCGGACATGCGCGGCGTGGCCTATGTGCCCAAGCCGACCCTCGAAATCGTGTACGACGCGGTCTGATCGTGGAGGTCGACACACCCATCCGCGATCGCGACCGGATCGACCTGACGCCATCGGTCGTCGGCGCAGAAGCAGGTGGGTGTTCGAACGGCGCGACACTGCGCGAAGCCGCGGAGCTGGCCGGCAAATCCGACGTGCTCGCGCGCTACGACGCCGATTATCCCAAGGGCCCGCACGACCAGCCGCAATCCATGTGTCCGGCGTTCGGCTCCTTGCGCGTCGGGCTGCGGATGCGGCGTACCGCGACGATCCTGTCGGGCTCGGCCTGCTGCGTCTACGGGCTGACCTTCACGTCGCATTTCTACGGCGCCAAACGCAGCGTCGGCTATGTGCCCTTCTCGTCGGAGACGTTGGTCACGGGCAAGCTGTTCGAAGACATTCGCGACGCGGTGCATCAGATCGCCGATCCGGCGCTGTACGACACGATCGTCGTCACCAACCTGTGCGTGCCGACCGCCAGCGGAGTGCCGCTGCAGCTGCTGCCCGACCAGATCAACGGCGTCCGCGTGATCGGCATCGACGTACCCGGGTTCGGCGTGCCGACGCATGCGGAGGCGAAGGACGTGCTGGCCGGCGCGATGCTATCCTATGCGCGCAAGGAGGCCGAGACCGGTCCGGTCGCGGCACCCAAACAGCGCCCCGATCGTCCGACCGTCACGCTGCTCGGCGAGATGTTCCCTGCGGACCCGCCGGGTATCGGGCTCTTGCTCGAACCGCTGGGTCTTGCGGCGGGTCCGGTCGTCCCGACGCGCGAATGGCGCGAGCTGTACAGCGCACTCGATTGCGCCGCGGTGGCGGCGATCCATCCGTTCTACACCGCCAGCATCCGCGAGTTCGAAGCGGCGGGGCGGACGGTGGTGGGTTCGGCGCCGGTCGGCGCGGAGGGGACGGCGGCGTGGCTCGACGCGATCGGCGCGGCATGCGGTATCGCTCAAGCAAAGGTCGATGCGGCCAAGAACCGCTTCGTCCCGGCGATCCGCGGCGCGCTCGCCGCCCGACCCATAACCGGGCGGATTACGGTGTCGGGCTATGAAGGCTCCGAACTGCTGGTCGCGCGGCTGCTGATCGAGAGCGGCGCCGATGTGCCCTATGTCGGTACCGCCTGCCCGCGGACGGTGTGGTCGGACCCGGACCGCGACTGGCTCGAAGCGCACGGCGTTCGCGTCCAGTATCGCGCGAGCCTGGAACAGGATCTGGCGGCGGTCGACGAATTCGGTCCCGATCTGGCGATCGGCACGACGCCGGTGGTCCAGTATGCCAAGCAGAAGGCTATTCCGGCACTCTACTTCACGAACCTGATCTCGGCGCGTCCGCTGATGGGGCCGGCGGGGGCGGGGAGCCTGGCGCTGGTGGTCAATGCGGCGCTCGCCAATCAGGCGCGGTTCGATCGGATGAGCACATTTTTCGACGGCGTTGGGGCGGGGTCCACGGCCGGTGTGTGGGATCACACACCGGTCGATCGGCCCGAGTTCAAGGCGAAATATGCCGCCAAGCGTATCGCCGCCGCCAAGGCGGAAGAGAGCGTGGGGACATGACTCTCGTCCTCGATCATGACCGCGCCGGCGGCTATTGGGGCGCAGTCTACGCGTTCACCGCGATCAAGGGGCTGCAGGTCATCATCGACGGCCCGGTCGGGTGCGAGAACCTGCCGGTCACGTCGGTGCTGCATTATACCGACGCGCTGCCGCCGCACGAACTGCCGATCGTCGTCACGGGTCTCGGCGAGCAGGAGCTCGGCCGCGACGGCACCGAGGGCGCGATGAAGCGCGCCTGGGCGACGCTCGATCCCGATCTGCCTGCAGTCGTCGTCACCGGATCGATCGCCGAGATGATCGGTGGCGGGGTGACGCCCGAGGGCACCAACATCCAGCGCTTCCTGCCGCGCACGATCGACGAGGATCAATGGCAATCGGGCGACCGCGCGCTGACATGGCTGTGGACGCAGTTCGGGCCGAAAAAGGTCCCGCCGTTGCGCGAGCTGAAGGACGGCGAGCGGCCCAAGGTCAATTTGATCGGCCCGATGTACGGTACGTTCAACATGCCGTCCGATCTCGCCGAGATTCGGCGGCTGGTCGAGGGCATCGGCGCCGAAATCGGCATGGTGTTCCCGCTCGGCAGCCATCTCGCCGATGTCCGCAAACTCGCCGACGCGCGCGTCAATGTCTGCCTGTACCGCGAGTTCGGGCGCGGACTGTGCGAGGCACTGGAGCGCCCGTATCTGCAGGCGCCGATCGGGCTCGAGAGCACCACCCTGTTCCTGCGCAAATTGGGCGAACTGCTCGGGCTCGACCCCGAACCGTTCATCGAACGCGAGAAACATACGACGATCAAGCCGATCTGGGACCTGTGGCGCTCGGTCACGCAGGATTTCTTCGGCACCGCGAGCTTCGGGATCGTCGCGACCGACACCTACGCACGCGGCATCCGCAATTTCCTTGAGACCGACATGGGCCTGCCCTGTCATTTCGCCTTCTCCCGCACCGCCGGGGTCAAGCCCGACAACCAGGCGGTGATCGACGCGATCAAGACCAACCCGCCGCTCATCGTGTTCGGCAGCTTCAACGAACGCATGTACATGGCCGAAGCGGGCGCCCGCGGGGTGTATATCCCCGCGAGTTTCCCCGGCGCGATCATCCGCCGCCATACCGGCACGCCGTTCATGGGTTATGCGGGTGCGACCTATCTGATCCAGGAAGTGTGCAACGCGCTGTTCGACGCGCTCTTCCACATCCTGCCGCTCGCCGGTCAGCTCGACCAGGCCGAGGCGACTCCGGCACGGATCGAGCGTGAGGTCGCGTGGGACGACGAGGCCAAGACCAAATTCGACGCCGAGGTCGAGCGCGCGCCGGTGCTGGTGCGGATCTCGATGGCCAAGCGCATCCGCGACGCCGCCGAGCGCGACGCGCGCCGGGCCGGCGAGGCGTCGGTCACCCCCGAGCGCCTCGCGCTCGCCATTCTCGAAAGCCGCGGATCGTGACCGCGGCACGCCTTTTCCGCGCGATCGCCAGCCGATCGCTGCGGGCCACCATATCCACGCGGGCATTCGGCCCGCGCGGATGCAGGGAGCGGTGTTTTACGCTCCTGTCCTCGCCGGGAACAAGGGAGACGTAGACATGAGCGACCTGAGAGAAAGAGACGAGAAGATGGGGCCGGGAACCTATCTCACGCCCGAAGAGGCCAAGGAATTTCACAAGCTCTTCATCATGAGCTTCCTGATCTTCACGGTGGTCGCGATCGTCGCGCACTTCTTGGTCTGGAACTGGCGGCCCTGGCTTTAAGTCCGGCTGTCTCGACCCCTAATTCTTTATAAAGAGAGGAACCACATCATGTGGAGAATCTGGCTGATCTTCGACCCGCGGCGTTCACTCACCGCGCTGTTCATCTTCCTGCTGGTGCTTGCACTGCTGATCCACTTCATCCTGCTCAGCACCGACCGGTTCAACTGGCTCGATGGCCCGCACAAGACGACGACGGCGACCGCGCCGGCGACGCCCGGCGGCCCCTGAACCGCTGCGGACGCGGCTACGGGCGGGCGAGATCGTTGGGTCTCGCCCCCCGACAACGACCTGAGAGCCCCTGGTATGTGCCGGGCGGCGGAGAGATGCCATGGCGCTGCTGAGCTTCGAGCGAAAATATCGGGTGCGAGGGGGCACGCTGATCGGCGGCGACCTGTTCGATTTCTGGGTCGGTCCCTTCTACGTCGGGTTTTTCGGCGTAATGACCGCGATCTGCGCGTCGCTCGGCACCGCGCTGATCTTCTACGACGCGTCTTTGGGTAACAGCTGGAACCCGTGGCTGATCAGCATCGCGCCGCCCGATATCAGCTATGGCCTCGGTCTGGCACCGCTCCGCGAAGGGGGATTCTACCAGGTCATCACGATCTGCGCGATCGGCGCGTTCGTGTCCTGGGCGCTGCGGCAGGTCGAGATCTGCCGAAAGCTGGGGATGGGGTATCACGTGCCCTTCGCCTATGGCTTCGCGATCTTCGCCTATGTGTCGCTGGTGGTGATCCGCCCATGGATGCTCGGCGCCTGGGGGTTCGGCTTCCCCTACGGCATCTTCAGCCATCTCGATTGGGTGTCGAACACCGGCTACCAATATCTGCATTTCCACTACAATCCCGCGCACATGATCGCGGTGAGCTTCTTCTTCACCACCGGCGGCGCGCTCGCCTTCCACGGCGCGCTGGTGCTGTCGGCGGTCAATCCCGGGCCAGGCGAGACGGTCAAGTCGCCCGAATATGAAGACGCGTTCTTCCGCGACACGATCGGCTATTCGATCGGGACGTTGGGCATCCACCGGCTCGGGCTGTTCCTGGCGCTCAGTGCCGGGTTCTGGAGCGCGATCTGCATCATCATCTCGGGGCCGCTGTGGACGCGCGGCTGGCCCGAATGGTGGACCTGGTGGCTCAACCTGCCGATCTGGTCCTGAGGGGGGTACGATGGCACGCTATCAAAACATCTTCACGCAAGTGCAGCTGCGGGGGCCGCTCGAATCGGGGCCGCTACTGCCCCCGGGCAGCTTCCGCCGGATCGGCAACGGCAGCTACAACTACTGGGCGGGCAAGCTCGGCGCAGCGCAGATCGGGCCGATCTATCTCGGCAAGCTGGGTATCGCGTCGCTGATCTGCGCGTTCACCGCGTTCGAGATCATCGGGCTCAACATGTTCGCGAGCGTCGGCTGGGATCCGATCCAGTTCGTCCGGCAGCTCCCCTGGCTCGCGCTCGAGCCGCCGGGCCCGCAATGGGGCTTCCAGATGCTCGTCCCGCTCGCGCAGGGCGGCTGGTGGCAGATGGCGGGCTTCTTCATGACCAGCGCGCTGATCCTGTGGTGGGTCCGCACCTTTGCGCGGGCGCGTGCGCTCGGCATGGGGACCCATGTCGCGTGGGCGTTCGGTGCGGGGATCTTCCTGATCATCACGCTCGGCTTCATCCGGCCGATGCTGATGCGCAGCTGGGCCGAGGCGGTGCCGTTCGGCATCTTCCCGCACCTCGACTGGACCGCGGCGTTCTCGATCCGCTACGGCAATCTGTTCTACAACCCGTTCCACTGCCTCTCGATTGTCTTCCTCTATGGATCGACGATGCTGTTCGCGATGCACGGCGCGACGGTGCTCGCCACCGGCCGCTACGGCAGCGAACGCGAGATCGAACAAATCGTCGATCGGGGCACCGCGTTCGAACGCGGTGCGTTGTTCTGGCGCTGGACGATGGGGTTCAACGCGACCGCCGAATCGATCCATCGCTGGGCCTGGTGGTTCGCGGTGCTGACGCCCTTGACCGGCGCGATCGGCATCCTGCTGACGGGCACGGTGGTCGACAATTGGTATCTCTGGGCGATCCTGCACGGTTATGCACCCAGTTACCCGAGCACCGGCGTGATCGACCCGGCGTCTCTGCCGGGAGCATCGCAATGAACCGCGTCGCGACGATCGCCACGTTGAGCGGCGCCATCATGCTCGCAGGCTGCGAGCTAGGCGCCAAACAGTCGACACAGACCGGGTATCGCGGCACCGGACTCGAGCAGATCGTCGATGTCAGCAGCATCGCGAAGGCCGCCGTGATCCCGCCGGCGCCGTATCCGCTGCCACCCGATGGCGGCCCGACCGCGGGGCAGAGCTACCAGAACGTCAAGGTGGTGGCGGGGCTCAGCAAGGAGCGGTTCGACCATCTGATGGCGGAGATGAACCAGTGGGTCGCACCGCCCGAACAGGGGTGCAATTACTGCCACAACCCCGAGAACATGGCGTCCGACGAGAAATACACCAAGGTCGTCGCGCGGCGGATGCTGCAGATGACGCAGACCATCAATTCGCGCTGGGCAAGCCACGTCAAGCAGACCGGCGTGACCTGCTATACCTGCCACCGCGGCAATGCGGTGCCCGAGTATAAATGGGCGAATGCCGAGGGGACGGTGGAACCCAACACGATCCTGCGTAACAAGCACGGCCAGAACTCGCCGAACCAGAATGTCGGCTATTCGTCGCTGCCCTATGACCCGTTCGCGCAATATCTGAACGGACGCGCGCAGGTGCGGGTCGCGAGCGCCAGCGCGTTTCCGAACGCGGATCATATCGTGTCGATCAAGGCGGCCGAGCAATCCTATGGCCTGATGATGCACGTCAGCACCGCGCTGGGGGTGAACTGCACCTATTGCCACAACAGCCAGTCGTTCCGCGCCTGGAACCTCAGCCGGGCGCAGCGCGGGACCGCCTATTACGGCATCCGCATGGTCCGCGACATCAACACGAACTATATCAGCTCGTTGCAGGCGGTGTTCCCGGCGAACCGCAAGGGCCCGCACGGTGACCCGTACAAGGTCAATTGCACGACCTGCCACCAGGGGCTTTCGAAGCCGCTGGGCGGGGTGAGCATGATCGCACAGGCGCCGATCCTGTGGGGTGGCGCGATGCCGGCGGCGATTCCGGAGGGTGGCGCGGGCGCGGCCACCGCGGTGCCTGCCGCCTTTGCGAAGCCTGCGACGATGACCGACAACAAATGACCCCGGCCGCGCCGATCGCGGCGCGGACCGGGTTCTCCGCGTGTCTCGCGACGTGACGATCCGCAATCACGCGTTGCGGGCGGCGCTGTCGGAGGAAATGCACCTGCGGCGGCTGCCACGGTTCGCGGCGCCGTGCCGGCTGGTCCAGATCGTCACCGTGCTGGAGGAAGAGGCCGCGGAAGCGGCGCGGCGGCACGTCATCGGCTTGGCTGAGGCGGCGCGCGTCATCGTGCCGATCGCGGAGAAATACGGCGTCATCGCGTTCGACGCGATGACGCTCGTCTGGGAGCGGCACACCGAATTCGCCACCTATACGCTGCTGCGCCCCGGCGCCTTCGACGCGCCGTTCGATCCCGCCGTGTTCGATCCCATCCTGCCGACGCTGCTGGCGGAGATGCCGGGCAGCGTCATCCGCGCTACGCAGATCGCGGTCAGCCGCGACGTCACCGATCCGCTACCGACCGAGATCGCAGCCTGGTTCTCGCCCGAGGCGACGATCCTGTGCGACGTCGCCGACGGGACCGCGCGGATCGTCTCCGATTTCCGGTTAAACGGCGATGGCTATGGACGATTGCTGGTGCAGGATCGCGGTCTCGAGCGGGACGAACCATCGCAGCTCGTCATTCGGCTGCAGGAGCTGGGCAATTACCGCAACATGGCCTTGCTCGGCCTGCCGCTCGCACAGCGCCTGACCCCGAGTGTCAGCGCGCTGGAGACGCGGCTCGCGCAGCTCACGCTCGCCGTGTCGGAACGTACGTCACAAGACGACCAGCTGCTCGACGAACTGACCTTCCTGTCGGCGCAGCTGGCGCAACTGGTCGCGGAGACGCGCTACCGGATGAGCGCGACGCGGGCCTATGCACAGCTTAGCACCGACCGGCTGGCCAGTTTGAGGATCGGCGCGGTGCGCGGATACCAGACGCTTGGTGACTTCACAGAGCGGCGGCTGGCGCCCGCGGTCAGGACCTGCGATTCCTTTTCCGCGCGGCTGGAGGATCTGTCGCAGCGCGCCGCCTGGACCAGCGAATTGCTTCGCACGCGGATCGATATCGCGCTGTCGAAGCAGAATCGCGACCTGCTGCTCTCGATGGATGCGCGCGCCAAGGTGCAGCTGCGGCTGCAGCAGACGGTCGAGGGATTGTCCGTCGTCGCGATCAGCTACTATCTCGTCGCGCTGGTCGGGTATCTTCTGTCCGCGTTGCCGGGCGTTCGCCACGATCTCGCGGTCGCGGCGACGGTGCCGGTGGTGGTCGCGGTGGTCGCACACGGCCGATGGCGATTGCACCGGCTGATCGGGCACTAGCGCGCCGCGAGGGGCCGAGGTCCGCGTTCGTCTTGGGTGAAGGCGAAGAGGTCCGTTGCTGCCACCTGTTAAGCCCCTGGTGCATCGCACCCGTCCGCATGAGGATCGGGTGCGAGCCCTTGCCCGCTGGAAGGGGCGTCGACGACGGGTGCGTCGACCCCCGTTCAGGCCGCCATCGCGCGGCGGGCGAGTTCGCATTGCGACCAGATTTCGCTCAGCGCGCGGACCAGCTTGTCGATGTCGTCATCGGTATGGACCGGCGACGGGGTCAGCCGCAGCCGTTCGGTGCCGACGGGGACCGTCGGATAATTGATCGGCTGGACATAGATGCCGTGATGTTCGAGCAGCCAGTCGCTGATCCGTTTGCACTTGTGCGCATCGCCCACCATGATCGGGATGATGTGACTGGTATTGTCGAGCGTCGGGATGCCCATCGCGTCGAGCTGGCGCCGGACTTTCGCGACGCGGTCGCGCTGGCGGGTCCGTTCGATCTGGCTGGTCTTCAGATGCCGGATGCTCGCGGTGGCGCCTGCGGCGAGCGCGGGCGGGAGCGCGGTGGTGAAGATGAAGCCGCTGGCGAAGCTGCGGACGAAGTCGCACAGCGCGGCCGACGCGGCGATATACCCGCCCATCACGCCGAACGCTTTGCCCAGCGTCCCCTCGATCACGGTCACGCGGTCCATCAGCCCCTCGCGCTCGGCGATGCCGCCGCCGCGCGGGCCGTACAGGCCGACGCCGTGGACCTCGTCGAGATACGACATCGCGCCGTGCGCTTCGCAGACGTCGAGGATCTCGGCGATCGGCGCGATGTCGCCGTCCATCGAATAGACGCTTTCGAACGCCACCAGCTTGGGACATGCGGGATCGAGTGACGCCAATCGCCGGTCGAGATCCTCGGGCGAATTGTGCGTGAACTGCTGCACCTCGGCCCGACTGTGACGGATGCCTTCGATCATCGAGGCGTGGTTGAGCGCGTCGGACAGGATCACGCAGCCGGGTAGCCGCGCGCCGAGCGTGCCGAGCGCCGCCCAGTTCGAGACATAGCCCGAGGTGAACAGCAACGCCGCTTCCTTACCGTGCAGATCGGCGAGTTCGGCCTCGAGTTGGACATGACTGTGCGTGGTGCCCGAAATGTTGCGGGTGCCGCCCGCGCCCGCGCCGCACCGGTCGAGCGTTGCGTGCATCGCGTCGAGCACGTCCGGATGCTGACCCATGCCGAGATAGTCGTTCGAACACCATACGGTGACTGGGCGGGTCTGTTCGCCGAGGAACTGCTCGGCCGCGGGGAAGGCACCGGCCTTTCGCTCGAGTTCGGCAAAAACCCGGTAGCGGCCGTCATCCTTGAGCGTGGTCAGCTCGGATTCGAAAAATGCCTCGTAATTCATGCAAACTCCCCGTCAGTCGGTGATGGCGGCTTTGGCCGCTCGTGTGGATGAAGAAGCCCAGCGCCACATTTTCGCGTCGCGGAGCGGCAGGACCAGGAACAGATGCTCGACGACGCCGAGCACCGCGAGCCCAGCGAGCAAGGTGGCGCTCGCCGACGCACCGCTGCCCGCCGGCGCGGCTTCCGCCGCCGTCCACGCCCAAACGGCAATGCCGCTGCTGAGCAGGATCGAGAACGGGAACAGGGCATTCATGCGGCGCGTGCGGAAATAGCTTTTCAGATAGGTCAGATGCGCCGGAAACACCTCGTCGCTGAGGTTGGGTACGCCCAGATACAGGTTGAACTTCGCCGACACACGCAACACGAACAGCAGCAAGAAGGTGAGCGGCGCGGCCTGGTTGGGCTGGCCCCAGGTCACAGCGAACAACAGGATCGCGGTCGCCGCGATCGCGAGCTCGTGGTGGATCACGGTCGCGGTCGCCGCCTTGAAGCGTGCCCAGCCGACCGCGTCCGACGGACATTCGGCGCGGTTGGGTCCGGCGACATGCCCCATCAGGAAACTCATTTCGTGCCAGCCCCAGATCACGATCGCCGCGCCGAACCCGACATAGGCGCCGCTCGCGCTGGTATCGCCGGCCTTCGCCCAGACCAGTCCGATCGCGGCGATCGCCACAGTGCCGGCGAGGATCAGGCTGGTCCGAAACGTGTGCGCCGGCCGGCTGTCCAGCCAGACCACCGCCGCGGTTCCGATGAACCACATCAACAGCGCGAAGAGGAGCGGGGGAAGAGTCACCAAGCCGGGACCAGGCGGACCGAAGCGGGGGCGGTGTTGCGCTTGACCGGGGTGAGGTACAGCCAGGCGAAACTGGCCGCGGCCGCGCCGATCAGCCCGATCCGTTTGACCGCGCCGACGATCCCGCCTTGCGCCTTGGCCGCGTCGATCCCGCCGGCGATGCGGCGCATCCGTTCCAGCCCGGCGCGGAAACGCGGCGCATCGGTATCGAGCACCACCGGGAAGACCTGCCGCGTGATCGCCGAGCAGACCGTGAAGACGCGCGCGTCATAGTCGGTCGGGTCGATGCCGAGCGCCTTGTGGAACGCCGGGCGGTTGTGATCACGGACGTACATCGTCGCATAGACCGCGACGAGGAAGAAGCGGATCCACAGCGCGTTTACTCCGCGCAGCAGCTTCGGATCGGTCCGCATCAGGATCGCGAAGGCATCGCCGTGGCGGAACTCGTCGTTGCACCAGAGTTCGAACCAGTCGAAGATCGGATGGAAGCGAAGCTCCGGGTGCGCCGCGAGATGGCGGTAGATCGTGATGTAGCGCGCATAGCCGATCTTCTCGCTGAGATAGGTCGCGTAGAAGATGAATTTCGGGCGGAAATAGGTATATTTCTTGGTCCGCGTGAGGAAGCCGAGGTCGACGCCAATGCCGGCATCCTTCAGCGTGTCATTGATGAAACCCGCATGACGGCTTTCGTCCCGGCTCATCAGCTTGAACAGCTGCTTGATGTCGGGGTTGGTGACGCGCTTGGCGATCTCGGCGTAGAGGATGCAACCCGAGAACTCGGCAGTGAGCGAACTGACGAGGAAGTCGGTGAATTCGGCGCGCAGATCCCCCGGCAGGCTTTCGATCACGCCGTCGAACGCGTCGGTGCGCTTGAAGTGCAGGCGGTTGGGATCGGCGGCCATTTCGCCGATTAGCGCATCCCATTCGGCGCGGACCGGGCCAACGTCGATACGGTCCATCGCCGCGAAATCGGTGGTGTAGAAGCGCGGCGACAGCACGGTATCCTGACGCGCGATGGCTAGCGTGTCGGCGGTAAAAGGCGTGATCGCGTTCATACTGTCGTCCGATCCGAAAAGCTGACCTCGTAAAGTTCGGCCATCGCGAAATGCCCGGCGAACTTGGTCCACAGCCGCCCGGCAAGCCCGGCACGCTCGACCGTGGCGAGCCGTTCGACCACGCGACGTTCGCCGAACGCCACGCGGATCGGTGCGCCGTGGACGCGGACACGGTCACCCGGGCCGATAGCGACGTCGCCGGCGAGCTCGACATGCGCACAGAGGAATTCGTCGCTATGCTCGATCTGGATACGGCAGGGCGTGTCGAACCGGGTGCGGAGCAGCGCGGTCATGCGGTCGGTCCCTTCGCATCGAGCAGCGCGGCGAAGGTCGCGCGGTTGGTCGTGCCGAAGGCCGTTAGCTCGATCGCGCGACCGGTGGCGGTATCGACCAGCGACAGCTCGCCGTCGCGCCACAGCGTGAGCGTGAACGGTGGACCGTCGCCGATGCCGCGCGCCCGCCGCTCGCGCGCCAATCCGCGCATCACGCCGCGGATGAAGCCGGTCTCTTGGCCGGGTGCGATCACCGACGCGGTTGCGCCGCCGACGTCCGCGATCACGACGGCGCCATCGGCGCGGTCGATGAAGCGCAGGGCACGCGACCGCACCGGCGTGATATGCGCCCGTTCGCGCAGCAATGTGGGCGAGGCGGCGGGGGGGATATCGGCGATCCGCACGATCGTGGTGGCGGCGAGCGCGAACAGCACGAGCGCGCCTGCGCTGATCAGCGTCCCGCGCGGCAACATATCGGTGTGCGTGCCGCTCATGCCGCCTGCGCTCCGGCAAAGACGGGTGACGGCGCCGCGATGGGGTCGGGTTGGGTCAGCACCCCGTCGGCCTGGACGTCGAGACAGGTGCGCGCGACGAGCGCGGCCACATCGGCGGCGTCGGGCAGCGCGCGGAGCATCGGCTGCGGCGCCGCGACCTTCCACGGCCGGGCATGCGGCCACACCGCGATATAGCCGAGTTGCTGCCGCCCCGTGATCGCCAACGCGACATCGCCCAGTCCGTCAGCGCGCATCGCGAGGTCGACCGAGCCGATCTGCGCGAGCGGCAGGTTGATGCATTTGGGAAGCGCCATGCCGATCCGCAGTACGATGCGGCGGTTGGTCAGCGTGTAGATCGTCGTCCGCGCGGTCCCCCAGGCGAGCAGATGGAGCAGCGCGACGCCGACGATCCCAGCGATGATCGTCATCGCGGTGCCGGTCAGATCGGCCGGGGAACGGATCCCTTGCAACGCAGCGCTCGACAGCGCCCAGAGCGCGAGCAGCGCGAAATAGACCGTCACCAACCGGGTATGGAATGCCGCGCGCGCGAGCGCCTGGCGGTCGGGCCGACCCTGCCAGAGGATGCGTTCGCCCGGGGGCAGCAGCCCGGGAAGCCCGGGAATCGGCTCATTGTCATATTCCGTCACAGCCATGGCTCCTGCCGGTCGGGCGTGGCGTAGAGATAGCCACCGCCGAAATAGGCCTGCACGCGCTCCTCCTCGTACAAGGTGATCTGGTCGCTGGCCTCGATCCGCGGCGCGCCGGCGAACTGGCTGGCGAGCAGCGCATCGATGACGACGCGCCGGGCGCCACGCTCGACCGTCGCCATCATCATCGGCGCGAGTACCGACCCCGCGCCGACATCGACCTGCAGATAGCGGATCAGCCGATCTGCACGATCGATCCACAGCGTCTCCACCGTTCCCGCGACCGCGCCGTCCGCGCCGACGACCGGCCAGCCGAGCAGATCGGGATCACCAGCGGCGACTGTGTAATCGGCCGCCGCGGAGAGTGGCACGATGCGGGGATGGCCCTCCATATCGATATCGGGGCGTTTGGCGCGATTGGCCCAGGCCGCCGGTCCGATCCCGTCGGCGAGTGGGTTGCCGGTGGGAGCGTAAGGCGCGCCGGCGAAGCGATCGGTGCGCCGCGCGGCGATGTCGACCGGCTCGCGATCTTCCGCGCGTGGTACGAACACGCGGCCGTGGCCGAACGGCAGCAGGAAGGATTTGGGCGACGCGGTGTGCAGCGGACCCCCGACGGTATCGAGCCGCCCGGTGGTCTCGTCCTCGAGCGGATAGCCCTCGCGGCGATCCTCGCGCCGCAGATAGAAGACGAGGCAGATGAAGAAGAGCACGAACGCCCAGAAGACCAACAGGGCGACATCAATGCCGGGCGTGATTTGCGGGTTCATGATGGTCCCTTTCAGATCGGAAAGTCGCTGAGGCCGAAGCGCGACCGCACCGGCGATACTGGAGCACGCGGTTCGCTGCCGCGAACGAGCGGGCCGAGCGCGACGAGCATGCCGAGCAGCAGCAGAATCTCGACGCAGTAGACAAAGGCGTAGCCGGTCAGCGGGCTGGCCAGCGTCGCGCCGAGATCGCGCGCCACCGCGGCGGTCGACACGATATCGCGCGCGAACGCGCCCAGCGCGATCGCCAGGCCCGCGCAGGTCGCCTGCACCGCGCCCCAGGCGCCGAGCGCCAGACCGGTGCGTCCGGCCAGGCGCTCCTCATCGGCGATCGCCATCGCCGCGGTCAGCGTGCCGACCGAGAACAGCCCGCCACCGAACCCGATCAGCGTCGCGCCGATCGCGAGCAGGGTGACCGCGGGCAGCGCACCCGCGAAGATTACGCACAGGAACGCGGCGATTCCCAACACCCCACCGAACCCGGCGAGACGGTGCGGATCGTCGCCGTCTGCGAGCCGCTGCGCCGCCAGCGCGAAGCCACTCAGCATCCCGACCGCCCACAGGGCCGTCAGCGAGGTCGTCGCGCCGACCGACAGCCCGAGGATCTGCCCGCCATAGGGTTCGAGCAGAACGTCCTGCATGCTGAACGCCGCGGCGCCGAGCCCGACAGCGACCAGCAGCCGCATCGTCCGCGGGCGGGCGATGAACTGCGCCCAGGCGTCACCGAATGCGGGGGCGGGGGCGCGCGCTGCTTCCGGGTTGCGATTGCGCGCCTCCTGCTTCCACAGCGCGATGAGGTTCAGCGCCATCGTCAGCATCGCCGCGCCCTGGACGATCTGCACCAGCTTGGTCGGGGTGAAATCGGCGAGCAGGCGACCGATCACGATCGCGCTGACCATCATTCCGGCGAGCAGCATCACGTACAACAGGGCGACCACACGCGGGCGCGCATCGTCGGGCGCGAGATCGGTCGCGAGCGCGAGCCCCGCGGTCTGCGTCGTGTGCATCCCCGCGCCGACGAGCAGGAACCCGACCGCCGCGCCGATCTGGCCGGCCCAGGCCGGGCCGGTCCCGCCGCCGGTCATCACCAGCAGCGCGAACGGCAGGATCGCCAGCCCGCCGAACTGCAACAGCGTGCCGAACCAGATATAGGGGACGCGCTTCCAGCCCAGCACCGACGCGTGGTGATCCGATTTGAAGCCGATCAGCGCGCGCAACGGCGCGAACAGCAACGGCAGCGATACCATTGCGGCGACCAGGCTGGCCGACATGCGGAGCTCGACGATCATCACGCGGTTGAGCGTGCCGGTCAGCAGCACCGCGGCCATGCCCACCGAGACCTGGAACAGCGACAGGCGGAGGATGCGGCCGAGCGGCAGATTCTCGGTCGCGGCATCGGCGAAGGGCAGGAAACGGCTGCCGAGCCGGTTCCAGAACGTGCCGGTGCGCAGCGCGACGAGCTTGGGCGAGGCGGGCTCCGTCTTGGCACGTGGGGCCAGCGAGGCCTTCAGGGCGGTCAGGTCGCTCACCCGGGAAGCACCTCGAGCGCGTGGCTGGTGTAGAAGCTCGCCGAGATACGCTGGTCGCGCCCGAGGCGTGCATCGGGCAGCGCGGCCTGGATCAGCGTGCGCAGCCGGGCGTCGCGGACCGGGAGGATCGCCGGCGATCGGTCGCTCCGCGGGAACAGCCGTCCGGCACCGAGCATCGCCATCAGCAGCGGCGTCTGCGGCGCGAAGGTGAATGCGATCGATCCGCCGGTGCGATCGGCCAACGTGCCAACGACATCGACGATATCAGACGCGGGGTAATGGATCAGCGAGTCCATCGCCACGACATGGTCGAACCGGCCGAGCGCAGGGTCGCGCATGTCGCCGACGCGCCAGTCGATCGCGAGCCCCTTGGGCGCACGCGTCCGCGCGATATCGACGAGGCTGCCGGCGACGTCGATCGCGACCACTTCGGCTCCCCGTCGTGCTGCCTCGACCGCCAGCGCGCCGGTACCGCAGCCGGCGTCGAGCAACCGACGGCCAGTGAGATCGGCCGGGAGCCAGGAGAGCAGCGTGTCGCGCATCCGATCACGCCCGGCGCGGACGGTGGCGCGGATGCCGCTGACCGGCGCGTCCGAGGTCAACTGTTCCCAGGTCTTCGACGCGGTACGGTCGAAATAGGTCTCGAGGTCGGACCGGAACCGGGCGTAGGTGGCCGTCGTCATCTTACTCGAACCCCAGGAATTCGAAGATGTCGCGGTCCTTCATCGGCTCGGCTTGGAGCGCGGGCAGTCCCGCCCACATCGTTGCGGCGAGACGCTTATATTCCTCGCAGACCGCCGCGACCTCGGGGGTCTGTTCCATCTCGAACAACGTGCATTTCTTGAGGCGGCTGCGGCGGATCGCATCGAGATCGGGGAAATGCGCCAACGTCTTCAAGCCGGTGGCGGCGTTGAACCGGTCGATCTCGTCGGTCGCGGCCGATCGGTTGGCGATCACGCCGGCCATCCGCACGTCGTAATTCTTCGCCTTCGCCTTGATCGCCGCGACGATGCGGTTCATCGCGAAGATGCTGTCGAAGTCGTTCGACGCGACCACCACCGCGCGCTCGGCATGCTGGAGCGGCGCGGCGAACCCGCCGCACACCACGTCGCCCAGCACGTCGAACAGCACGACGTCGGTCTCTTCGAGCAGATGATGCTGTTTCAGCAGCTTGACCGTCTGCCCGACGACATAGCCGCCGCAGCCGGTGCCCGCCGGCGGACCGCCGGCCTCGACGCACATCACGCCGTTGAACCCTTCGAACATATAGTCTTCGGGGCGCAGTTCCTCGGCGTGGAATTGGACCGTTTCGAGCACGTCGATGACCGTCGGCATCAGCTTCTTGGTCAGCGTGAAAGTGCTGTCGTGTTTGGGGTCGCAGCCGATCTGTAGCACCCGCTTGCCGAGCAGCGAGAAGGCGGCGGACAGGTTGGACGAGGTGGTCGACTTGCCGATCCCGCCCTTGCCATAGACCGCGAACACCTTCGCATTGCCGATGCGATCGGCCGGGTCGAGCTGCACCTGAACGCTGCCATCGCCGTCTAGGCCAAGCCTGTCGCGGGTGCGGACGGGGGGATCGAGCAAAGCCATTATATGTTCCTCATGCGGCCACTGCGATCACGCCCTCGAGACGATCCTCGAGCTCGTCGCTGGCGGCGTGCAGCGCGGCGAGCGTGTCTGCATCGGGTGTCCAGAATTGCCGATCGCTTGCCTCGATCAGCCGGTTGGCGACGCGTGCGGACGCCTTGGGGTTGAGTGTCGCGAGCCGATCGCGCATCGCCGGATCGAGCACGAACGTCTCGCTGATCCGCTGATAGACCCAGGGGCTGACATCGCCGGTCGTCGCCGACCAGCCGACCGTGTTGGTGACGTGCGCCTCGATATTGCGGACGCCTTCGAAGCCATGCTTGAGCATGCCTTCGTACCAGAGCGGGTTAAGCATCCGCGTGCGCGTTTCGAGATCGACCTGTTCGCCGAGCGTGCGGACCTTGGTTCGCCCTTGCGTCGCGTCGAGGATGTAAACCGGGGCTGCGGTGCCGCGTGCGCGCGTGATCGCGCGGCTGATCCCGCCCAGCGCGTCGACATATTGGTCGATATCGGTAACGCCGAGTTCGACCGAATCGAGGTTCTGGCAGGCGAGATCGACCCCCGCGAGCGCGGCCTTGAACAGGTCGGGGTGTCGCGCCGGGCTGCCGCTGCGGCCATAGGCATAGCCCTTTTGCCGTTCGAACACCTCGGCGATCTCGTCGGGATCGGTCCATGCGCCATTGTCGATCAGCAGGTTGACGTTGGCGCCATACGCGCCCTCGGCGTTGGAGAAGATCCGCAGTGCTGCGGTTTCGAGATCGCAGCCATGCTGCTCCACATGCGCCAGGCTGTGCTTGCGCACGAAATTCAGGTCGAGCGGTTCGTCGGCATTCGCGGCGAGCCACGCTGCCTCGGCCATCATCCTGGTCTGGAGCGGCAGCAGGTCGCGGAAGATCCCCGACAGAGTCACCACCACGTCGATCCGCGGCCGCCCCAGTTCGTCGAGCGGTATGAGTTCCGCGCCCGACAGCCGGCCATAGCCATCGAAGCGCGGCCGCGCGCCGATCAGCGCGAGCACCTGCGCGACCTGCGTGCCTTCGGATTTGAGGTTGTCGGTGCCCCACAGCACCATCGCTAGCGTTTCGGGGAACGCCGCGCCGCTCGCGAGGTGGCGCGCGATCAGCGCCTCGGCCTGCGCGGTGCCCTGTGCGACCGCGAAGCTGCCGGGGATGCGGAAAGGATCGAAGCCGTGGACGTTGCGGCCGGTCGGCAGCACCTTGGGGTTGCGCAGCACGTCGCCGCCGGGCGCGGGGCGGACGTAGCGCGCGTCGAGCGCGTGAACGAGCGCGTCGAGCTCGGCATTGGCGGGGGTGAGCAGGGGGTCGGCACCCGCCGCGATCAGCTGCGCGAGCGTCTCTTCGGTCAGCGGGTCGCCGAGCACGTGCAGACCTTGCGGGATGAGTTCGCGTTCGACTTCGTAGAGTCGTGCCGACAGGGCGGTAAGGTCCCAAGCGTTCTGTGCTTCGGCGGCGTGGCGTGGCCCGATCGTCGACAGTGTCTGCGTGGAAGCCAACTCCGGAACGCGTTCTTCGTGGTGCGACGGCACCATATCGAGCGCCTCGGCCGCCTCGCGGATCATCGGCTCCAGCGTCGCGCGCTCCGTGTCCGAGGGCGACGACCGCCAGCGTTCGAGCAACGCCTTGAGGTTGGTCAGCCCCTTGTACAGTCCGGCTTCGGCGAGCGGCGGCGTCAGATAGCTGATCAACGTCGCGCCCGAACGGCGCTTGGCGATCAGCCCCTCGGACGGGTTGTTGGCGGCGTAGAGATAGAGGTTGGGAACGTCGCCGATCAGCCGTTCCGGCCAGCAATCGGCGCTGAGCCCGGCCTGTTTGCCTGGCATGAATTCGAGCGCACCATGCGTGCCGAAATGCAGCACCGCGTCCGCCGCGAAATCCTCGCGGAGCCAGCGATAAAAGGCGCTGAACGCGTGCGTCGGGGTGAATCGGCCTTCGAACAGCAGCCGCATCGGATCGCCTTCATAGCCGAACGCGGGCTGGATGCCGATGAAGACGTTGCCGAACCGCGCGCCGAGGACCTGGATCGACCCGCCGTCGCTCTGCTGCTTGCCGGGTGCCGGACCCCATTGCGCCTCGATCGCGGCGAGGTGGGGTTCGCGACGGACATGATCGTCCGCGGAGACGCGCGCATGGACATTGGCGTCGGCGCCGTAGCGCGCGGCGTTGCCGTGCAGCACCGCGTCGCGCAGCGCGTCGACGTCGGCGGGCACGTCGACGTCATAGCCTTCGGCGGCCAGCTTCGCGAGCGTCGCCTGAAGCGACTCCCACACCGCAAGATGCGCCGCGGTGCCGGTCGCGCCGGCATTGGGAGGGAAGTTGAACAGCACGACCGCGACTTTCCGATCGGCGCGGGCGGAGCGTCGCAGGTCGACGAGCCGGGCGACCTTGGCCGCCAGCGCTTCGGCGCGTTCCGGGCAGGACTGCATCTCGCGTGTCAGCCCCGATTGCGGGAAGGTGCAGTGACGTCCGCACCCGGTGCATGGCTCCGATCCGTCGGCGCGGCCGCCGAACACGCTGGGCAGGATCGCGCCGTCGAGTTCGGGGATCGCGACCATCATCGTCGCCTCGATCGGCAACAGGCCCTGCCGGCTCGCGCCCCATTGCTGCAGCGACTGGAACTCGATCGGGTGAGCCGCGACATAGGGTACGTCGAGTTGCGCGAGCACCGCCTCTGCAGCTTCGGCGTCGTTGTACGCGGGGCCGCCGACCAGGCTGAACCCGGTGAGCGAGATGACCGCGTCGACGACCGGTTTGCCGTCGGCCATGAAGAACCGCTCGATCGCTGGGCGCGAATCGAGCCCGCTCGCGAACGCGGGGATCACGCGCAGGCCCTTGGCCTCCAGTGCGGCGATCACCCCGTCATAATGCCCCGTGTCCCGGCCGAGCAGGTAGGAGCGCAGCATCAGCACGCCGACCGTACCCCGCGCGCCGTCGTTGCGCGGGAGCGCGTCGACCTGCTCGGCCATGCGGCCCGCGAGCGCGGGGTGGTAAACGCCGACATCGGGATAATCGTGCGGCGCATCGGGGCGGGTGGCATGGCCGGCATAGCGGCTCGCGAGCGCCTGGATCATCCCGACGACATTGTCGTCGCTGCCCGCCAGCCAATATTGCAGCGTCAGGAAATAGGCGCGGACGTCCTGTGCGGCGCCGGGGATGAACTTCAGCATCTTGGGCAGCCGCCGCAGCATCTTCATCTGCCCCGCGCCCGACGATGCGCCTGGCTTGGTCGATCCGCGCATCCGTTTCAGCAGCGCGAGCGGGCCCTTTGCGGGCCGATCCATGCGATAGTCGCCGAGCCGGGTCAGCTTGACGACTTCGCTGCTCGACATCAGCCCGACCATCGCCGCGCAGTCTTCGCGGCGCGCGGTAAGCGCGGGGAGGACGGCACGGATGTGATCGTCCAGAAACAACATCGTCGCGATGACGATGTCGCCGCGCGCGATGTCGGCGGTGCAGCGATCGAGCGCGCCGGGTTCGCGGTCCCAGTCGGCGGCGGCGTGGAAGCCGACCGTAATCCCCGAGGAGTCGGCGGCGAACCGTGCGGCCGCGCGCTCGACTGCGCCCGACAAATGGTTGTCGAGCGTGACGATCACGACATGAAGCGGGGCCGGTGGGGGTGCGCTAGCGGGCATGATGCGCCTTTGCGTCGTAGAGGGTGTCCAGCGTGATCGTCGCGAGCTGGCGCTCGGCCGCGAACTTCTCGGTGTTGCGGCGCGCCTTGCCGCGCACGAAGAACGGGATTTTCAAAAGCTCGCGCTCGGCTTCGGGCGACCACACGCCCCCTGCCGCGTGCGGGAGGGGGCCGGGGGGCGGGCTTACGCTTTCCTCGACGGCATCGGTCGAGGCGGCGCTGAGCCCACCCTCGCCCCCCCCCGAAACCGGGAGAGGGGAAGAGCCGTGGCCGAGATGGCTCGCCCCGGCGGCATCGCTGAATTCGAAATCGTCGCGGAACATCGTCAGCAGATGCTCCTCCAGCCCCATCACCAGCGGATGCACCCAGGTGTCGAACAGCACGTTGGCGCCCTCGAACCCCATTTGCGGGCTGTAGCGCGCGGGGAAATCCTGCACGTGGACCGGCGCCGAGATCACCGCGCAGGGGATGCGCAACCGCTTGGCGATGTGGCGCTCCATCTGCGTCCCCAGCACGAGTTCGGGATGCAGCGCCTGGATCGCCTCCTCGACCGCGAGATAATCGTCGGTGATCAGCGGCTCGACGCCATAGAGCGCCGCGGCGTCGCGGACATCGCGGGCGAATTCGCGGTTGTAGCAGCCCAGCCCGACCACTTCGAAGCCGAGTTCGTCCCGCGCGACACGTGCCGCGGCGATCGCATGAGTCGCGTCACCGAAGATGAACACGCGTTTGCCGGTGAGGTAGGTCGAATCGACCGAACGGCTCCACCAGGGCAGGTTGGACGTGTCGAGCGCGGGGGCTGGATCGACACCGGCCAGCGCGGCGACTTCGGCGATGAAGTCGCGCGTCGCGGCATGCCCGATCGGCACGGTGCGAACGGTCTTCTGGCCGAAGGTCTTCTCCAACCAGCGCACAGCGGTGTCGCCGATTTCGGGGTAGAGCAGGACGTTGAAATCCGCCGCGCCGATCGTCGCGATGTCCGCGGGCGATGAACCGAGCGGCGCGACCATATGGACATCGACGCCCAGCGTATCGAGCAGCCGGGTGATCTCGATCACGTCGTCGCGGTGACGGAAGCCCAATGCCGTCGGACCGAGCAGATTGGCGCGCGCGCGACGCCCTTCGCGCGGAGCGGGGCGGGCGGTCTTGTCGGCGAGGGTGCGGACGAGTTGGTAGAAGGTTTCGGCCGCGCCCCAGTTCTCCTTGCGCTGGTAGCTGGGCAGCTCGAGCGGGATGACTGGGCAGGGGAGCGCCATCGCTTGGGCCATGCCGGCGGGATCGTCCTGGATCAGCTCGGCGGTGCACGATGCGCCGACCAGCATCGCCTGCGGCTGGAACCGCGCATAGGCGTCTCGCGCCGCCTGCTGGAACAGTTCGGCGGTATCCTTGCCCAGATCGCGCGCCTGGAACGTGGTGTACGTGACCGGCGGGCGCTTGTCGCGGCGCTCGATCATTGTGAACAGCAGGTCGGCATAGGTGTCGCCCTGCGGCGCGTGGAGCACGTAATGCACGCCCTCCATCGCGGTGGCGATCCGCATCGCGCCGACATGGGGTGGCCCCTCATAGGTCCAGACGGTCAGCTGCATCAGACCCTCAACACATCGCGCCGCCGCAGCGGGCGCGCAAAGAGTTCGGCGAGATCGCCGGCCTGGTCGAAGCCGTGGATCGGCGAGAAGACGAGCTCGATCGCCCATTTGGTGGTCAGCCCCTCCGCCTCGAGCGGATTGGCGAGGCCCAAGCCGCAGACGGTGAGATCGGGACGTGCAGCGCGAACGCGGTCGAGCTGCTTGTCGACGTCCTGGCCCTCGCTGAGCAGCGTCTCCGGCGGCAGCAGTGCCAGTTCATGCGCGAGGTGGCGGCGGTGGAGATAGGGTGTCCCGACCTCGACCGGCTGCATCCCGAGCTCGGTGGCGAGGAACCGCGCCAGCGGAATCTCGAGCTGCGAATCGGGCAGGAAGGTGATGCGTTTGCCCTCGAGCCGGGTGCGGCTGTGTTCGATTGCGCACTTGGCGCGCTCGCGGCCCGGCGCGATGGTGCGGCGGAAGTGCATCTCGTCGATGTCGAACGCCTGTGCGGCGGCGTGCAGCCAGTGCGTGGTGCCCTCCGCGCCGAACGGAAACAGCGCATCGAGCCGGGTCGCGCCGCGATCCTCGAGCGCACGCGCGGTTTCGCCGAGGAAAGGTTGGGCGAGCAGGAAACGGGTCTGCGGTCCGACCGGCGGCATCGCTGCGGCACGCCGCGCGGGCAGGCTGTGGACCGGGCCGATGCCGAGTTCGGCAAACAGCCGCAGGAACTGGTCCTCGACGACGTCGGGCAGCGCGCCGACGATCATCAGGCTGGGCACGCCGCTGGTGTCCGCGGTCGCATCCGCGACCAGCGCGGCGAGGCAGGCGTCCTCGCCTTCGGTAAAGGTGGTCTCGATCCCGCTGCCCGAATAATTGAGGATCTTGGTCGTGCCGGCATGCTTGACCGAAAGCCGTGCGGCGGCGCGCGACAGGTCGAGCTTGATCACCTCCGACGGGCACGAGCCGACCAGGAACAGGAGCTTGATCTCGGGCCGGCGGGCGAGCAGTCGGTCGACGACGCGGTCGAGCTCTTCGTTGCAGTCGGCCATGCCAGCAAGGTCGCGTTCCTCGATGATCGCGGTGGCGAAGCGGGGTTCGGCGAACACCATCACGCCGGCTGCGGATTGCAGCAGATGTGCGCAGGTCCGCGACCCGACGACGAGGAAGAACGCGTCCTGCACCTTCCGGTGCAACCAGATGATCCCGGTGAGCCCGCAAAATACCTCGCGCTGCCCGCGTTCGCGCAGCACGGGGGCATCGCACCCGAGCGCGGCGGGCAGCGCCGGGGTCACCCTGCCACCGCCATGCCGGGTGCCGCCGCCTGCAGCCGCGCGGCACGTAGCTTGATCAGGAACTGCGTGGCGTTGATGGCGTAACTCGCATAGGCGGCGAGCGCGAGCAGCATCCGTCCATGCTCGCTGCCGAGGTCGCCGATCAGCGCGATCAGATAGGCGGTGTGCAGCGCCAGCACGAGCATGCTGAACACGTCTTCCCAATAGAAGGCGGGCGCGAACAGCCACCGGTCGAACACGATCTTCTCCCAGATCGATCCGGTGATCATGATCGCGTAGAGCGCGATGGTCTTGATGACGATCGAGACCGTCGCCGCGCCCGCGCCGTCGCCGGTGGCCAGATAGCGCAGCACGAGCACGAGACTGACCAGGAAGATCAGGAACTGGATCGGTGCGAGAATGCCCTGGACCAACGTCCAGCGGGACGAATCGCGGCGGCGGCGTTGCTCAGGCGTATAGAGCGGCGGCGCCCCGTTCTGTCTTTCCGCGAAGGAAGCATTCCCCACCCGCATCGCTTTCCGCCTGCTCGATTAATTGACCGAAGAGTAAGCCCAGCGATTGCAGAGTGTCAATATTATTTGACGTCCATGACGGGTGACACAGGCCGTGCTTTCGGGGCGTCGGTCGATGGTTGCCAGATCGGTTCTACCCGGATACGTTGCGAGTCGCCGGTTCCAGAATAACTGTCGGACCGACCAGTAAATATGCGTGTGTCGACCAGGCTGGGGAGAGCTGGTAATGGCTGCGATGACCCAATGGGCAAGCGACACCGAACAGTTCGGCGACTCCCGCCTTGCGCGTAACTCTTCGAATAATCAGACAAATCGTTCCGCCTTCCAACGGCGCGGTGCGCAGGACTATGCGCGGTCGCTCTCGGCGTTGATTGAAGGCGAGATTATTCCCAGGCTGATGGCCGCACATGCGGTGGGCGGCAACGACGGCTGGTCGGCGCGCGAGACGCATTTGATCAACGACAGCGATATCGAGGCACTGGCGCCGCTGGTGATGCAGATCGACGCGGATGCGTTGCTGGCGCATGTCGAGCATATCCTCGAGCGCGGCGTGACCGCCGAAACCGTGATGGTCGATCTCCTTGCGCCGACCGCACGCTTGCTCGGCGAGTTCTGGGAGGATGATCGCTGCGACTTCGTCGACGTGACGATGGGGCTCTGGCGGCTGCAAGAGGTCGTCCACCATATCGCGAGCCGCGCGCCGTCGGACGGCGTCAGCGCGGGCCGCCGGCATCGCGCGTTGTTCGCGTCGATGCCGGGCGACCAGCACAGCTTCGGTACGGTGGTTATCGATGAAGTGTTCCGCCGGGCCGGGTGGCTGACGGATCGGATCGACAGCGCCGAGGGCGCGGATCTGCTCCAATCGGCCGCCGACGGCTGGTTCGACATGATCGGATTGACGATCAGTCGCGACTCCCATATCGGCCCGCTCACGTCGCTCATTGTTGCACTGCGGAACGTTTCTCCGAACCCGCAGGTTTGCATCATGGTCGGAGGCAGGATTTTCAGTAGGAGCCCCGAACTGGCCGTCCAGGTCGGTGCCGACGGAACGGCGCCCGATGCAAGACTTGCGCTTGAGATTGCCGGAACGCTCGTCCGCCAGCGCGAATGGGAGTCGGCGGTCTCCAGCTAACCAGACTATATTGGAGCGCGACGACCGTCGATGAACACGCTGATCGCCTCGTCCGCTAGAACGGGCTTTACCAGGAGTGATACCGTGCCCGGTGCGCTCTCGGCGAGCGCGGCTGCATCGTTACTCGCCGCAGTCGGTGACGTGACGTTCATTCTAAGCACCGACGGCACGATTATCGATGTCGCGGTATCGCAGGGCGAACTCGCCAATCATGGCTTCACCGGGTGGATCGGTGAAGCATGGGCCGATACCATGACCAGCGAGAGTCGCACGAAGGTCAGCAGCATGCTTTCGGACGCCCAATCCGCCGAGGCGCCGAGATGGCGGCAGGTCAACCACGCCGCGGCCGGTGGCGATGTGCCCGTCCGGTATCTGATCATGACGTTTGGCGATGGCGACCGGTTGATCGCCGTCGGCCGCGACATGCGCGGGGCTGCCGCGATGCAGCAGCGGTTGTTGCAGACGCAGCAGTCGCTCGAACGCGACTATATCCGCCTGCGTCAGGCCGAGACGCGATATCGGTTGCTGTTCGACATGGCGTCCGATGCCGTCCTGATCGTCGATGCCGACACGCGTCGTATTCGCGAAGCCAATCCGGCGGCGCACCGCCTGTTGGACGCCGCCGAGGGAACGTTGGTAAGTGCCCCGGTCGCGTCGACCGTTGACGCGCGCGACCGCGACAATTTGGTCGCCTATCTGGGCGCCGCGGAAGCGGCCGACGATCTCGCGCCGATTACCGTCCGGCTGGCCGAAAACGCGGACCAGGTCAGGATATCGGCACGCTTGTTTCGACAGGCGCGGCAGCCGTTGCTGATCCTTCAGCTCAGCGCGGGGCAGCAGGCCGTGGCGGGTCATCGCTACGACGCGACGCTCAGCGACGTCGTCGAGCGGATGCCCGATTCGTTCGTCCTCGTCGACCGCGAGCTGACCATCCTCACCGCCAATGCAGCGTTTGTCGAGTTGGCGGAAATGCCCTCGGTGGACCGCGTCGTCGGTGCCCGGCTGAGCGCGTGGCTCGGGCGTCCGGGGATCGACCTCGAACTGATCGTCGCGCAGTTGCGTGAGCACGGATCGGTCCGCAACGTCGCGACGATCCTGCGCGGAACCGCCGGCGCCCAGGCTGAGATCGAGGTATCTGGCGTGGTGGCGCCGATGGCGGGCAGCGACTGCTACGGCTTCACGATCCGCCATGTCGGCCGACGGCTGCGCGAGGCACCGATCGCGGTGAGCGGCACGCCACGATCGGTCGAACAGCTGACGGAACTGGTCGGGCGGATGTCGCTCAAGGATATCGTCCGCGAGAGTACCGACTTGATCGAACGCCTCTGCATCGAAGCGGCGCTCGCCTACACCTCCGACAACCGCGCATCCGCGGCGGAGGTGCTGGGGGTCAGCCGTCAGAGCCTATACTCGAAATTGCACCGGCACGGCCTGGGCAATCTGGTCTCGGGCGAAGGCTGAGCGGACGCGCCAACCGCTTAACCGCGTTGCCAATTCGGGAAACCGTCTAATTTATTTGACGCCCGACAGTGTCGTGTCTTAGCTTTGATGTATGGATCGGTCGTCAGCTCCCGGTATCGTCGCGCCGCTGCCTGCGGCCCGCGATGTCCTCGAACTGCTCAAGCCGATCACCTGGTTCCCGCCGATCTGGGCGTTCATGTGCGGCGTGGTCTCGTCGGGCGTGCCGATCACCGAGCGCTGGCCGTTCCTCATAGCCGGCGTGCTTCTGACAGGGCCGCTGGTCTGTGGCACCAGCCAGGCCGTCAACGACTGGTTCGATCGGCATGTCGATTCGATCAACCAGCCCGACCGGCCGATCCCGTCGGGGCGCATTGCCGGCCATTGGGGGTTGTGGATCGCCATCGCGGGGACGGTGCTGTCGCTGATTGTCGCCTGGGCGACCGGCCCGCTGGTGTTCGGTGCCACCGGTCTCGGGCTGCTGTGCGCGTGGGGCTACAGCGCGCCGCCGTTCCGGTTCAAGGTCAGCGGTCTATGGGGCCCCGCGGTCGTCGCGCTGACCTATGAGGGGCTGACCTGGTTTACCGGCGCGGCGGTGATGGCCGGCGCGTGGCCGGGCACGTCGGTTCTGATCGTCCTCGCGCTCTACAGTCTCGGCGCACACGGCATCATGACGCTGAACGATTTCAAGGCGGTCGAGGGCGATCGCGCGATGGGGCTGCGGTCGTTGCCGGTTGTGCTGGGGGTCGATCGCGCCGCGCGAGTCGCGTGCATCGTGATGGCTCTACCACAGGTCGCGGTGATCCTGTTGCTCGTGCACTGGGACCACCGGCTCATTGGGGGCGTCGTCGGGCTGATGTTGGTGGGGCAGCTCATGTTGATGCGGCGGCTGTTGCGCGACCCGCTGGGCAATACGCCCTGGTACAATGCGACGGGTACGACGCTGTATGTGCTCGGCATGCTGGCGTCGGCGTTCGGGCTGGGCGGCGTGGCCGGGCTGTGACCGATACCCCCCTCGGATGGCTCGGTATCGCCCGACTGGGTCTGGTGCAGAGCGCGATCGGCGCGATCGTGATGCTGGCGACATCGCTTCTGAACCGCGTGATGGTGGTCGAATATGCGCTGCCGGCGGCGCTGCCCGCCGGATTGGTCGCGTGGCATTATGCGGTGCAACTGACGCGGCCGGCATGGGGGCATGGATCGGATCGGGGCCGGCGGCGGACCCCGTGGATCGTGATCGGGATGGGCACGCTCGCGCTCGGCGCGCTGCTGGCGGTCGATGCGGTTGCGCTGCTGGCGGCGGGGTCGGTCGTCGGGATTCCGCTGGCGATCCTCGGCTATGCGATGATCGGCGCGGGTGTCGGCGCGGCGGGAACGTCGTTGCTCGCGCTGTTGGCGACGCGGGTCGCACCCGAACGCCGGGCGGCGGCGGCAGCGATCACCTGGATCATGATGGTCGCGGGGATCGCGATCACCGCGGGCGTGGCGGGGGCGCTGATCGACCCGTTTTCGCTGCGGCGTCTGGCGATCGTCGCGGGCGGCGTGGCGGGCGCCGCGGTCCTCGTCGCGACGCTCGCGGTCTGGGGCGTCGAGGGGCGCGCGCCACGCATGGCCATGCCCGAACACGGACCGCATCAGGAGTCGTTCGGCATTGCACTGCGCGCGATGCTCACGGACCCCGAGGCGCGGCGCTTCACGGCGTTCGTGTTCCTCTCGATGCTCGCCTATTCGATGCAGGACCTGATCCTCGAACCCTTTGCCGGGTTGATGTTCGGCTTCACGCCGGGCCAGTCGACCCAGTTGTCCGGCGTCCAGCATGGCGGCGTACTGGCGGGGATGATCCTCGCCGGGATCGGTGGCAGCGCGTTCGGCGGCCGCGCCGCGGCACGGTTGCGCTACTGGATCGTCGGTGGCTGCATCGGCTCGGCCTGCGCTCTCGCGGGGTTGGCGTTCGCGGCGCAGATGGGCGCGGGGTGGCCGATTGCCGCCAACGTCGCGCTGCTGGGTTTCGCCAATGGCGTGTTCGCGGTAGCGGCGATCGGCACGATGATGGCGCTGGCGGGGGGCGGCGAGCGTGGCGGCGTCGGCGGGGGCGGGCGCGAAGGCATGCGGATGGGGGTGTGGGGCGCGGCGCAGGCGATCGCATTCGGCCTCGGCGGGCTGATCGGCGCGGTTGGCGTCGATCTTGGCCGCGCCTGGATC
Organism: Sphingomonas rhamnosi; assembly: GCF_036663615.1. Lineage (NCBI taxonomy): Bacteria > Pseudomonadati > Pseudomonadota > Alphaproteobacteria > Sphingomonadales > Sphingomonadaceae > Sphingomonas > Sphingomonas rhamnosi. The sequence goes on from NZ_JAXOJJ010000005.1 coordinate 288,467, forward strand.
GGATCGACCGGCGCGACCTTCACGATCGTGTTCCTGGTGGAATCGCTGCTGTTCCTCGCCGCCGCGGCGCTCGCGTTGCGCGCCCCTGCGCGCGACCGCGGTGCGATGCGGGCGCGAACGGTGACGACGTGACCTATGATTGCGTCGTGGTCGGCGGTGGCCCCGCGGGTGCGACCGTGGCGACCGAACTCGCGCGCGGCGGACGATCGGTGTTGCTGCTCGATCGCGGGGGCCGGATCAAGCCGTGCGGCGGCGCGATCCCGCCGCGGCTGATCCGCGACTTTGCGATCCCCGATGACCTGATCGTCGGCCGGGCGACGTCCGCGCGGATGGTCGCGCCGTCCAACCGCACGGTTGACATGCCGGTCGATCCGAGCGGACAGGGTGGCTTTGTCGGGATGGTCGACCGCGAATCGTTCGACGAATGGCTGCGCACGCGCGCGGCGTTGGCCGGCGCCGAGCGACGCACCGGGCTGTTCGAGCGTATCGCACGCGACGCGGATGGCTGTGCGCTGGTTTGCTATACCGAAACGCGCGGCGGTACCGAACACCGTGTCCGCGCGCGCTGCGTGATCGGGGCGGACGGCGCTAACTCGCGCGTGGCCAGTGCCGCCCTGGGCGCAGGCGAAAGGATGCCGTGCGTGTTCGCCTATCATGAGGTGATCCGCCTGCCGCCAGCCGTCGAGCGCTATCGGTGCGAGGTGTTCTATCAGGGTGCGCTGTCGCCCGATTTCTATGCATGGATCTTCCCGCATGGCGACACCGCGAGCGTCGGAGTCGGCAGTGCGGACAAGGGCTTTGGGTTGCGCGACGCAACCGCACGGCTGCGCGAGCAAGTCGGACTTGCGGCGTGCGAAACCGTCCGATGCGAAGGCGCACCGATCCCGCTGCGGCCGCGGCGGCGGTGGGACAATGGGCGCGACGTGCTCGTCACCGGCGATGCCGCGGGGGTGGTCGCGCCGGCCTCTGGCGAAGGGATTTATTACGCAATGGTGTCTGCTAGCCACACAGCCGACGCCGCTGAAGCTTTCCTGGTGACCGGCAATCCGCGTGCGTTGCGCCAGGCGCGGCGGACGTTCATGCGCGCGCACGGACTGGTTTTCGGGATCCTGCGGGTCATGCAGTATTTCTGGTATCGCAACGACCGCCGACGCGAGCGGTTCGTGGCGATGTGTGCCGACCGTGACGTCCAGCATCTGACCTGGCACGCCTATATGAACAAGCGGCTGATCTACGCCCGGCCGCTCGCCTATGCCCGCATCTTCGTCAAGGACATGCGGCATTTGTTGCAGACTGCCGCATGACCCGAGTCTGGATCTTCCCGATCTTCATCGCTGCGATGCTGGCCGGCATCGTCGCGCTGCTCGGAGCGACGATCACCGATACCGGTGCCTGGTATCAGGCGCTCGTCAAGCCAGACTGGGCACCGCCCGACGCTGCGTACGGAGTCGCCTGGACCGCGATCTATGCGTTCACCGCACTCGCAGGGGTCGCCGCCTGGCTCGCCGCGCCGTCGTGGCGGGAGCGCGAATGGCTGCTCGGCCTGTTCGCGCTCAATGGGTTCCTCAACATCCTGTGGAGTCTGTTGTTCTTTCGCCTTCACCGGCCCGACTGGGCCGCGATAGAGGTCGTCGCGCTGTGGCTGTCGGTCGCGGCGCTCGTGGCGATAGGCGGCCGGCGGTCGCGAACTGCGGCGCTGCTGTTGCTGCCCTATCTGGCATGGGTCGCGTTCGCCGGATATCTGAACGTCACCATCGTCCAACTGAACGGGCCGTTTTCCTGACCTGGCTATTTGCCAGCGGGCATGCGGTAGACATCGTGCTGCTGGTGATCGGCGTGGAGTTCGTGGCGTTGATCGCCATGGGATGGCGCGCGATCGACGCCGTGTTGCGTCTCGGTCCGGGCGTGCTCATGCTGATTGCGGTGCGCGCTGCGCTGATCGGGCTTGCGTGGCCCTGGATCGCGCTGCCGCTGCTCTTGTCGTTTCCGGTCCACCTTGCCGATTTGGCGCGGACGAAACGATGACCCGGCGGACGTCGCCGCCGGGTCCCTAAGTTAGGCGTTTGACTTCAGATACGCGATCACGTCCGCACGCTTCTGCGGATCGGGGATGCCCGGGAAGACCATCTTCGTGCCGGGAACGACGCGTTGCGGCGATTCGAGATACTGGAACAGCTTTTCTTCGGTCCAGGTGATCCCGCTGTTCTTGTTCGCGGTCGAATAGTTGAACCCGGCGATCGTGCCGGCCTTGCGCCCGACCACGGCGTGCAGCGACGGGCCGATCTTGTTCACGCCCGCATCGATCGCGTGGCAGGTCTGGCAGGTGATGAACGCGGTTTTGCCCTTGGCGGCATCCCCGGTGTAGCTCGCGTACTTTACGCCGCTGATCGTATCGACATTGTCCGCAGCGGGTGCCGCCGCGGCCACGGCGGTCGGAGCCGCGGCGGGCGTCGCGGCCTCAGGCGCCGCAGCGGTGGTCTCTGCGGTCTTGGGTTCGTCTGCGGCTTGTTTCGAACACGCCGTCAACGCCAGTGCGGATGCCGCCGCCAGGGAAACAATCGTACCAAACCTGTGTACCGATGCCGAATCCATGCCTTGCTCCTCTCGACTAACCGTCGTTGTAGCGCGCCTTTTGCCACTCGTTATACGTCACTGTCCAATACTCTTTACAGATTCTTGTACCGAAGACAGTGTTTTCGCGATTAACCCAGCGCGTTCATCAGAAGCGGGCACGCAGCCCGAGTCGATAGATTCGGCCGAGCGTGTCGTAGAGGGCCGGATTGACGTCGAGCCCGGTATTGGTCTGCGGCGAAGGCGTCGGATCATGGTCTAAGAGGTTGTCGACCTTGAAGAACATGGTGACCTGTCGGTTGAGAGTCACCGATCCGCCAAGGTCGAGATAGAACGCCCCCTTCATCTTGTTGTAGTCGATCGTCGGGTTGTTGGCGGTCGACGCCGGACACGCGGTGGTGCAGACGACATATTGATTGCCGAACACGCCGTCCGAGAACCAGCGTTCCTGGAGGTTGAGGCTGAAGACGTCCGTGTCGTAGCTTTGCGTCGCCAGCCATTTCCAGTCGGGCGTGTTGCCGGTGTTGGCGCCCGCCTGATCGACCGTCGCGACCCCGGCGATCCCCGCCTTGACGAGGAACTCCCGGACATGGGTGCCGAGCGCGCGGAGGGTGAAGGTGCCGGGCAGGCCCAGCGGCGCCTTCCACGCGTAGCTCGCCTCGATGTCGAACCCGCTGGTCTTCCACGATGCGAGGTTGAACGGCTGGACGTTGATGAAATTGCCGCCCTGGGTCGGGCTGTTGAGCACGAAGCCGCCGCAGAACGCCTGATTGCCCTCGAAGCAGAACCGGACGATCTGGTCCGCCGACAGAGTCGACACCACGCCGCTCAGCTTGATGCTGTAATAGTCGAACGACAGCCCCAGGCCGGGCAGCCACGAGGGATGCGAAAGGACGATCCCGGCCTCGGTATTGCGCGCGACTTCCGGTTTCAGGTCAGGGTTGCCGACCGTGTTCTGGAACGCCTGGACGCCGCCGCCCGGGGGGAAGGGGTTGGTGAAGTTCGGTAGCGTCGTAACGGTCGGCGCGGCGAACAGCTCGGACAAATTGGGGGCACGGACGTCGCGCGAGGTAACCGCACGCAGGCGGATCCCGTCGAACGGCGTGTCCCAGGTCCCGCCGACCTTCCACGCCCAGATCGTCCCCGACGTGCTGTAATGCGTCACGCGCCCTGCGCCGTTGAGGTTTGCGCTGCCGATCCCGTCGCCTTTGAACAGCGGCAGATTGGCCTCGAGGAACCCTTCGTACACTTCGTATTTGCCGGTGCCGTTCTTGTAGTTGCCGGCAGCCCAGTTGCTGCCGAGCGCCGAATTGAGCAACGGATCCGCCGGATAGGCGGCGCTGTTCGGGCTGACCGCGGTGACGCCGGCGCCATAGGGGTCACCGTGGACGCGGTAATATTCGCGGCGATATTCGCCGCCGAACGCGATTGCGAGCGGCCCCGCCCACAGATCGAGCGGTTCGCCCGAGACGTTGAGACTGGCGACGTCCTGCGTCAGCTTGGTGCGCTGAAGCGGGCCATTGGTGGGGGTGACATAGGCCAGCGCCGCCGACGACGGCTGCGCGCCGCCGAAGATGTTGATCGGCTGGCACCCGGCTGCGCGGGCGGCGGCGTCGGCGCAGACGATCGCGCCGTTGAGCGTGATCGCATTGGTCGCCGCGACATAGCGGTTCTGCAGTACGGTGTTGTCGACGTCGATATGCGCGAGCGTGATGCCGTGCTCGTAATAGGCGTCGTAGTTCCAAGGGGTGCCGCCGAGATCGAACCGCCCCTTCAGTCCGCCGACGAAGCGATATTGGCGCCGGTCGGTTTGGACCAGCGGATCGGGGAAATTGCCGTTGCTGGTACCGAAATTGAACTGAGTAATGCCTGCGGTCGCGCAGCGATCGCGGATCAGCTGCGGCAGATAGGGATTGGCGCACTGCACGGTCAGATTGGGGCGATTATAGCCGGGACTCGGCTGGTTGCTGGTCTTCACCTGCGCCAGATTGACCGTGACATAGGCTTCGTTGTCGGGCGCGAAATCGAAGCCGATGCGCCCGAAGCCGTTGAGCCGCTCGATCGACGATTTCAGCGACGCGCCCGAGCCGGGCGCCCCCGACAGGTCGCCGCCGACGCAGAAGCTGTTGCCGGGGTAGCAGCCGGTCACCCCGCCGGTTCCCGTCGGTCGGCCGCCGGACCCATAGTTGAAGTTGAACGGCGCACCGTTCCGGTCGAACGCGATGCCCTGCAGCGGGCCGTTGTTGATCAGCCCGTTAAGCGCATATTGGTAAGGCTGCGCATAGTCGCGATAGTTGAACTGCGGCAGGCCGTTATTGGCCTGGCCGGTGTTGACCAGCGTCGACGCGCGGTACCAGTTTCGGCCGCCGGCGAGATCGGTGCCGAAATCGCCCGGGCCGACGCCGTCCTCATGATCATATTCGCCGCTGACGATCAGGTGCAGCCGGTCGTTGAGCAGCGCGGTGCCGAACGCCGCCTGGACCAGCGCCTGCTGGTCGTCGCCATAGTTGGTGATGCCGCCCTGGACGTTCGCCTTGAAGCCCTTGAACCGCGTATCGGTGATGAAGTTGACCACCCCGCCGACTGCGTCCGATCCATAGGACGCCGACGCGCCGCCGGTGACGACGTCGACGCGCTTGACCAGCAGCTGCGGGAACATGCTGATGTCGGGCACGCCGGTGACGTTCGCGCCGACGACGCGCTGCCCGTCGAGGAGGGTGAGCGTGCGGATCGGGCCGAGACCGCGCAACGAGAAGGAACTGAGACCCTGGGTGCCGCTCGACGTGCTGAACGTGCCCGTCGAGGTGCCGGTCGAGCCCTGTAGCGCCGGCAACTGCGCGATCGCGGTGAAGATGTTGGGCTGGGCGTTCTTGAGGATCTGCTCCTCGCCGATCACCGTCGTCGGGGTCGGTGCATTGAACCCACTGGAGGTGATGCGCGTGCCGGTGACGACGATGTCGGGCGCCGCCGCCGCGCGGTCCTCGGTAGGCGATTGCGGCTGAGGCGCGACGGGTTCGGGAGCGGGCGATGGTGCGGTCTGCGCCGTCGCTGGCGCGCAGGCCATGGCGAAGGCGAGAACCGCCAGGCTTGGTGCCGCCGCGTGCAGAATTCCGACTCGTATGCCCATCGTCCATCCCCGTTTGCACGCAGTCCGCCAAGGAGGCCGGCCAGCCGCGCGTCGTTCGTTGACGCGTTCTACCCAAGTCTGGTCACGTTATCATATACGACCATCGTCGCATTCGGCGCCCGCGTTCAGGCCGCTGTTATGGCGTGTGCAAGGGCACAGGCCCCGGCGACAGCGACAAAGGTCGTAGTGGCCATTCTGCATGCGACGCCCGATAGCGGCGCAGCGCGAGACGGCCACCCGGCCGTAGCGAAGGTCGAGGGGCATCGGTGAAGGCAGGACGGAACAAGATCGGCGGGCGCGCGATCGTCGTGATGGGTGTCAGCGGCAGCGGCAAGTCGACGCTCGCGGCCCACCTCGCCCAGCATCTCCAATGTCCCGCGATCGAGGGCGACGACTATCACGCAGCCGAAAGCGTTGCGAAGATGAAGGCTGGGCTGGCGCTCGACGACGCGGACCGCTGGCCGTGGCTCGATCGGCTGGGCGCGGCGATCGGCGCGGCTGGGAAGGGCGGCATCGCGGTTGCGACCTGCTCGGCGCTGAAGCGCAGCTACCGCGAACGTTTGCAGACGGCCGCCGACGTGCCCTTGTGGTTCGTGCTGCTGGATGCCGCGCCATACGAACTCGCGCAGCGTTTGGCGACGCGGGCAGGGCATTTCATGCCGGCGAGCCTGCTCGACAGCCAGTTGGCGACGCTCGAGCGACCGGCGGCGAACGAGTGCGCGCTGACGTTGCATGGCGCGGACACGCCCGAAGCGTTGTGCGCGGACGTGCTTGCCTGGGTGTGCCCGACCGTCGCGTCCTGAGCGCGACGGTATTACGGCATCAGCCGCTTGCGCCCCTGCGACAGGTGCCAGCGCATCGCCAGCGCCGCGCCGTCGGCATCTTGCGCGCGGATCGCTTCGACGATCGCGTCATGCTCGTCCATCATTGCCTTGATCGCCTCGGGCGGGCGCGACCGGGAGATGTCGACTCCGGCGCGCAGAATGCCCATCACTGCGTCTTCCAGTTGGTCGATCACGAGCAGGAAGGCCGCATTGGCGGTCGCGTCGACGATGGCGCGGTGGAGCCGCCAATCCTCGTCATGCGCCGGCGCGTTCGACAGCAGCGCGGCGCGCAACGCCTCCAGCGCCCGTTCGATCACGTCCATCTGGTGGTGCGATCGGCGCTGGGCAGCGAGCCGCGCAGCCTCCGCCTCGAGCACGAACCGAACCTCATAAGTGCCGAGCGTAGTCGCCAACGCGTCCATCGACATGTGCGTGCCGAGTCGTTCGGACGGGCGGCGTTTGACATAGGAGCCGGCGCCGCGCCGCGCCTGCGTGATGCCGTCGGAGGCGAGCCGTGCCAGCGCCTCGCGGACGATGGTGCGCGACATGCCGAACATCGTCGCCAGCTGCGCTTCGGCGGGTAATCGGTCGCCGATCGCGAGATCGTTCTCGGTGATGATGCGGACGATCGCCGTATAGGCGCGATCCGCGAGCCGCTCCTCGATCGCCATGGGCATCCTCTCACTCCGGCGACGCGTGCGCCGCCCGGTTCCACGGCTGTATCTGTACGACAGGTTTTTTCACTATCGCAACAGAAATGGCTTGATTGGCCCTGAACCGGCGCGCCATACTCAAAACCTGTCCAACCGAATCCGGACCAACCGGGTCAGTGGACCAATATATCCAGAGGCCCGCGTCGCTCTACGCGACCACTCGGAACAGAGGAGGATGACCATGGGAGGAACCGGGGAACGGATTGGATCGGAGGCCAGCCGATCGCTGCCCGCGCAAGCGCCAGCGCTGGCCCCGCCGCGGCTGACGCCGACCCAGATCAAGGTGCTGCGGGGAGTGCATTCGGGACTGCTCAACAAGCAGATCGCCTACGATCTCGGCATCGCCGAGGCGACCGTGAAGGTCCATATGACCGCGTTGATGCGCAAACTGAACGTCCACAACCGGACGCAGGCCGCGATCGTCGCGGAGACGCTGTCGTTGCAGGCGCAGTGATGCGCGCATCATGGTTGCTGGGCGGCGCAGCGTTGCTGTTGCCCGTGCCGGCGTTCGCCGCCTCGACATCGGTCTATCGCACAGCGCCCAGCGACCCTCGTGCCGTGACGGTCAAGGGCGTTGGCGACGGCCGTGCCGACGACAGCGCCGCGATCCAGCAGGCGATCGATGCGGCGTCGGCGGGCGGGCATGGCGGTGTGGTGTTCCTGCCATCAGGCCGCTACCGGATCAGCCGCACCATCTTCGTGCGTTCCGCGGTGCGGATCTTCGGAGTCGGGCCGACCCGCCCGGAGATCGCGCTCGGCGACAACAGCGCGGGGTTCGGATCGGGCGTCGCTGCGATGGTCAGCTTCACCGGCGAGGACCAGTACCGCGTCGGCAAGGCTCCCGTGCCGCCACCCACCAGCGTGCCGTTCGACCCGAGCATCTTCGACGCGACCTCGAGCACCTTCTACTCGGCGCTGTCGAACGTCGATTTCCGCATCGGCGCGGGGAATGCCGGCGCCGTGGCGGTGCGGTTTCGCGTCGCGCAGCACGGCTATATCCGCCACGCCGACTTCCATATCGGCTCGGGGCTCGCGGGCGTCTATCAGGCGGGCAATGAATTCGAGGACCTGAAGTTCTTCGGTGGCCGCTACGGCATCGTCTCGGAAAAGACCTCGCCGGCGTGGCAGTTCACGCTGATCGACTCCGACTTTGACGGCCAGCGCGATGCGGCGATCCGCGAGCATGAGGTCGACCTGACGCTGGTCAACGTCGCGTTCCGCAACGCGCCGGTCGGGATCGAGATCGATCGCGGCTATTCCGACTCGCTCTGGGGCAAGGACGTCCGGTTCGAGAATATCGCCCAAGCCGGCGTCGTCGTGTCGGCGGAAAACAGCGTCTTCACGCAGATCGGGTTCGACAATGCGGTCGCGGCAAACACCCCGACCTTCGTGCGCTTCCGCGACAGCGGCAAGACGATCGCGGGGGCAGGCGCGCGCTACCGTGTCAGCGACTTTTCCTACGGCCTGAAACTCACCGGTCTCGGTACGATCGGCGATTATGCCACCGACATTGCGATGGCGCCACTCGGCCGCCTGCCGGTACGCCCCAAGCCGGCGATCCGCGCCTTGCCGCCGGTGCGCGACTGGGTCGACGTCCGCAGCCTGGGCGTCAAGGGCGACGACGCCACCGACGATACCGCCGCGCTGCAGCGCGCGATCGACACGCACCGCGTGCTCTACCTGCCGACCGGTCGCTACCGCGTCACCGATACGCTGAAGCTTCGCCCCGACAGCGTGCTGATCGCGCTGCATCCGAGCCTGACGCACCTCTATCTACCCGACGAGACGCCTGCCTATATGGGCGTCGGCGGCGCCAAGGCGTTGCTGCAAAGCGCCAAGGGCGGCGACGCAATCGTCTCCGGACTCGGGCTGTGGACCGGTGGGGTGAACCCGCGCGCGACCGCGCTGCTGTGGAAGGCGGGCGCGGCGTCGATGGTCAACGACGTCAAGATCCAGGGCGGCGGCGGCACCGTGCTGACCAAGGGCAGCCCGATCGGCTTCGGCGATCCGCGCGCGCGCTTCGACGGGCAATATCCGAGCATCTGGGTGACCGATGGCGGCGGCGGCACTTTCGCGGCACTGTGGTCGCCCAACACGCTGGCATCGGCCGGCTTCTACGTGTCGAACACCAAGACGCCTGGGCATGTGTACCAGCTGTCGGCGGAGCATCATTATCGCGCCGAAATCGTACTCGACCATGTCGAGAATTGGGAGTTCCTGGCGCCGCAGACCGAGCAGGAGGTGCGCGATGGCGTCAACGCGATCTCGACCGAAATGCGCCATTCCCGCAACATCCTGTTCGCCAACTATCACGGCTACCGCGTGACGCGCTCGGCGAAACCGATGGATGCCGCGATCAAGCTCTACGCGTCGGGCGACATCCGTTTCCGCAACGTTCATGTGAACGCCGAGAGCGGCTTCGCGAGTTGCGACGCGAAGGGCTGCGGCACATATCTGCGCGCCAGCAAATACCCGTTCGAGAATGCGATCCTCGACGTGACGCGCCAACAGCAAGTGCGCGAGCGCGAATTTGCGAGACTCGATGTGCCGGCGGCACCAGCAGTAGCGGCAACGCGGTCGGGCGTTCCGGTATCGGCAGGGGTCGAAAAACTCGCGGACGGCTTTTATTCGATCGCGGGCGGCGCTGTCGATGCGGCGGGCAAGCTGTACTTCATCGACCGCGAGTTCCAGCGCATCCATGGCTGGTCGAAGGCGGAGGGGCTGTCGATCGTCGCCGATGCGCCGCTCGACGCGGTCAATCTGGCGGTCGACCGTTCGGGCAAGCTGCTGGTCCTGTCGTCGGCAGGGCGCGACGGCACCGTGTTCAGCATCGACCCGGCCAAACCCGATGAAGTGTCAGTCATTCTACCGACACCGTCGAAACCGCGGCGCACTGCGGCGACGGTGCTGCCGGTGAACGTGTGGGCGAACGGCGAATTCGCCGATCGCATCGACCCAACGACCTATCAGTTTCCGACGATGGCGGATTTCTTCACCCAGAAGATGGGTGAGGCCAAGCCGCAGGATTATGTCTCGCCCGACGGTTCGCTGGCGCTGCCCGCGTTCCGCGTGTGGAATCAGGGGCCGGACGATCACCAGGGTTGGCGTTGGTCGGACACGCTCGACGCGCATGGTTTCGTCGCGGCGAAACCTGGCGACCGCGTCGTCCTCACCAACGAATCGGAGAACCGCACCGATAGCGGTGTGGTCGGCGATCATGGCCGGGTTACCGACCTTAAAGTCGTCGCCGAGCGCGGCGGCGAGAGCGTGGCGCGCGACGCAGCGGGCCGGCTGTACGTCGCCAACGGGCAGGTCTTCGTCTACGCCTCCGATGGTGCGCTACTCCGTCGCATCGACGTCCCCGATCGGCCGCTGCAACTCGTGGTTGGCGGAAGCGACGGGCGGACGCTCTTCATTCTGACGCATCACGCGCTTTACGCGACGGGCATCTAATGGTGTGAGGCGGGTATCGCCCGTCAGCCTGCGACCTTCTCGAAGCGATCGTGCAGGGGAGGGAGGCGCTGTCGATGCACGCTGAAGGTCGACGTCGCCCCGGCACCGGGGAGCGCGGCGGCTGCCGCCACTGATCATTCGACTGGCCGGCGCGACGGGAACGCGCTTTGCAACGGATGCGGATTGCCGCGAGACGTTGCCAACGCGGCACGACGGCGCCACGTAGCCGAGACCAGTCGAACAAGGGAATGGATCGCATGACCGGCAAGCAACCGCAGACCTCGGAATGGCCGGCGGATCACATGCGGCTCGCCGTCACGGCGGCCGGTGCGTCCTTGTGGGCGTGGAACGTCGACGACGACACACTGGTGATGGACGAGCGCGGGTTTGAACTGTGGGGGATCGCGCCGAGCGATTCGGTGACGTTCGAAGAACTATCGTCGCATATCCACCCCGCCGATCGGGATCGCGTGCGCCACGCGTTCGCCGCGACGCGCGCGATGCTCGGCGCCTATGAAACCGATTTCCGCATCCTCGTCGGCGACGAGGTTCGGTGGATCGCGGCGCGTGGGAAAGGCGACGACAGCGGGATCGTCGATCGGACCATGTTCGGCATCTTCCTTGACGTGACCGGTCGCAAGCAGGCCGAGGAGGGCAATGAGCTGCTGGCCGGCGAAATGAGCCACCGCGTCAAGAACCTGCTGGGCATCGCGTCGGGACTGACCGCGCTCACCTCGCGATCGGCCGACAGTATTGGTGAGATGGCGCGCGATCTGACGGGCCGGCTGGCGGCGCTCGGCCGCGCGCACGACCTGGTTCGTCCGCTTTCGTCGGGGCAAGGCGGCGCGGCACTGCTCGGCGATCTCCTGTCGATCCTGTTGGCGCCCTATGACGACCTCGGCGCATTCAAGGGACGGATCCGGGTTGCAGTCGAGCGCATCGGCGTCGGCGAGACCTCGGCGACGGGGCTGGCGCTGGTCATTCACGAGCTTGCGACCAATTCGATGAAGTACGGCGCGTTGTCCGCGCCGGCAGGCACGCTGGACGTCAGCAGCGAGACCAGCGGCGACAGCATCGTCGTGACCTGGCTGGAACGCGGCGGGCCCGAGGTCGAAGCACCCGGCGGACCCAGCGGCTACGGCAGCGAGCTGGTGCGACGCAGCGTTGCAAGCCTGGGCGGAACGATCCACTATGACTGGAGCGACGCCGGCCTCATCGTCACCATCTCGCTGACGCGATCGCGGCTCAGCGACTGAGATTGGCCACAGCGCTGCAATGCGTTCGCCGCGCGATCGATTGTAGCCGGTTAGGGGCGAAGGCTTGCTCCGCAGCCGGTTGCGCGTCACGGTCGCTGACCCGGAGAACAAGCGAAGGTAGCGCATGACCGATTTTCCAAGCTCCGACACGCGGATCGGCCGCCGGTCGTTTATCGCCGGCGCAACGGGTCTGGCGAGCCTGGGGGTCGCCGCGAGCGCGCAGCAACTACCCACGCTGCCGCCGATCCCGGCCGCTTGGACGGATGCAGAACACCTGCCTCTATGGCCCGATGGACCGCCGACCGGCGGCTTCCGCGCCAAGCCGCTTCCCGCCGGTTATCCTGCTCCCTGGGTCCGCAATATCGACCGGCCGATGCTGCGCGTGTTCCGGCCGGAGAAGCCCAACGGCCGCGCGCTGCTGTCGATTCCCGGCGGCGCCTACACGTTCGTCTCGATCCTCAACGAAGGCGTCGATATCGCGCGAGCGATGACCGCGCGCGGGTACACCGTGTTCGTGCTGACCTATCGCCTGCCCGACGAAGGCTGGGTCGGGCGCGACGATGTGCCGCTACAGGATGCGCAGCGCGCGGTGCGCGTCATTCGGGCGAATGCCAAGCGGTACGGCTTTGATCCGGAGGCCGTCGCGGCGGTCGGCTTCTCGGCGGGCGGGCATCTTGGCGCGTCGCTGGCGACGGCGTTCGCTGAGCCGGTGTATCGACCGCGCGACGCCACCGATGCGCTGGCCGCGCGGCCTGCAGCGATGGGGCTGATCTATCCGGTGATCAGCGTTACCGCGCCGGTCACGCATCCCGAGTCCGCGCTTCGCCTCTTGGGACCGGCGCCGACGGCCGATCTGATCGCGCGCCGTTCGCCGGCGCAACACGTGACCGCGCAGACGCCACCGATCTTCCTCGTCCACGCGCTCGACGACGGCGCGGTGCCGGTCGAGAACAGCATGATCATGCTCCGCGCGCTGCAGGCGGCCAAACGCCCGGTCGAACTCCATCTGTTCGAAGAGGGTGGTCACGGCTTCGGCCTCGGGCGGCCGGACCAGCCGTGCGGCCAATGGTCGCAGCTGTTCGCCACCTGGCTCGATCGTCATCTTCCCGCGGTGCGTTGAGAACCGCCCCCGGATGATGTGACGCGACGACCGATGGAAACGAGGGGCGGCATCGCCACCCCCCGTGGCGTTAGAACCCCATGTTGAAGGTCGCCGACACCGCGCGCGGCGCGCCGATCTGCGCATAGGTCAGCGCGTTGGTCGCGCTGGTGCCGCTGAAGCCGCCGACATAGAGTTTGTCGAACAGGTTGGTGACGTTCAGCTGCAGGAAGGTCTGGTCGTTCAGGCCGAGCGGCTTGAGCGACACGCGTGCGTCGAGATTGACGAGCGTATAGGCCGGCGCCTTCGCCCCATAGACCTGCACGCCGCCGATCACGACCGGCAGGTTCTGATCGTTGACGTAGCGTGCACCTGTGCGCTTGGCCTCGATGCCGATCCGGACCGGGCCGGCATCGCCCTCGGCGCGGCCGCCGAAGGTGTAGTTGGGGGCGCCCGCTTCGCGCTTGCCGGCGGTGAGGTAGGTGGTTGTCGCCGTCGCCTGGACGTCGTCGAGGATCTTCGACTTCAGGTACGAGCCGAACGCGTAGAGCGTCAGCTGGTCGACGGGGCGGTAGCTGATGCTCCCGTCGACACCGTATTTGTGGACGGTGCCGAGGTTGCGGTAGATCGTCGTGTTGGTCTCGAGATCGTAGGACGAGGCCAGGCGGTCGTGGAACACCGTGTACCAGCCCGAGGCCTGGGCCTGGAACCGGCCCTGTTGATAGCGCAGGCCGAGATCGAAATTGTCGGTGGTCTCGGGGCTCGCCGCCTTGGCGCCGGTCGTGCCCGGCGCATAATAAAAGGCATTGTAGAGATTGTCGGTGCCCGGCACCTGCATGCCCTTCGAATAATTGCCGAAGATCGCGAAGGGGGCGGCGATCTGATAAACCACGCCGGCGCTCGGCAGGACTCGGCTATAGTCGAAGACGCGGTTTTGCGGGCCCTGATAGTTCGGGTAGGCGGCGGCGATGATCGCGTCGGTCGCTGCGTTCTGGCCCGAACAGATCAGCGCACCCGATGCGCTGGTCGTGAAGCAATAATTGGTCAGGTCGCGCTTGAAGAACGGAACGCGCACGCCGCCCGTCACGGTCAGCTTGCTGTCGAAGAAGCGCCCGCGATATTCGCCGAACCCCTGGTTGAGGATCGCCTTGGAGAAGCGGTCGCGCTTCTGCAGCGCCGTGCCGGTGGCATCGAGCAGCGCGTCGGTGCTGGGGAACGGTGTCGTCGCCAGGCCATTGGCGTTGATCGTGGTCAGCTCGCCGGTTTGGCGATGGCGGCCGTAATCGAGGCTGTAGCCGACCCGAACGGTCTGCGTATCGCTGAAGTCGTAGCGCAGGCCGAGGTTGAGGAGATAGCGGTTGGTCTCGGTCGTGCTCGGCGCGCTGACGATGACCGCGTCGCGGGTGTCGCCGTCACCGTTGAGGTCGACGCCACCGAAATAGGGCGTGCTGCCGACATAGCCGGCGACCGACTGCCCGCCGATCGTGGTCGAGCCCTCCTGTGCAGTCGCGGTGCCGCCGCCATTGGCCAGCGTATGGGAATAGGCCGCGTCGACCGTCGCGGTCAGCTTGTCGGAAAGCGTGAAGCGCGAATTGAGCCGCAGGTTCGCGGTCTTGGACGGGTTGTAGCGATAGTCATAGGCGGTCAGGCCGCACGCCACGCCGGCGCTGCTGACGCAGTTGCCGACATCGTAGAAGCGCTCGTCCTTGGTCTGCGGGAAGCGGTTGCCCGAGCCCGTGCCGACGTTGACGCCGGTGTTGCTGAGCGGAACCGAGCCGAAGAAGTTGTTGATGTTGCGGTTGTAATGGCCGGCGAGCGAGATGAAGTCGCCGTTGCTGCCGATCGGCTGATAGATTTTGGCATTGATCTGCGTCTTGTCGATCTTGCCGGCGTCGGTGAAGACGACGTCGTTGGTCGACTTGCTCGCCGATATGAACGCGCGCGTGCCGAACTTGGTGAACACGCCGGTGTCGACGACGCCGAAGACGCGCATGAAATCATAGTCGCCGGCCGAACCCGCGACGTTGACATGGAAATCCTCGGACGGGATGCGGGTGGTGTAGTTGACCGTCGATCCGGTGGCCGACGCGCTGGGGCTGTCGACGTCGGTCGAGCCCAGGCTGACGGTGACCTGGCCGATCAGTTCGGGATCGAGCTGCTGGTTCGAATAGATGGCGTAGTTACCGGTGTCGTTGAGCGGGAAGCCGTCCCACATCTGCGACACGCGGCTGCCGTCGAAACCGCGGATGCTGAGCGTGCCGCCGGCCGAGCCATAGGGATCGTTGTTCTGGAAGCTGACGCCCGGCAGCATGTTGATCGTGTCGTTGATCGACTGGCCCGGCGTCTCGTGCTGGATGAAGGTGGCGTCGAGCGCGACCTTGGCCTTGGACGTGGCCGGCAACACCACCCCGCCCACCCCGGCGTCGGCGGTCTTGCCGGTAATCACGATCTCGTCAAAGTCGCGCGTGCTGGTCGATTGCGCGGACGCCGGCGACGCCACGATGCACAAGGAGCAGCCCCAAAGCGCCCGCTTGAACGATACTATGCCCATGTAACTTGCCCCGAATAACGCGGCGTCCTGCACGCCGCTCGGGTGGGGCCGGTGGACGTGGGCCATGTCTGCGATATGTCCGGCTTTGTATCAGTGACGCGATCAGAACTGCGTGCCGATGTTAAAGGTAATCAGTTTGCTGTCGTCGCCAGGTTCCTTCAGTAGCGCCTTCGCCAGGTCGAGCCGCAGCGGGCCGAACGGCGAGGTCCAGTTGACCCCGATGCCGACCGACAGGCGCGGGCTTGGCGAATTGCCCGAATAGGTCTCGCGGTATGTCCCGAGGGAATAGGTGTAGGCAGTGCCGGTATTGACGGTCGTGCTGGCGCCGGTGCTGTCCAGGTACAGCAATTCGCCCGCGCTGTTGGTGTATTGCCGGGTGCCCGCGACGCACGCCGTACCCGCCGCGATCGCCGTGGCGCAGGTGTCGGTCAGCGTCGGCGACGTGCCGCCGAACACCGCACCGACGTCCATATAGATCGAAGGCTTCAATCCCAACTCGCGCGCGCCCGACCCCATCGGCAGTTCGAGCTCCAGCCGCGCCTGGTAATAGGCGGTGCCGCCGAGCGCGGTCTGGGTGTTGCTGCTGCTGTCGGCTGACAGCGTCGCGGGGATCGTAGAGGTGTCGTAATAGGTCCGCGTGACACGGGGGCCCACGCCGCGGATATCGAATCCACGCATTTGGGGGTCACCCAGATAGAAGCGATCGGTCAGCCGCACGTCCTGACCGAGGCCCTTGATGTAACCGCCTTCGGCATGCGCGGTCGCGATGAAGTTCGATCCGAGATCGAAATATTTGGACGCGTTGGCGGTGGTGCGCAGATATTTGGTGTCGCCGCCGAGCCCCGCGAAATCCTGGCTCAGCGAAAATTTGCTGCCCTTGGTCGGTCGTAACCGGCTGTTGGTGCTGTCATAGACCAGCGAATAGCCGATCGACGACGTCCAGCGGTTGCCGACCGCGTCGCACAGATACTGGCCCGCCAGCGCCGCGTCGCAGGTGCCGTTGGTGTAATAGGTGTCGGGGTCGAGCGTCACCTGGTCATAGGACAAGCCATAGCGCGTGGTCGCCGACCAATATTCGTTGAGGGGGACCGCCGCGCGCAGCTGGAAGCCGGTCGAGATTTGTTCGTAAGTGTTGCTGTCGGTGTCGCCGGTGCTGCTGTACGAGCTATAGTCGCGGCGGAAGATGTCGCCGCCGAGGGCGATGTTCTTGTCGAACAGATAGGGCTCGGTAAAGCCAAGATTGACCGACTTGGAATAGCTCGAATAATTGATCCCGGCGCGCAGCTCCTGACCCATCCCGCGGAAATTGCGCTGCGTGATGTTGGCCGAGAGGATCATTTTCTCCAGGCTCGAATAGCCCGCGGACAGCTGGAGCTCGCCTGAGGACTTCTCCTGCAGCGGCAGGTCGAGAACGACGCGGTCGGGCGCCGATCCGGGGGTCTGCTTGATCTCCATCTTGTCCTGGAAATAGCCGAGGCTGTTGATCCGATCTTGCGAGCGCTTGACCTGGAAGCTGTTGAACGCGTCACCCTCCGCGACGCGGAATTCGCGGCGGACGACCTTGTCTTGGGTCTGCGTGTTGCCGTTGATCTCGATGCGCTCGACAAAGGTGCGCTTGGCTTCGGCGATGTTAAAGTTGATCCCCATCGTCAGGGTATCGGCGTCTTTCTGGAATTCCGGGTTCACCTCGGTGAAGGCGTAGCCGAACAGCCCCGCGGTCTGGCTCAGCGAGTCGACCGAGTCCTCGACTAGCTTGGCGTTGTACCAGTCGCCCTTCTTGAGCGGCAGGGTCGCGGCGAGCTTGGTGTTGTCGAACTCGCGGATTTGGCTGTCCACCGTGACGTCGCCGAACTTGTAGCGTTTCCCCTCCTCGACGACATAGGTGATAATGAAGTCGCGCTTGTCCGGCGTGAGTTCGGCGACCGCAGAGGTCACGCGGAAATCGGCGTAGCCCTGCGTCAGGTAGAATTGGCGCAGCTTCTGCTGGTCGTAGCTCAGCCGATCCTGATCATAGCTGGTTGCCGACGACAGCAATCGGAACGCGCGCGCCTGTTTGGTCGCCATCTGCCCGCGAATTGCGTCGGCGGAGAACACCGTGTTGCCGATGATGTTGATCTGGCGGACCTTTGACTTCGGCCCCTCGTTGATCTCGAACACCACGTCGACGCGGTTCTGGTCGAGGGTGACCATCTTGGGATCGACCGCCGCGGCGAAACGCCCCTGGCGGCGATACAGTTCGATGATCCGGGCGATATCCTGACGCACCGCGGTGCGCGTGAAGATCTGGCGCGGGGCGAGCTTGATCTCTTTCGTGATCTTGTCGACTTTCAGCGCCTTGTTGCCCTCCAGGATCACGCGGTTGATGATCGGATTCTCGCGGACGCGCAGCACGATGTTGCCGTCCGCCACACCCGAAATCGCATAATCCGTGAACAGATCGCTGGCCTGTAGGTCCTTCAGCGCCTGGTCGAGCGTCTCTGTCGTATAAGCGATGCCAACGCGTAGCTTGGTGTAGCTGAGCGCCGTTTCGGGCTCGATCCGCTGTGCGCCTTCGACGCGCAGGGTCTTGATGACGCGCGCTGCGGCCTCGGTGCCCGTCGTCGGCGGCGCGGCCTGTGCCGGGGCGGCGAGGCCGATCATGGCGAGCGCCATGGGTCCAGCGCTGAAGTCGAATGTCATGCCTGCGTCTCCGGGGTGAGCGGAGGCCCTTCGCGGCGCGATGTTTCCCTGGAATGTTCCCGTATGTCCGTCGCATGGCAGTGCGGACACACGGCGGCGGGCGGAGCTTCGATGTGTCTGCGCAGTGGATCGGGGGAAATGTCCCGGACATTCGGCGCGATCAGGGAGGATGCCGCGCACCACCCTGCCGTGCGCACCTGCGTGAAGGAGTAGCATATGCGTGTCGCCATCAAGGGCGTTCCAGCGTCCGAACCCGATCCTGCACCAGCCTTGCCCGCGCTGATCGACAACCCGTTCGCGCCGGAGATCTTCGCGACCGGCTTTGCGGGACTGGCGAACCTCAACGGCGTGATCGTGCTGACGCTCGAAAGCGCGCGGTGCGATCATGCGCGCCAGCCACCGTCGGTGGACCGGGTCGTCGTCGGCCGTATCGTCCTCACCAGTGCGGCGGCGCAGGACCTGGTGGCGGGTCTCAACCAGTTCCTCGAACAGCAGGGGCTCAGCCCGACCAAGGCGCTCGCGGCGGGGGCGACGTTCCAATGAGCGACGGGAGCGGCTACTCCGCCATCCGCCAGCGCTGGACCATCGCGTTCGGGCTCCAGCCGCGTTCGCGCGGCACGCTCGTCTCGCCATTCGTGCCGCCGGCCGGCGCGATCCGCCCGAAGACGCTGCGGGTCGCGTTCGGGTGATACAGCGCCGCTTCCTTTTAGCGCGTGAAAGTCACCGTTGGGATATAATCGGTATCAAAGAGTGTCGACTATACAACAGGGTTAGATGATGACATTTCCATGACGTATTAACGATTGTCGAACGCCCGGCTCGACTGCAGACCTGAGCGACGGACCCGATCCGTATCGCATTCATCGACCGCAATACTGACGGTTGTGGCTCAGGGAGTAAGCGCATGCATCTCGATTTTCGAACGCGTCTTTTGGCGTCTACGCTTTTGCTCGGCGTGGCTGCGCCGGCGCTCGCGCAGACCGATCCGACGCCGGTCGGCGCGCAGGATCAGGCGGCCCCCGCTGCAGACGACGCGATCGTGGTCACGGGATCGCGCCTCGGCGGGCTGCAGCTCGATCAGGCGTCGCCGATCTCGGTGGTGAGCTCGCAGGAGATCGCGCTGTCGGGCCAGGTCAACGTCGAGAATATCGTCAAGGACCTGCCGCAGCTCGTCCCCAGCGTCACCAGCGCATCCAACAACCCGGGCGGCGGCGTGGCGACCGCGGATTTGCGCGGGTTGGGTTCGACGCGGACGCTCGTGCTGGTCAATGGCCGTCGGTACGTCGCCTATGATTCGAGCCAGATCGTCGATCTCAACACCATTCCGGCCGGGCTGATCGAGCGCGTCGATATCGTCACCGGTGGCCGGTCCGCGGTGTACGGGTCCGATGCGGTTGCGGGTGTCGTCAATTTCGTGATGAAGAAGGATTTCACCGGCGTTCAGGTCAATGCCAATTATCGCATCAACGAGCAGGGCGACGGCGGGACGTTCAACAGCAACATCCTGCTCGGCGGCAATTTCGCCGACGGTCGCGGCAATGCGACGCTCTATTTCGACTATACCAAGCGCGACGGCATCCTGCAGGGCAGCCGCGACTATTCGCGCCAGGCGCTGGTCGACGACGGGGCGGGCGGGCTGATCGCGGGCGGATCGGGATCGATCGAGGGCACGCGCTTCGCGATCGGTGGCGTCAATCGCAAGTTCGAGACCGACGGCAGCTACACGCCGTACAGTTCGGCGACCGACGCCTACAACTATGCGCCCTCCAATTACCTGCAGGTCCCGCAGAAGCGTTTCTTGATGAGCGCGCAGACCAACTACGAGGTGAGCAGCGCGTTCAACGTCTATGCCGAGGGGCAGCTGATCAACAACCGCGTCAAGAACCAGCTCGCGCCGACGCCGTTCACCGGATCGGTACAGCTCGACGCTGATTCCTCGTTCCTGTCGCCCAGCTCGCGCGCGCTGCTCGGCGGCCTCGACACCGACGGCGACGGCTACGTCACCTCGACCATCTATCGCCGCCTGACCGAGGTCGGCGCACGCATCTCCAGTACCGACAATACCGCCTATCGCGCGTTGCTCGGCGCCAATGGCGATATCGGCGGCGGCTGGAACTACGACGCCTATTACAGCTATTCAAAGACACGGTCGGTCGAGACACAGACCGGCAACGTCTCGCGCAGCCGCGTGCTGCAGGCGCTCAGGACCACCTATGATGCCAGCGGCAACCTGGTCTGCTCGGACACCAGCAACGGCTGCGTGCCGTTGAACATTTTCGGCGCGGGCAACATCAGCGATGCGGCCGCGTCGTTCATCTCGATCCCGACGCAGAACACCAGCACGATCAGCGAACAGGTCGCGAGCGCGTCGATCTCGAACAGGAGCCTGTTCGATCTGGGTGCAGGACCCGTCGGGATCGTGTTCGGTACTGAATATCGCAAGGAACACGGCAGCTATAATCCGGACTTCGCGCTGAGCAGCGGCGACGTCGTCGGCTTCAACGGCGGCGAAGGGCTCGGCGGCGGATATGACGTTAAGGAGGCTTATACCGAGGTCGCTGTGCCGTTGCTGGCGGACAAGCCGTTCTTCCACCGGCTCGAACTGAACGGCGCGTATCGCTACAGCTATTATTCGACCGCGGCGAAGTCGGTGAACACCTATTCGGGCGGCGCGGTCTGGTCGCCGATCCGCGACTTCAGCTTCCGCGGGCAATATTCGCGCGCGGTGCGGGCACCGACGGTCAACGACCTGTACAGCGGGGCGTCGCAGGATTTCCCGACCGCGACCGATCCGTGCACGACCGCAGTGGCCGTCACCAACACCAACCTCAACGCCAGCTGCCTCGCGTCGGGGGTACCCGCGGCGCTGCTCGGCACCGCCTATGACGGCGGCAGCACGCAGATCCAGACGATCAACGGCGGCAACCCGAACCTGCGCGAGGAGACGTCCGACACCTATACGGCGGGCATCGTGCTGCAGCCGAGCTTCCTGCGCGGCTTCTCGTTCACCGCGGATTACTACAAGATCAGCATCGCCAACTATATCTCGACCGCGGGTACCGCGAACCTGATCCGCGCGTGCTTCGGCGATGCGACCAACAACTACACGCCGTACAACACCAGCTATTGCTCGTCGCTGCCGCGCGACGCCAACAGCTATGCGATCACCGATGCGGAGAACGCGCTGTCCAACACCGGCGGCGTCAAGACCCGCGGGGTCGACTTCGAGGCGCGCTACACCACCGCACTCGGCTTCGGCGCGTTCGGCAACGACACCAGCCGGCTCGACCTGCGCTTCAGCGGCACGCGGCTGATCGCGTTCGACTATAACCCGGTGGCGGCGATCCCCGACCTGACGCTCAACTGCGCGGGCAAGTTCGGCGTGACCTGCGGCAATCCGTATTCGAAGTGGCGGCTGTCGGGCCGCGCGACCTATGCGACCGGGCCGATGACGGTGTCGGTGCTGTATCGCCACCTGTCGGCGGTGAACGACGACGACAGCACGACCACCTATGCGGTCGAAAAGATCAAGGCGTACAATTACTTCGATCTGACCGCGGCGTTCGAGGTGAAGCCGGGCTTCACCTGGTCGTTCGGCGTCAACAACCTGTTCGACAAGAGGCCGCCAATCCTGGGCGACAACCAGGAGCAGGCGAACACCTATCCGTCGACCTACGACCCGTACGGCCGCGCGTTCTTCATGAGCACGAGCGTCAAGTTCTGAGGCCGAGAGCGGCGGGGTCCACCCCGCAGCTCTCCGCGTGTCCGCGGCGCGGGGTCGGCGGCACGTCGTCGCACGCCCCGGGTCGCGGCAGGGGGTAAATCGGAAGTTGAGGAACTTCACGCTGCGCCCCCCCCCCCGATTGCGTCCCCAGCCGACGCTGCGGGGGCGATGGGTCGGGCAGGGAAGGGGGCATGCGGTGGGCCATGGCACCGGCTTGGCGCAACGCGTGCGTGTAGGACAGCGTGAAGTTACGGCTAACGCCCATACCCGGGCCTAGCTGGGTTGTTTCCTGATCCCGATAGCGGAGATTGCCGGGCCGTCGGCGTTGAGGCACGTTGCTGGACATGACCGATGCTCGCACGTTCCTAATCGACTGCCTTCAGCGCGTTATCGTTGGCAGCGACGTGACGAACGGCGACCTTGACGCCGCGATCGCGGATCCTGCCGGGTTGCGAGGTGCTGAACGTAGAGCATGGCATGGGCTGAGCTATTGGGCTGACGACGACGACATTCGCGAAAAGTACCCTGATTACGCACCCTCACGGAGGCAGCAGCTTGTTGGCCTGCTGGCCGACTTGAAGCGTGAGGATGGCCGCTAGCGCCCAGAAGTGGTCGTTGCCGACGCCGCAAGAAGAACCTGAAACCAGCCGATCAAACTTGTATTAAGAGAGGGGAAGCCACCCACGGATTAGCGACGGCGCACGCGTGCGCAACGCCTTCTCCAAAGATATGACCTTAGCCCCCTCGTTGCCGTTGATCGAGTTCAAGTAGTATTGACAATAGATTTCGATGTATTCTCCATGCGATGGATTTCGGGGCTTACTATTTTGAAGGGCAACGACGAATAGGCGCTGCGCTTCATCTCTGCGTCCAAGTATGAGGCTTACTGTAGCAAACAATGCATTATATTCAAAGTAATTCCTGCTACCTTTCGACATATTGCTTAGTCGGACGATAGCCTTATCAAAGCGCTTCTGACGATAGAGGCTAATCGCGCTTGCCCACAGAAGGGCATCTCTCAAACGGATGAACATCCCCTGCCCTTGATCCTGCTTAATTTTGCGTGGCTTGGCCCGAAAGCGGACCGTCTGCAATCCACCCTCCTTGCCCTTCCGCTTTTGGGGAGGGGCGCCGCAAACGGGCAAGGCACGTCTTCGTCCATCGTCGATCATCGCCGGCGGGGGTTTCGCGTTCGGAAACACGGCGGACAACTTCGCCTGCCAAGCCTCCTGCGACCAAGCAGGGGAGCGCCGGATGCCGACAGCACGAACGATCGATTGCGCGTTGGGGCGGCATCTGCCGCGGTCGCGGCATCGGGATGTGGCGGGGCAGGTGATCCAGCGGTCGGCGTGCCGGTGCTGCGGCGCGGCGCTCATCAAGTCCGCGCACAGCCGACGGTGGATCGTGTCGGGAATGCTGGGTTAGGTCATCAGCCGGGGAGGGTGACGCGGGCGAGCAGCCCGCCCTCCGGCCGGTTCTCGATTTCGGCGTCGCCGCCATGGGCGCGCGCGACGGCGCGGACGCTGGCGAGGCCCAGGCCGATGCCGCCGGTGTCGCGGTTGCGCGATCGCTCGGCGCGGAAGAAGGGCTCGAACGCCTTGTCGAGGTCGGATTGGTCCAGACCGGGGCCGTCGTCCGCGACTTCGATGATCACGAAGCCGTCGGCGCGCGACAAGCGTACCGCGGCGTTGCCGGCATATTTGATCGCATTGTCGACCAGATTGGCGAGCACCGCCTTCAGCGCGGGGCCGTCGCCTTCCATCGTCAGTGGCGTGCCCGGCGCCAGGGTCACCTGCGCGCCGCGGTCGGCGAAATCGTCGGTGATGCTTTCGGCGAGCGAGCGCAGGTCGAGGCGCTGACGGCTCGCATGGCGCGTCATGTCGCGGACGAACGCCATCGCCGCGCCGATCCGGTGGCTCATCTCCTGGATGTCCTCCTCGCTCGCGACTCGGATCGCATCGGGCGCCTTTTCGAGCCGCAGCGAGAGGCGCATCAGCGGCGTCCGGAGATCGTGGGCGACCGCCGCGATCAGCGTCGTGCGATCCTCGACATAGCGGTTGAGCCGGCCCTGCATGACGTTGAACGCGTTGGCCGCCTCGGCGATCTCGGGGGGGCCGCGCACCGGCACGGGTTCGGCACGCGGATCGCGCCCGAGCCGGTCGGCGGCGGCGGCGAACACCCCGATCGGCTTGGCCACGTGCCGCGCGAGCGCCCAGGCGATCGGCGCCGCCACCGCGATCGCGACCAGAAACCACAGGATGATCCGCAACCGCCACGGGCCGGTTATGCCGCCCGCCGGTCGCACCACGCGCCACGTGCCTGGTGCGACCTTCAGTGCAACCGAGAACGACCCGAACAGCCCGTTGTCGAGCGCGAACGACTTTTGCGGTCCGGGCATCGGCATGGGCATCGGCATCGGCGGGCGGAACGCGCCGACCGTCCGTGGCGGACCATAGCGACGTCCTTCGACCGTCACCGTGGTCGCGGGTACGGCCAGATCGGCGGCGATCATCTTGGCCAGCCGGTGGTCGCGCGGATCGTCCGCGGCGCGTGGCGCTTCGTGCGACAGCGTCACGACGAGCAGACCGGTCGGGTCGGTGCCCGATCGCAGCACGGTGGCGATGCGGTTGGTGGAATAGATCGCCGGCGTCGGCGGCGGCATCAGCACCACCGCTGCGAAATTGAGCAGCTGGACCAGCACCACGGTCAGCAGCATCAGCGCGAAGATGCGCAGGAACAGTGGCCAGGAGCGTGCCCGGATCACGTGCGGACCACGCGTGGTACGAAGAAATAGCCTTCGTTGCGGATCGTGCGGATGATCTCGTCGCCGCGCGACCGCAGCTTGCGCCGAAGCCGGCTGACCTGGACGTCGATCGCGCGGTCGAACGCGTCGGTATCAGGGCCGCGCGCGGCTTCGAGCAGCGCGTCGCGCGCGAGGACGCGACGCGGCCGCTCGACAAAGGCGCGCAGCACCGCGAACTCGCCGTCGGTCAGGTCGATCAGGGTGCCGTCGCCATCGAGCAGCTCATGCGCGCTGAAATCGACGCGCCAGTCGAGAAACGCGAAGACCTGCGCCTCGCGCTCGCCAGGCCCGCGGCGTTCGCGCAGCGCGGCGCGGACCGTCGCGAGGATCTCGCGCGGGCTGCAGGGTTTGGACAGATAATGGCTCGCGCCGATTTCGAGTCCCAAGATGCGATCGGGTTCGTCGCCGAGCGCGCTGAGCATCACCACCGGCGGACCGCTCTTGGTGCTGAGGCGCCGGCACGCGGCGAGCCCATCCTCGCCGGGCATCATCACGTCGAGCAGGATCAACGACACCGGATGGTGCGCCAGCACCGTGTCCATTTCCTGCGCGCTCGCGGCGGTCCGGACGTGGTAGCCATGCATGCCGAGGCTTTCGGCCAGCAGGCTGCGGATCGCATGGTCGTCGTCGACGACGAGCAGGGTCGTGCCGGTCACATCGGGAATCGGGCTGTTCATTGGGCTGTCCTATCACAGCAATGTGTGCGCGATGTTTCGGGATCGTACGACGGCATCGGGTTTCCGCGCTCCCTGGCCCGTCCTGCGTGGCCCGCCCTGCATGGCGATGTCCGGACATATTACGGAAAGACACGCGGTGCATGACCCGGACATGATCAGTAACCAGACCAGCGCGTCCGAACCCGTCACGCCCCGTTACCGTGGCGATCCGGTCGCCGCCGAAAGCGCAAGGATCATCATCGTCGACGATGATCCGAGCTTGCGCGAACTGCTCACCGAGTTCCTCGTCGATCACGGCCTGCGCGCGGAAGCGGTCGACAGCGGCGCGGCGCTGCGGGCACGGCTCAGGCAGAGGCCGTGCGACCTGATCGTGCTCGACATGATGATGCCCGGCGAGGACGGCCTGTCGGTCCTGCGCTCGCTGCCGCAGACGGGGGACGCACCCGGCGTGATCATGTTCTCCGCGCTGGCGGGCGAGGTCGACCGGGTCGTCGCGCTCGAGCTGGGCGCCGACGATTATGTGACCAAGCCGTCGAGCCCGCGCGAAATCCTCGCGCGGATCCGCTCGGTACTGCGGCGGCGGGGCGGGGGGCTCGGCGCCGGCGAGGTGGCCGCGGCCGCGCCCACAGTGCCGATGCAGGTCGAAACCTATGCGTTCGCCGGCTGGACGCTCAACGTCCGCATGCGCGTGCTGCATGCGCCCGACGGTGCGATGGTTCGGCTGACCGACGGCGAGTTCAGGTTGCTCAGCGCCTTTGTCAGCCAGCCGCAGACGATCCACTCGCGCGAAGCGATGATCGAGCATTCCGGGCGCGAGGAGAGCACGTCGCGGGGCCGGACGATCGACGTCAACATCAGCCGGCTACGCCGTAAGCTGCTCGACTATGACCGCGCCGAGCTGATCCGGACGGTGCGCGGCAACGGCTATGTCTTCCTGCCCGAGGTCGTCGCGGCTTGACGCCCAGGCGTAGCGCGGCGTGGTGCAATCACGCCGCGCCGCGGGTTTCAGTCTTGATCCGGACCGTGGCCGGGGGGCGGCCCATGCGGACGCGGGCCGCCTAGTCGGCCACGCAGCCGCATCACCGCCTCGAACACCAGCCGCTGCCGGCTGTCGAGCGCGGCATAGAATGTGCGGGCCGCCGCGATGCGCTTGCCCTCGTCCGCCTCGCGCGCGTGCAGATGTTGTTCGCGGTCCGCCAGCCGCTGTTCGAAACCTTGCGTCGGATCGGGGCGGGTCATCGGCTGTTCGGGCGGCGCCTCCGCTGCGAGGAAGCTTGCAAGCGCCGGGCGTTGCTGCGGGCTGAGCCCGAGAACGAGCGCCAGATCGTCACGTTCATGCTCGCGCGCTGCGATGAACTCGGCGGGTGGCGGCGGCCCGTCGGGCCATTGTTGGGCGATCGCAGGCGCGGCGAGCGCGAGCGGGAGGAGGAAGGCATAGCGTTTCACGGGGCACCCCTTGTGGACGACGCCTGTCATCGGCGCCGACCCTGTGATCGCGCCGTCAGGTTGCTCCGATATTTCCCGCTATCGCGTGGGCGGCGGCATCAGCCAAGCCGAACGTCATCAGATCTTGCAGTGGATGTTCTGGTCGGGCGAGCAGTGGCGCATCTTCGCGACCACTCTTTTCAACCAGCGTGTCGCCAACCGGCTGATGGACAAGCCAGAGAATCCCAGCATCGTCGAACTGGCAATCTCCAATATCCGCGCCGTCGCCAAGGTATTGGACGCGCATTTGGCCGATCGGCAGTTCATCGTCGGTGATCATCTGACCTTGGCCGACATCGACATTGCGGCGCCGTTTTCGCAATCGGCGCGCACCAAGGTGCCGTTCGCCGAATATCCGAACCTTGCGGCGTGGCAGCAGCGGCTGCTCGATACCTTGCCATCCTAGAGGGAGACGAAGCGGGAAGTGGACGCGCGCATGGAAGGCGTGCTGGCGGGTTCCAAGATCGCATTGTGAGCGTGCAACCCACGGAACTTCCAGACGATGCTCGGCGCCGACATGAATGGACGACCGAACTTGGCGTGCTGAAAACAGGGGCGAACGACCGCACCCGCGTCACGGCGCCCGTATGCCGCAATTCAATCGGGCTACATCAGCTTGTCGAGCGTGATCGGCAGATCGCGAACCCGCTTGCCGGTGGCGTTGTAGACCGCATTGGCGACGGCCGCCGCCACGCCGGTGATGCCGATCTCGCCGATCCCATGCGCGCCCATCGGCGTGTGGGGATCCGCGATGTCGGTCCACACGACATCGATCTCGGGCACGTCGAGGTGCACCGGCATATGATATTCGGCCAGACTAGGGTTCATGATGCGGCCGTTGCGCTCGTCGAACTGCGTCTCTTCCATCAGCGCCATGCCCAGGCCCATGATGATCCCGCCGCGGAACTGGCTCCGGGCCGTCTTGGGGTTGAGGATGCGGCCGCAATCGAACGAGCCGAGGATGCGGCTGACCCGGGTTTCGCCGGTCACCGCGTTGACGCGAACCTCGCAGAAGATCGCGCTGTGCGAGTGCATCGACCAGTGCATCAGCTCGAGCGGCGGGGAGGCCGCCTCTGTCACCGTGACGGTGTCGCGCTGGGCCCGCGACAGGATCGACGCGTAGCTTTCCCGGCGGGTTGGATCGTCGAGCTTCGCCAGCCCGCCGTCCTCGCTGCCCACCTCGTCCGCCGACAGGCCGGCAAGCGGGGAATCATTGCCGGCGAGCTTGAGCAGATCTGCCACCAGCGCATTGTGCGCGGCGATGACGGCGGCGCCGATCGCCGCCGTCTGCTGCGATCCGCCCGCCATGATCGCGCCGGGGATCGATGAATCGCCGTAGCCGACCTCGATCTGGTCCATCGGCAGTGCGAGACGCTCTGCGCCGACGATGGCGGTGGTGGTCGCGGTGCCCATCCCCATTTCGGCGGCCGCGACTTCGATCTTGGCGCGGACCGCGTCACCGTCGCGGCTGAGCGTGATGCGCGCCTGTGCGCCTGGCATCCGGTAATAGGGATAGGTGCCGGTCGCACAGCCCATGCCGACCTGCCACTCGCCGTCTTGGCGTGCGCCGGGGGTGGCGCTGCGATCGGACCAGCCGAAGCGATCGGCGCCGTTGCGCCAAGCCTCGACGATATGTCGCGAGGAGAAGGGCAGGCCCGATGTCGGGTCCTTGTCCGGCTCGTTGCGGATCCGCAGCTCGACCGGGTCGATCCCCAGGTCGGTCGCGAGTTCGTCGATCGCGCATTCCAGCGCGAAGGTGCCGACCGCCTCGCCCGGCGCGCGCATGAAGGTGTTGGCGAGCATGTTCATCTTCGCCACCTCCACCTGCAGCGTGATGTTGGGGCAGGCATAGGCCGCGCGGGTGCCGAGGATGACCGGCTCGGGCATGTTGTTGTGCGGGGTCATGACCGACAGGCCGGTATGGATCAGCGCATCGAACCGGCCATCCGCGGTGGCGCCGATCGCGACGCGCTGCTCGGTCAGGGTTCGTCCGCCGACGACGCGGTACACCCCTTCGCGCGACAGTGCGATGCGCACCGGTCGCTCCGCCAGCTTCGCGGCGGCGGCACCGATGATCTGATGGTCCCACAGGCCCTTGCAGCCGAAGCCGCCACCCACATAGGGCGAGGTCAGACGGACCTGACCGGGTTGGAGATCGAAGACCTCGCCGATCGTCTGCGCCTGCGCGGTGACCATCTGGCTCGCGTCGTGGATCACCAGCTCGCCGTCGACCCACGCGATCGTCGCGGCATGCGGTTCGATCGGATTATGGTTGTGGCGCGGCGTACGATAGGTCTGATCGACCACATGAGGCGCCGCCGCGAGCGCCGTTTCGGCATCGCCGATCTCGTTCAGCAGCTTCTGGCCCATGAACAGGCCCTGTTCGATGCCGTTCGCCTTCGCATCCGCCAGGCTCGTGGTCGACGGCTCCTCCGCATAGGTGAAGCGGAGCAGCGACACAGCGTGATCGGCCTGTTCCTGCGTCTCGGCCAGGACGCAGGCGATCGGCTGGCCGTTCCAGTGGATGCGGTCATCCTGAAGGATCGGCAGGTCGGCGGGCCCGACCGCGGTGGGCGAGGAGCCGAACACGCCCGGCGTGTTCATCCGCGGCGCGTTCCGGTGCGTCATCACCAGCACGACGCCCGCCGCGGCCTCGGCCGCCGCACTGTCGATCGCGCTGATCCGTCCGCGCGGGATCGTCGCGTAGGCGAGCGCCGCATAGGTCATGCGCTCGAACCGGAATTCCGCGGCGAAGGCGGCTTCGCCGATCACCTTGAGCGCGCCGTCGCGCCGCGACACAGGCGTACCGATCAGCCCGTGCTTGTGCGCGATCAGGGGATCGGGGCGACCGCCGGGGATCGAGCTGTCGGGCGCGAGCGGCACGAGCTTCTGCATCGCGCCCTGGGCCAGGCCCTGCGCCGTCTGCTTCGCGGTGTCGAGGATGCTCATGCCACATGTCCCTGTGCGAGGTCGGCCAGCACCGCGGCCAATGTTCGTGCCGCCAGCGCGGGCTTGAACACATTGTCGCGCAGCGGGCGGGCGTCCGCGAATTCCGCGGCCGCTGCCGCACGGAAGGCGGCGTCGGTAGCGGGGCCGCCGCGCAAGGCGGCCTCCGCCTTGATCGCGCGCCACGGCTTGTGCGCGACGCCACCGAACGCGATCCGGACGTCGCCGATCCGGTCGCCATCCATCTCCAGCGCGGCCCCGACCGAGATCAGCGCGAAGGCATAGCTCGCCCGATCGCGAACCTTGCGATAGGTCGACTGCGCCGCGAACCCGAGGGGCGGCAGCGCGATCGCCGTGATCAGCTCGCCCGGCGCTAGCACCGTGTCCAGGTCAGGCCGGTCGCCGGGCAGGCGGTGAAGGTCGCCGAACGGCAGCGTCCGGGTACCGTCGCGTCCCTCGACATGGACGATCGCCTCCAGCGCGGTCAGCGCGACGCCCATGTCGGACGGGTGCGTCGCGACGCAGGAATCGGATGCGCCCAGGACCGCGTGGATGCGGTTGAAACCGTCACGCGCATCGCATCCCGTGCCGGGGGCGCGCTTGTTGCAGCGCGACCCTTCGGTGTCGTAGAAATAGGTGCACCGCGTGCGCTGCAGCACATTGCCGCCCACCGTCGCCATGTTGCGGATTTGTGCCGATGCGCCCGCCAATATGGCGCGCGACAGCATCGGGTAGCGCGTCCGCACCGCGTGATGCTCGGCCACCGCGGTATTGGACGCGGCCGCGCCGATCAGCAGCCCGCCATCCGCCGTCGCGGTGATCGCTTTGGACAGGCCGGTCACGTCCACCAGCCGCTCCGGACGCGCGACCGTCTCGCGCATCAGGTCGACAATGTTGGTACCGCCGCCGAGGAAGGCCGTGGCCGCCCCCGCGCCGAGATGCACGGCATCCGCCACCGTATCGGCGCGCGCGTAGCTGAAGGGGGTCATGCGGCCATCTCCGGCTCGAAGGTCGCCCGGATCGCATCGATGATCCCGTTATGCGCGCCACAGCGGCACAGATTGCCGCTCATCCGCTCCTGGATCTCGTCGCGGGTCAGGATCACGTCGGCGGCGAGGTCGGCGCTGACATGGCTGGGTACGCCCCGACGCGCCTCCGCCGCCATGCCGATCGCCGAACAGATCTGCCCCGGCGTGCAATAGCCGCACTGGAAGCCGTCATGCTCGATGAACGCCGTCTGCAACGGGTGCAGCGTCCCGGCCTCGGCCAGGCCCTCGATCGTCGTGATCTGCCGGCCGTCATACTGCACCGCGAGGGCCAGGCACGAGAGAATGCGCTCGCCGTCGACCAGCACGGTGCACGCCCCGCATGCGCCCTGGTTACAGCCCTTCTTAGTGCCGGTCAGGTGCAGCGTCTCGCGCAGATGATCCAGCAGCGACACCCGCGGATCGACCGGTCCTGCGAAGGCTTTTCCGTTTACGACGAGCGACATGGCTATCTCCACTTCGACGCATCGCGTCACGTGTGCACCTTACACCAGAACATGTGTCCGGTTGATGTCATTTGCCAGACGAGCCACGCTCCCCGATCTAGGATCGGAAGATCAGGCCGCTCAGCGCGGCTTGGCGACGTATCCGCAACGTCGTCTCGCTGGTCTGCCCGACGGCAGTTAGGCGTGCTTCTGGCGAATCCAGTCATCGCGCTCGACGAAGATCTTCTGCATCTCGGCCATGTTCTCGGTGCCCCAGGTGCACAACGGCTCGAGCGCCTGGGCGAGGCTCTGGCCAAGCGGCGTCAGCGTGTAATCGACGCGTGGCGGCACCTCCTTGTAGTCGTTTCTGCGCAATACGCCGTCGGCTGCCAACTCCTTCAATTGTTGGATCAGCACCTTGTCGCTGACGTCGCGCACGGCGCGCTTGAGCTCGCCGTAGCGCGTCGGCCCGCGCAACAGGAAATACAGGACGAGCGGCTTCCATTTGCCGGAAATGATCTTCAGCGTCGCGTCGAGGCCGCAGGTGAAGGCGGGCGCAACCGGGGCAGGCTCGGCGGCGATGGGTCGAAGCTCAGTGGACATTCTAGATACTTACCTAAAGGTGCATACTTGTCGATAGGTAGGTCCCGCGCCAGTTTCATGCAACCAACAACTGGAGGCATGTATGAACCGACTACAAGGCAAGACCGCGATCATCACCGGCGGCGGCACGGGCATTGGCTTGGCGTCCGCGAAGCGCTTCATCGAGGAAGGCGCGTTCGTCTACATCTTCGGCCGACGGCCGGAAAAGCTGGACGCGGCCGTGGCCACGCTCGGCGCCAATGCGCGTGCGGTGGCGGGATCGGTAACCGATGCCGCGGATCTCGATCGGCTGTTCGATACGGTGAAGCAGGAGCGCGGCACGCTCGATATCCTGTTCGCCAATGCCGGGACCGGTGCGCTGGTGCCGCTAACCGAGATCACGCCGGAGCATTACGACGCGACCTTCGACATCAACGTGAAGGGCACGATCTTCACCGTGCAGAAGGGCCTGAAGCTGATGGGCGAGGGTGGTTCGATCATTCTCACGGGTTCGACCACCGGCGTGATGGGAACGCCCGCGTTCAGCATCTACAGCGCGTCGAAGGCGGCTGTTCGCAACCTCGCGCGAAGCTGGGCGCAGGATCTGCGCGGCACGGGTATCCGCGTCAACGTCCTATCCCCTGGACCGACGCTGACCGAATTGGCGGCTGAGGTCGTTGGTCGCGACGCGATGATCGAGATGGGGTCTACCACGCCGATCGGGCATGTCGGCGCGCCGTCGGAAGTTGCGGCGGCGGCGGCTTTCCTCGCATCGCCGGATAGCAGCTTCATGACGGGCAGCGAGCTGTTCACCGATGGAGGCTTGGCGCAAATCTGAGGACGTCAGCCAGCGGGCGGAAACGCCCGCTGGCTTCGACTTCTGCACCGGCGGACCCGAAATGTTCCGGGCGCCGTTGGGCCGCCCGGACGCAAAAAAGCTCGCGAGAGGTTGCTACCCAGAGGTTACCCAGCGACAAACCTTAGCTGACCGACGCCGCCCAGGATAACCCATGTTCTTAATTCGCAAAGATAAAATGGTGGACGCACTTGGGCTCGAACCAAGGACCCGCTGATTAAGAGTCAGCGGGAACCTGTTTGATTTCAACGCGTTTTCCGACAAGTTCACGTTTCATACCCCAGTCGCTCCACCTCGGCGGCCGCTCCTTTGTCGGAACGGCAGCCCGTGCGAAAAAGGGTCAGCTGCGCGGCCGTCGCGGCGTTCAGCAGGTGGGCCTCAGCGATGTCAGAATAGTGCGGCCGCGCGGCCCTACGTTCGACGACCGCGCATGATCGTCCGACCACCGCCGCAGTGAGCGGCAAACCTCGTGACATAGAAGTCGAAAAGCGCTCAACTGCAGACGAACTACACGAAGGACCACCCATGTTCGTCATCAAAGAAATGCAAATGTCTGAATGGCCCGCGTTTCAAGATAAGTTCTCCGACCTACACATTGCTTTCGGCGCCCCGGATGACTTCGCGCTGTTTCACCGTAACCAAGACGGCTTTGCAATCAGTACCATTGCTGCATCGGGGATTGAACTTGCTCGGGTGAACGCACTTTCGCCGGACGGATGGTCTGCGGTCGAACGCCTGGAAGGTAATGGCTGGGCGGTCTTGGTAGGCAACAGTGACGTCCACACCCGTCTTGGCGTTCAAATTGGCAGCCGTTAAGCCTCAAACTCCGGCCCTTCCTTGTCCAGATAGAACGCGCCAGCGGGGAGTAACGTAGCGCTGCTCACCTACCAAGTCAGCAGCCGGCATGGCCGAGGGGGGGCGCCCCTGAAATGGTTCCATCAATCGGACATGTCGGTTGTAAAAAAGTGTGTCCTGCCCGTTGATTAGACGCAAAAACAGGCGTTATGTCTCATTATAGGACAGTCAATGACAGGACCGGAGCAAAGCCCGGCCAGAAGGAGAGAGCTGATGGCCACGCAAATGCATTCTTCGCCTCGGATGAATCACGCGAAGCTGAACTGGGGGGTCGTAATGGTGCTGCCGGTCAGTCTCGCCCTCTGGACGCTGCTGCTCCTTCCCTTCATGCGCTAGGTTTCCATGGTCTTCCTATGAAGCTGTACTGATTAGGCTCCGAACTCTGGACCTTCTTCGTCCGGATAAAACGCGTGCGGATCGAACACCGGTCGCGTCCCAGCGCGCATTGACCGCGGGGCGGGCGGCGCCCGCTGCTGCTCGACCCGTGCTGGGGGCAGGGTGCGGAGCCCGCCTCCGAACCGCAGTCGGATATAGGCCCCGCTATGCACCAGCCCCTGGAACACCGCCGCGACCTCGCCGACCTGCATCCGCTTCCCGAACAGCGGCGCCCGCTCGGCGCTGATATAGCCTATCTGCACCCCGCGCTCGGACCATACGGAAATCGCGTTGCTGTCGTGCTCGTTCTTGGTTTCGGGGCGCAGCTCAACCGGGTCGCCGGGCGCGCAGAGCATGATCTCCATGCGCCTGTTGCTCTGGCTCTTGTCGGGGTGGGGGAAGTCGATCCCGACGATGGAGGTAGTCAGCTCGTCCATGGAGTCACCTTGCCCGAATCGCGCGGGTGAGCATAGGCTCCTCAGATGGCTCCTTTTGACGACTCCGCGGACCCCGCCCTGGGCGCCGCGTGCAACCGGCTCGCGGCTTGGGTCGAGTCGCTCCGCGAAGGCGTGGAGATCGAAGAAGGCTACGACCTTACAGAGGATGACCTCGGGCTGATCCTGCGTCATCTGTATGCGACCCGGCAGCAGAGGCAGATCGAAACGCTGAGCATCGACGAGGCAGCGCGCCGCTATGGTCGTGCGTCCGTGCCGATCACTGCGAAGGACTAACGATGGCTGATCGGGCACCCGACCTCAACGACGCTGTCGCCCGGCTGAAGGCCCTCCGTGCGACCTGGAACCACGGCGAGACGATCGACGAGGAAAGCGGCCTCACTGCGGACGACCTCGACGCGCTGATCAGCTTCGCCGAGGACTTCCCAAGCAGTGACTGAGGCCATGCGCCTACCCGAACGCGCGATCTGGCAAACTGCCGCCGAGATCGTCGAGCAGCACGGTGCGGGCGCGGCCGACTATATCATTTCGCAGCTAGGTGACGTGGTTGAACACCGCGCGGCCGTCGAGGACTGGCGCCGGATTGCGGCTGCTGTCGATGCGATTGTAGGCAAAAACGGGCAATCGGCTAACTAACCCAACCGTTCCACCTTGTTCCAGCGGCAGGACAGGACCAACTTCCGACTTCCACACGAACTCTTCGGAGAATGGCACGTGATTGGGCCGCGCATATGGACCGCCGAGGATGACGCCAAGCTAAAACGCATGCTGCGCAAGGGCGCGCGCGCTCCGATGCTAGCGTTGACGCTGGGGCGTACCCAATGCGCGATCAGGTCTCACGTGTCGAAGCTTGGTTATAGCTTCAAGGCTTACCCGCGGGGAGCAATCTCCACCACTACGACGCAGCGAGCCTAGAACGCCGGTCCGTCGTAGGCGCTGGCGTCTTTCAGCTGTCGCCATATCCCATTGAAACAAGGGTGGACGTTCGCGAACCGGGAGTGATCCGGCCGCGCTGCCCCGTGCCAGAAATTAATCAACGGCCAGCGCTCGCGGCAGTAAGGTAGGAGGCAGCGTAGCGCCAAGCGCACTTCCGTGGTCGCGACGGTTTCGGCTTTCGACCGAGCGACCGCCTCGCGCAGGATCTGCATCGATAGATCGACGATGATTCGGTCGTGCTTCCGCATCCGCTCATGTGGAACGAAAGGGGAACGCGGCGCAAGGCTACGGGTCTTCGGCGGATAGCGAGCCGCCGGCCCGGCTACCTCGTCAATTTCATGAGCGATGGCGTTTCGCGTGCCCTCACCGAGCGCGGTCACGATACGCTGTCGGCTTACTTCGGGAAGCCGACGGGGGTGCGAGATTAGTGGGTCGAGCGCCGTTGACCGCAACTTGCTTGGAGCGCGCCTAGTCAGTCCTGCGTGACGGAGCTTACTTCGGTCGGTTACCGTGTCCATGGCACGGAACCCCCGCTCGCCTGTGGCCGGCGAGGATGGTCATTAATTTGATTGCGGCTCGCTAAGCGGATGCGCTTGGCAAGGCCGCTTGAGCATTAGCTGAACTCGCACCGGGTGCGTGCTGGGAACAGGATTTGTGCGCTATCGGACCTCCAGGCGATCCGATACAGGGCGGCTTCTATTAGGGGGGCGTTAAGTATGTTAAGAGCAAAAAACCATGTTTTATCCGGCGGTTTGTCGCTGGCTATCCTGCTCACAGGATGCGGTGGCGGAGACAGTACTAGCAGCGCAGATATACCAATAGTTACAGCCCCAACGCCGACGCCGACCCCGGCCCCTGCGCCCGCTCCAATCAACGCTACGCCGGTGGCTAATCGGGGCCGCAATCAGAACGTATTAACGACGGCATTCGTAACCCTAGACGCTAGCGATAGCGTTGATGCCGATGGCGATCCGCTGACATACAAATGGTCGTTTAAGTCACGACCAACGGGTAGCGGTGCGGTATTATCGTCTTCTACAGACGCGAAGCCAACTTTCACGGCGGATGTTACCGGGACGTATGTCGCCACTCTGATCGTTAACGATGGGAAGATTGATAGCGCGCCTGCCGATGCCACTATCACTGCTACGGTTGTCAACGCCGTTCCGGTAGCTAACGCTGGCCCGAATCAAAATGTCAGTAATGGTGTTCCAGTAACGCTTGATGGTAGCGCCAGTAGCGATGCCGATCGGCATGGCCTAATCTATTTGTGGTTCTTATATTCTCAGCCCACTGGTAGCCAAGCTACTTTGTCTAATAGAAACATCGCCAACCCAACCTTTACTCCGGATGTAGCTGGCAAGTACGTTCTAAGGCTTATTGTCAACGATGGCTATGAGCAAAGCGCCGTCGATAGCGTGACAATCACGTCGAGTAGTTCAAACTCCGTGCCTGTTGCTAATGCTGGAAAAGATAAGACCGTAGTCACCCAATCTACTGTTGCGCTGGACGGAATTAGTAGCAGTGACGCCAACGGAAACCCTCTCAGGTACGCTTGGAATCTGACGTCGAAGCCGGCCGGAAGCACTGCGTCGTTAACAACGACGAGGCTGGCAGCTACCAACTTTACTGCCGATTTGGCGGGTACCTACGTTGCCACGCTGATCGTTAATGATGGCGTTGTCGACAGCGTCCCTGATACCGTAGCCATTACGGCGGTTACGTCAGTCTCCCCAATACTAGCACTTTACACCACTGACAGCTTTACTAATGAAAGCCGGCTGGCAAAACTACCCTACACCGCTGCTGAAAATACATCGCTGATTTGCCTAGGAACAAATTGCACACCCTACACCATCGGGAAGTTTAGTCTTGCCGCTGGTGGCGGTGACTTTACGATACAAGATGTTAAGGCGGAGAACTTAACCCCGGGGTCGTCAGTTGCTGTGTCGATTCGGAATCTCAAAAACGGCGCAGTTGTCTCAGCGGGGCAAGTGGTAGGTTTTGAGCTTACGTCTGGGTTGACGCGCGGCCAAAGGGTAAAGCTACGATATAGCTTTTCAATTAAGGAAACCGGCGACACATTTTCCTACTCGATAACTCTTACGACGAATTGAAATCGATAATGATGCTACAGAAGGGTAAGCGTCGGCTTGCCCTTCTGTAGTCATTCAGATTCTGGGTGACCGTTTCAAAATGATACAAGTATGTGGCAATTATCTCCGGTAGCCAGTGAGTAGCCCCCACGGGGTGGTCCGGGCAGTTAGTTAGTGCATTGTGGTCTCCGCCGCCATTGCCGAGCGTAGGTGGAGCGAAGCGGAGCCGGAGGCCGGCAATGGTGGTGTCGCCGCGGCTGGCGCCGGAGGTCGATAGCCCAGACTGCTGTGTGGTCGGATGGTGTTATAGTGGCGCCTTGGGATCGTGGTGCGCAATGCCGTGTAATCCACGTCCTTTCCGTCAGTGTAGGTGACACCGCGAACGACTGAGAACGTCGTCAGGCTGTGTTCATCGGATCGGCATAGTCTGCACCGCGTTAATGTCTCTCAACATGCGGAGAACTATATGCGTCGAACCCTTCTTATTGCTGCCACGATGCTGCTTTCAATATCGCCCGCCATTGCGCAAAATGCCCCAGCAAACGCTGGAGCGGCGACAAAGGTAGAGGCTATACGTGCTCAGCAACGTGCGTCGAAGGCCCGCAACCTCGAAGAAAAGCGCGTTGCATCAGAAGCTCGCGAACGGCGGGTGGCGAAAGCCAACGCTTATCATGCCCAGCAAGGTGTTCAGAAGGCGGCCAAGAAGCAGAAGGCAGCCGCGTATCGCGATGCTCGACAGAAGAAAATCGAGGCCAATCGTGCGGCTAATTCGACCTCGCCGCACTAATTAGGCCAAGGCGGACTTTCGGTTCCTCAACGGTTGGTAAGCCGAAAAAGGCTTTTGAACTGCCCGTTGTTGGTGCCGGTGTAGAGGCCTACAGGCAGGCCCACCGGCGACCACGCTGCATCGGTCACCGAGCAGACCGCGACGCCATCGACGAAGAAGGTAGTAGTGGCGCCGCGGGTCTCCTGCTTCCAGGCATATGCCTGCCCCACGGTCGGGATGAAGGTATCGACGGTGGTAGCGAGAATCGTCGCAGTGCCCGCGACGTCGGTGCGGGTAATCCCCCACTTCTTCGTGCTGTAGTTGTACTCGACCGCGTAATATTCCTTGCTGGTGGCTTCGGCACGAAGACCGAAGATCATCCGCCAACGCGAAACTACCGCCGACTTCCAAATGAAGACGGTTTCGAGGTCGAAGTTAGCGCTCGTGGGCACGACGCTTGCCAGATGTGGGATCGTCACGCCGCTAAGCGAAAGCTCCTGCGTGCCACTAATCACGGCGTACGTACCCGACGCCCCCCAGAGCGAGGTCGTACCGTCGGGCATGAACTGGGGAGCCTTGCGCCATGACCCTCCGCTGTCCGGAACGTGGGCGTTTAGCGCCTTGTTCGCGGTCTCTACGAACGTGTCTACGAAGGCGACGGTTGCGCCGCCTGCCGCGACCTGGATTGGCCCAATGTTCGCCGAGACCGATGCGGCCGAAACGCCGTCGCGGGTAGCTACAGCGCGCAGTTCGAAGGTCGTCAGAACGTCGGTCGACTTGAGGACGTAAGGCCCGGCCGCAACCGTCGCGGTGTCGTTCACGCCCTCCCGGCGAAGGTTGAGCACATAGCCGTCGAAGGTGCCCGTGGGTCCGACCAGTGTGACGGTCTCACCGGCTTGCGGGCTGCCGTCG
The DNA here is from genome assembly GCF_036663615.1 of Sphingomonas rhamnosi. Taxonomy (NCBI): domain Bacteria; kingdom Pseudomonadati; phylum Pseudomonadota; class Alphaproteobacteria; order Sphingomonadales; family Sphingomonadaceae; genus Sphingomonas; species Sphingomonas rhamnosi. The sequence goes on from NZ_JAXOJJ010000005.1 coordinate 327,679, forward strand.
GTCGCGATGCTTGGCGGGGTCGCAAAGACGGGCAGCGGCTTCGCCGACGCCGCAATCACAGGCGTCAGATCCGACCAAGCATAATCCGTCGCGCCAGCCGCTTTGGCACCGAACTGTAGCTGGTTGCCCGCATCGGCTGCCGACGAGATGCGGCTGATGCTGGTCGAGCCCGCGATGTCGGTGAACGTCGAGCCCGAATCGTTCGTGCGGCGATGCGTATAAACGAAGGCCGTCGGGTTGAGCGACCAACTACCGTTCGTGCCGGTTAGGGTCTGACCTACTTCATAGGCGCCAGACGACGTGTACGTTGGTGGAACGATGTTTTCCGGCAAATCCTGCGACGACCCGCCCAGCCGCGTCGCGATATTCGACCGCTCGATCGACATGGCGGCATCCATGGCGAAGGCGTTCGGATGGGTGCCATCACCGCACATGTAGCGTACGACGCCGTCACCGTTCAGCCCCGGGACCGTATAGTTAGACTTCCACATGGTCGGCCGAGTCGGATGGACGACGGCTGAAGTGTCGATCTTGCCGTCGATAACGCCTGAAGCGATCAGCCCGTCGAGACCAGTCGAATTGTACGACAGGCGCGCGCCGCCCGGCATGAAGTCGGCGCTATCGGGGAACATAAACACGTCGGACTTGAAGTTGTCGCTGATGTTGTAGAGCGTCGGATTGCCGTACGTCCCGCCAACCGTGAAAGGTGCAGTCGGCGTATTCGCCGGCTTGTCGTAACTGACGGTGTTACCCGCGATATTGATCGCGCTGATCGCAACGTTGTCGACCGCATATGGCACGCTGGCGGCGATGGTCGTGTAGGTGCTGACGTTCATCGTCATCCCGACTGCCATGCGCTGCACCACGTCGGCCGGTACGGTCAGCGTGCAGGTAGTGCCGGTCACACTCGCCGACAGGATAGGCACGTTGTTGACCCGGGGCAGGGCCTGCATGGCATAAAAGAATCGCGGGCCCTTCGGTCGCAGCTTGTTTACGCACGCGGTCAGGCTTGCCTTCAGGCTCGCCTCACCAAGCTCGCCGTGGAAATCATTCGCACCATATTCAAAGTCGATGCGGTCGGCATAGGCGGCAAGTTTCTCACGAAGCACCGAGACGCCTTTGTTATCCTGCCATTGGAAGCCGCGCGACGAGGAAGCATAGGTCTGAATGCCGGGGAACGGGCGATCGGTGTTCCAACCGTACAGGTAGTTGCCGATCCCGTTGGCGCCGATGCTGTCAGCGACCATCATGCCGCTGCTGGCTGCCGTTTGCGACCAGGCCACGGCCTCGCCGACGAGGCCCATGAAGAACGTGCCGTTGATCTTGACCTCGGTCGCACCCGTCGGGACCGGCAGCGAGCTGTACGCCTTCGCGTTGGCGATGCTGTAGCCGGCGTTGCTAGCGGACGGAAAGAGGAACGAGCGCCCCTTGCCGTCCTCGGTGCCAGCAAGCTTTTGCTTGCTCTGGCCGGTCAGGTACGTCGAGAAGCAGCCGCGCGTGTTGTTGACGTTCGCTACCAGTATAGCGATGCCGACGGGCGTGGCAGGCGGCAGGCTAACATAGGGTCCGAACGAGCTCGCCGGGACAAGCGATGTCTGTAGCAGGACTTCGTCGCCAAACTGCGTGGTGCCGGTGGTCAGCGCGACGGGCACATTGATACCGTTGATGATGAGCGCGCCAGCTCGGTAGTCCACCTTGCCGTAACTGGTCAGTTCGTACGGATCTCCAGGGCTCAGCTGGCCGTTACCCAACAGGAAGCCAACCGTCTTCATCTCGTGGAAGGCGCTCGTACGGACCCAGCTGATCTGGGAGAAACCGTCATTGCCGCCCCAGCCGCTAAAGCTGGTTGAGTTGCTCAGCACCGCATTGTCACCAGCGTATTGAACCGTCGCGGGCGCTCCCTTGGCGGGCGTAGGAGCGGGTGTCGGCGTTGGGCTGGGCGTTAGATCGACACCGCCAGTAGCGACGAAAGCCGCGCGAGACGCTGCCATAGCCGCGGCCGAGCCGAATACGCGAGGGTAACGTGAGCGAGCCATTACTTATTCTCCGGCTGTGATGCGACGTTGGTCGGCGATGCGGCGGGGGTCGGCGTGGGCGTTGCCGCAACCGCGGCACGAGATTGCGCTTTGGCGGCCGGCGAGCCGAAGACCCGCGGGTATCGAGAACGGGACATTTGATTCCTTCCAAGGATAGCGGAGGTCAGCGGGGCCAAGCGTCGACGGCTAGGGCGCGGCGCACGTCACAAAGGGTGAGATCGGCTCGGGCATCTCGAATTGATCCCTCGGCATCCGCCGCATTGGCGCTACCGTCCGCCTGCCGGCGTACTGGCGTTGCCGTGCACGGCTTGGTCGCCTCCACCGGCACGGTCGGGATCGTCGGCGAATAGCTCAGCGTCGAGCGCGTCGATGCCGCGCACGCGGTCAGCAGGAAGGCAGGCAGCACGGCCAGCATTAGTTTGCGCATAGGTCCTCACGGTGTCAGTGGATCGAAGGATGATGGGTTCTCGGTTCGCGAGGCGGTCCGCGAAGGTCGTCAGTGCCGTGCTTTGCTGGGTCGCGAAGCGCTTCTCCGTTTCGACGCGTAGCGCGTCCGCCTTGGCGATCTCCGTGGTCCAGGCGCTCCGCTCGCTCTTCAGCGTCGCTGTCCGATCGGCGAGCGTCTCTCGGGTGAAATGGAGCGCGACGAGCAGGCCGATCATAGGCACTGCCCACCAGAACCGGCGCAGCAGCGCGAAGCCTGCCGCCCGGGTCATGCTTCGTTCGAAGATGAGGGGACGCCCGCGATCGCGGTCATCATCTTCGGCTTTCCGATGATCGGACGGCCGAACGGCCAGCGCCGAGCGACGCACCGCGACTTTTCCAGTCGCATGATGCTGACCCTGTCCCCTTGGTTGCCGCCCAGGACGTGGTAGCTGGCCTTATCTTCGCCGACGTAGAAGCCGACGTGACCGCCACCGGGCCGTTCGAAGACCAGGACGCAACCGGGCGCAAGATGGTCGGCCGGCAGCGGCAGCCCCCACGTTGCCCATGCTTTCGCGCGCACCGCGATCGGCGCGGCCGGAACGCCATCTTCAGCAAGGCAGGTGGCGACGAACAGCCCGCACCACGGCACACTGTCCGCGTTGTAGACCATGCCCAGCACCTTGGTGCCGAGCTTCTTCGCCCAGCCCATGATAGTCGCGCTGTTCGCCGCGCCTGCAGCTTCGCGAGTCCCGATAAGGGACGTGGCATGACTAAGCCACGCCGGCATCGATGCCTTCGTCATTGTCTTTCTCCGAAGTTGGAATAGTCTGTGTTGCCGGGGGGCGCGAAGAGCAGGCCTGACGCTCGCTCGGCGCCCCGATCGCGACACACGAGTGTCACACGGAGCGATCGGGGCGTTTCGCTACTTGTTGCAGCTGGAGGCTTGCTATTCGCAGGCACATGGCCAAGCAACGCCGGCTCTGATGCCGTTCGTCATATCGTTACTTCAAGTTAAAGCAGGATCGCGGCGACTCGGTACGTTCAAGCGTGGCAGGTATTCCCCTTGCCACTCCTGAACTGGCCCGCCTCGCCTACCCCCCCTCGACGGGGCGGGCCATTTTTTTCAAGTCGTCGAGTTGGCGCCGCGCGGCAGCTTTCGCGCTGTCGTCACAATTTTATTCAGATTGAACTATTGCGGCGTGGCTGTGTTGTCAGACGGGCGCGACGCGCTCCCAACGTGTGTCGCCCGGCCCGCTCTTGGATCGCACCCAGGGCGGGCCGTTATTTCAGCTTGTCGAGCTCACGCAGGGCGGCAGTAATCTCAGGCGGGACCGCGGGCTTGCCGGGCAAGGCCGCCTCGAGCGCGTCGATCGCGCTCTGCCCGCGCCGCTTGAAGAAGCTGATGATACCCGCACCGACCGCCCCGCAGCCGCCGCCAGTGCCGAGCGCAGCAAATAGATCAACCTGATGCTCTGCGATCCAAACGGCCGTGGTGAGCAGCGCGATACCGGTCACGATGCCGTCGAGAAGCCAGCGCTTCGGGCCGGGCGTGTCGAGGGTGATGAACAGGCGAACCATGAGGCAGAAAAGCAGACCCACGACCATGGAGCCCGCGGGGAAAGAGTAGCCGAGGAACGACCAAATCACCGGGACGGACAGCCCCGGGGCGGCAGCGACGGCGCCCTCGCGCACTACCGCAAACCTACGGCCGCTGCCGCCATCAGGAGGGAGACGCCGAGGACCATCACGGGCCGCCGCAATTCGGGCCAGCGCGACCACATGTCGACCGGGAGAGGATGCCTGCGCAGCTGGAACTCGATCACAGGTTCGGCGAGAACGTGCAGCGCCATCCAGGCGAAGCCGCAACCGACCGAAATCGGGTCGAGCCAGCGCTTCAGCTGCGCAACGCGCGCGACGGTGTCGGCATCGCCCGAACTCCACGACCAGAGGCTGACCGCTTCAGCGAACCCTCGACTAGCAACCGCACAGCCCGCGAGCAGGATCATGATGCGATAGATCGAAACTGGATCGGTCGGGTGATCGATGCGACGCGTCGCCCAGAGACGGCGAGCCTGCTTGCCCGCCATCATCAGCCCAAGGCACGCAGCCGCGGTCATGACGAACAGGTTCCACGCCAGCAGCCCTGGATTGTCCGCCAGCGACGGGGGTGCCAGCGCGCCGGCATTCGACGCCGCGCTGATCGCGTCGCCGATGTAATTGATGGTTGCGGTCGAAGTCATGCTTCGTCTCCCTGCGCGGCGGGCGCCGCGAAGTTGCTGTCGATCATTGATGCCTCCGAAGATGGAAGGGTTTAGATCACGCCCCTTCGGCGGGGGCGGCAGCGCTCGCAGACACACCGTTATCCATGTGCAATCTCCCGGTGGTCCATGCGGAGGTTTCGTGAAAAGCGACGCGGAGGGCGGTCACGCGCCGAACAGCCCATGACCGGCGCTGGAATGCAGGTCGTCTTTCATCGCCTTGATCGTCTGCGTGGCGCTCTGAAGGGCCGCCTCAACCTCGGCCAGCCGGGTCGCAACCGCTGTCTGCTCAGACTGCACATAGGCTGCGCTGAACGTCAGGGTCGCCCCCGCGGCATAGGTCGCGTTGGTGGTGCGTTTCGCGGTGCCGGTGTCCACCGCCCAGCCCCCCTTGCGCGCGCCCAGAACCTGCAAGGTTGCGACCTTCACGCCGGTCCCGGTGTAGCAGAAGCCGTTCAGATAGGCGTCCTTCCACGGCGTCGTGCTGGCGCCAAGGTCGGTCACCCCACCGTTTAGCGCCTGGAAAGTCACCGCAATCTTGATGGCGCCCGTCGTTCCGTCGATCAGCAACGGCTGCACCCCGCGCGTCAGGTCGTAGATGACGAAATCGTTGGCGCCAGCTACGCCAAGCATCCCGACCAGCCAGCTATGACCGGTATTGCTCGCCCGGAGGTTCCCACCGACGTCGTTGACACTCTTTATCTCGAAGACCTCGGCAGAATAGGTGCCGTCTGCCTCGACCGTCACGAGCCGGTTTTTCGGAACCTGCTTGCCGAGCCCGTTCTCATCAAAGGCCAGCACGCGATCGGTCGCAGCGAGACCGTCGACGGGGAGATCGCGGGGGTCCAGGAATTGCTGCTCACCCTCGATCGCTGGGACCGAATACTCTTTCCGACCGATGATCGCGCAATCCTGCGTCGCGGACTCCGCTTCGACATACGTGTCGAGCGCAATGAAGTTCGTCGTCTGAGGCTGAATGAAATACGTGCGGATGCTCGAGGTGTAGATGCCGACGTTTACGTTGCACTGGTAGGCGATGGAGTCGTACGACACCGTGTCGATGCAGGCGTTCATCGTCAGGCCGGTGCCGCACAGCGTGCCGCCCGAGCGGTACGTCTTGCTGCTGTCCTGCCCTTCCAGCGCCACGCCCCACGTCGTCTTTTCCAGGTCGTCCGGTCCCCCGGCCTCGGTGCCGGTGCAGAAGCAGTCGGCGACCGTGTTGTCGCGACCGCCAAGGTCCAGCAGGAGCATGTAGCCGCCCCGCCAGTCCTGCGTCGTGATGTTGTCGAAGAAGCCGCCAAACGAGCAGTGCGCGTGGATGCCGCCCTTCGAATTGCCGGTGAAGATCAGGTTTGAAAACTTCAGCCCGCGGATCGGGGTGGTCAGCGCAGCGATCGTGTTGGCGACATGCGCACGCTTGAACGGGCGGTCGACGGTCAGGACATTGCCCGTCTTGCCGGCGACCTGCATTATCTCCACGGTGCCATCGAGCGGCTGGAGCGTCACGCCAGGGTTCGTCGATGCGTCGGACAAGAATACCCAGGCGCCCACCGCATAGAGGGCGCCGTTGTTGACCGTCATGGAAAGGTCGCCGGTAGCGACATCCGCCGACAGATACCCGGCGGGTGTGAACTTGCCGTTGTATTCGAACCCCGCATAGCTCGGGTTGGTCGGCTGTACCGGATCACGACCGATGCCGGTGGTGTCGATAATGACCTTGTCGATGCTGGGGGCGGGTTCGATCCACAGATAATCCGAGGGGTTGCCGTCCGCGTCGAGCATGTCGATCCGCGTGTCGAGGGTCATCGCGGGGGCATTGATCTGGATCCATCGCTTGCCCGACGTGATCAGCGCGCGGATACCAGGGCCGTTATCGCCTGCGACCGGGTTATAGATGGTGGGGGACGTGTCGTAAGGCATCAGGAAGCTCCGTTTTCAATGGCATCAAGGCGTGCGTTGATCGTCTCAAGCGGCTGACTCTGGGCGCGGGACCAAGGCAGGACAGGGACGCGCCCGCCGATCATCAGGACATGACCGCTGATCGTGATACCGTTGCCCGCATTGCGGGCGTAGATCGTGCCACTAGGCGACAGCCACTGATCACCGATCTCGCTTTCGAGAAGGCCCGGCTGATCCGCGGTGGTGAATACCGCGCGCCGGTTATTCGCGATAGTATCGGCGATCGCCGCAAGGCTGACGCTACGGCCGATCTCGACCGGCTGCCCCGCAGTCTTGCGGTAGTAGATGAACCCGCCGACGCCATCGGAAACCGAGAACCCCTCGTTGACCGGGATCGTCGGGTCCGCCTGTCCGGCAGCCGCGCTGACGCGGTACTTCGCGATCGCCTCGGCTGCGATCCGCGCGTCAGTGGCGATTTGCGACAGGCTTTCGGCCGCGACCAGGTACGGCGTCAGCAGCTCGGCGCCATCGATACTGACGCGCACAACATCTTCTTGCGCGATTGTAAGCGCGACGTTCGAAAAGCTCCCCGGCGCAGTGGTGTTCGTACCGCCCGAGGACGGACGCGCGAGCGGAGCCAAATCGCTGTCGATCGGTGAGGCAACGGCCCAGAACGGACCGACGATCCGAGTGATCCCGTCGATTTGGACGCCCCACTCGAAGAGGCTATCGTCTCCCGCCTCGCCGCCATAGGGCAGCTTGGCAGCGCTGCTCATCGTCTCCTTGGAGAGATAGCCCGCGACCGTCGTCGTGGGCAGACCTGCATCGTAGGCCACCCCGACAACGCGCAGACCCTCGGTGTTCGCAACCGTAACGTTTCCGAGCGCGATCTGCGGCGGGCCCGGCGTATCCCCCCTCAAGCGGACCTGCGCGCGAAATGACGATGCGCTCCAGTCGACGCCGACGAACTGCATCGTCCAACCGCGCGCTTCGTTGCGCCGCGCCGCGAACGGCAGGCGTGCTGCAATACCCATTCACATTCTCCGGTTTTAGGGCTCGAGCGCCGCGATGCGGTCTTCCAGCGCCTTGATCTGCGCCGGGGTGTAGGTAATCGTGCCGTTGCTCACTGCGCCCGATGTGTCGGCAGCTGCAGCGGTATCAGCTGAGGCGGCACTGCCCGCCGTGGCGGCATAGTCCGCGTTGCCGTCTATCGGATCAGCGGAGACCAGCACGCCAGTATTGCCGACGGTTCGATACATATCCGTGGTGAACTCGAATATGTCGGGGCTGGTCTCTTCGAGCTGCAGCACGACCGAGAAGTCCTGCGACAGCCCCCAGCTCACCACCTGAAACGAATAGTTCGAGAGGCCATAGCGCGCGGTCGCCAACTGCACGGTATCGAGAGTGGCGATCCCGATACCGACGATGTTCATCGGCCAGATGACGCGCCGTTCCGCCTGCGACTTGCGCAGCGCGATCTCGAGGATCCGCTGCCCGCGCGTCCCGCTGGTTATGTGCGGCAAGTCGATCGAGGATTGGCGGACCTCGTCGCTATCAATGAACCGGGTGGGCACGTCGCGCGGCTGGTACAGATTATCCGGGTCGATGTAGGTCCCGGTCATTTCCGTCGCGATCTGGTCGCCGGCGAGCAGGGCAGGGACGTTGATCGCGCCGGCTAGGTCGCGCTCGGACAGCGTCGCCGAGGGCGGCACGTAATAGCCGGGGTGCATCAGCATCTTACCGCCCGAATATGTGAAAGACCCTGCGCAACAGGTCACGAGCGTGTCGCGCACCTCGCTTGGCGCCGCGCCGGTGGTGATGTAGCAGTCGAGTTCGTACCTTGCCTCAGTCCCGCCCCCGGGAAGCGCGCATACCTCGTCGCAGACGTTCGCCTGCGCGGCGACCCAGTCCTCGTCGATCTCGTCTTGGTACGCGCCAAAGCCCCCCTCCTCGCGGGGCAGGAGCATCCAGTCGTAGAAGATCAGCGCGGCGTTGCGCGTGTAGCCGCGAGTGTCCGTGCGATAGTCGAGGATGTCGTCCTTGCCCTCGACCTCCGCAGTGATGTTCGGCATGCCAGCCTGCACGACCGCATCGACCATCTTGAACTTGGCATAGATCAGCGCCGTACCGCGGCCGCGGTGATTGGCGGTCCACTTCCCCTGCGTCTCGGCGACAAACGTGGCGTTCGCGACCTGGTCCTCGGTGCCGCGCGCGAACCACAGCCAAGCGTTGTTCGCATAGGTGCCAGTCGTGACCTTCCCGGCCCCATCTACCGAGACTTCTTCGTCCCCCAGATACCAGCGCGTGACGCCCCTGCAGCGATGCCCCGCAACAGCGACCACGAAATAACGGTAATCCTTCCCAATCGGGTGGAAGAAGATCAGCAGACCCCCGACGCGGCGCTTTCCGTAGATGATGAAGCTGTTCGAGAGCGCCTGCCGGAACACGCCCGGCGTCGCTGCCGATGTCGACGGCCGCCCAGCAAGCAGCGTCATCGCCGCGCTCGCCGCGATCGCGAGCGTCGCCGCGACGGCCGCGGTCACCGCCGCCGTGGTCGCCGCCGTTGCCGTCGAAGCAAGGAAGGCGGCCGCGATCGTTGGCGCGAAATAGGCGATCGCCGCGGCAACCGCGATCACCGCGACGATCTTCAGCACCTTACCCATGCCGCGCAGGTTTCACGGCATGGGGCCAAGCTTCATCGGCATCAGCCATCGAGACCATCCGCCCCCCGAAGAACTCGGCCTTGTCGCCGCGGCACACGCCGATCGCCCACCCACGCCGGACGATGTCGCCGCGCATCGCTTGCCGGGTGGATCTCGGCGGACCATGGACGGCGCTGATCACGCCGGACATTCCCCGTGCGTTTAGACCGCGCATCATCGCGACCCAGTCGCGCGTCCGCCGCGGGGATGGCCCGACAATTGAGCAAATATCGAAGCCGGACGTGGCGAGAACATGCTCCCGCCACCCGTCGCCGCAGTGCAGGGCCCAATCTGGACTCGTCACAGGACGGCCGCCTGTTTCGCCTTGGCCCACAGGATAGGAACCTCGACCATGCGCGCGACGTACTGGAACGTGATGTCGCCGGGGTGGCGCCGCTGCTGCCACCAGTCGGTGAAGCGCCGGATTGCGGGACGCCGCTGGTCGCGCATTCGGCTCTCACCGCCGGCGCTCACCGTGATCGAATCGCCGGCGTCGGTGATGTCGTAGGAGTCGAGGCGACCCTTCCAGATTTGCTTGAAGCCCAGCACCTCGCTGAACGTCGGATCGAGGGCGCCAACATAGAGCTCGTAGAGGCAGCCGCGCACTGCCTGGTCGGCGACATCGTCGCGGAATTCTGCCGGGACCTGATATAGCGTGGCTTTCACGCCCACCGCGGAACCGTCCGTCCCTTCGCCGACGGTGTCGATCGCGCCGAGCCCGCCGATCGCAGTCCACTCCTCCCCGGCGTAACGGATCGTCGCATTGCCGGTGACAGCGAAGACCGGGTCGGGAAGGTCGATATGCACCCCGATGAACGGACGCAAAGAGTCCCGCGCGAACTCCTCTTCCAGAACGGGAGGAAGGTCGCGGATGCTCACAATAGCTTCTCCACAAAATCCAGCGTGTATTCTGTCAGCGCGCCGACCTCGGTCTCGTTCTGGCCCGCATCCTCGCTGGTCAGCTCGAACCGGCCGGTGACCGGCCACTGCAGCATCGCGCCAGCAGCGATGGGGGCCGATATGTGTGGACGCACGCCGATTACGGCTGCACCCGTGGCGTCGGCCATGATCGCGCCCGCGCCGTTGACGGTCCCGCCCGCAGACAGCGTGTTTGCGAGCGACGTGAGGTGCGGACGACCGTCGCCCCCGACATAATCGCCCGCGCTCAAGGCGATCGCGTACGGAGCGAACCCGCGGACCGTGACGCTGGTCGCGCCTGTTGCGGCTGCATCGAACGTCAACGCCTGTGCGGCCGTAACCGGGCGCGCAGGGCGGGGGCGGCGAAAGTCGTGAAACACGGCAACGTTGAGCCCGCCGTCGAGGTCGGCGATCAGGGAGTCCAACCGCGGGCCAAAGCCGCCCGGCTCATGGAGCGCCGGAATCCCGTCATAGCCCCCGCGAAAAGTCAGCCTGGCGACCCACCGCGGCGCGGACAATCCGTAGCGTTTGGTCGTGCGACTGAACGGGCTTTCCGATCCGCCGACGTGCGGCTGCAGGTAGAACATCACCCGATACGGAGCGAGGTCGGCGGGCCATGCGATATCAACCACGGCGGCGCTGCTGATCTGCGATAGCCATCATCGTCGCATCCTTGACGGCGCCGGCGACGCGGTACCCTTCGGTTCTCGTCATCAGGTCGACCCCGCCAGGAATCGTGATATGCTGCGTCACGTTTGGGACGCTGCCGCCGCGGCCGATGCCGACAGTCTCGCCATGCGATACTCGCGCGATGGGCTGGCCATTCAGCTGCAGAATGTTCTTGTCCGCCCCGCTCATCCCACGGACTTGGAACGATCCTCCCGTGGCGAACCCCGGCAGCTGCACCCCGCTGCCCGTTGTATCCATAGGGATGGTCCCCGGGTCGCCCCAGCCCGACATATCCACGGACTGCGAACCGGTCTGACCGCCGAGAATGCCGCCCAAAATCTTGCCGATAGCTCCCCCCAGCCCGCCAGTGCCGCCGCCCATTTTCTGGACGAGCACTTCTTCCAGCGCGCGGCTGATCTCGCTGAGGACGCCCTTGAGGATGTCCTTCGCGCCGCGCATGTTGACGATGCTGTTGGCCAGGCTGCGGTTGATGCCTTCGCCCATATATTTGAACGCATCCGCGGTCGCTGCCGCAGCCTCGCTCGCCGGGTTGACCATGACGTCGTCGAGACGTTCGAAGTGATTGCTAATCGCATCGACCATGTCCGGCACATACGAGTGGCCGACGACCCGATCCCACAGCTTGTAGAAGGCGTCACCGACACCCGAGACTTTCGCGCGGACGCTGTCGAAGATCACGTTGAGCTTGTCAAAGAGCCAGGTCTTCACGCCATCGTAGAGGGCCTTCATCCTGGTCACGACGGCAACACCGAAGGCATCGATCTGCGGTTGATATTTGACCAGCAACGCGAACGCTCCCGCAGCTGCGCCTACCGCCAGCGCGATCGGGGCCCATACCGGCGCCGTCGCAATCGCCGCGGGAATGAGAACCGCGGTCAGGAATGTCGCGACCGGCGCAAGCGCGGGTAGCACCAAGCCGAACGCGGAAACCATGCCGCCGATGCCGACGGTGATAGGACCCAGCGCAGCGGCGACCGCGACGGCGCCGATGATGAAGGTCTGAACGGTCGGGTCGACATTATTGAACGCGGTGGCAAGCGAAGTCACAGCACTCAATAGAGGCGGCATTACCTTGAGCGCGACGGCGCCGATGTTCTCCTGAAGCGTGCGCCACTGCTCCTGCATCGCGGCGTCTGGCGTGGCATCGCGCTGCGCCTTCGCGGCGCCGCCGAACTGGCGCTCGAGCTCGCGCAGCATGATCGCCTGCGCGCCAGCAGCATTGCCGCCCGCGACCATGGCCTTGATCTGCTCTTTCTGGTCCGCCGTGAACTGGATCCCGGCGCGGCCCAGAGCGCTCAGGCCCTTGACCGGATCGTTGAGTGCCTTGCCGACCATGAGGGCTGCGGACTGTAGGTCAGTGCCCATGCGCGCGGAGAGGTTGATCGCGGCGAGCTGTGCACGATCGAACGCTTCACCAGAGACGTTGCCGAAGGTCAGCATGTTGGCTGTCACGGACTTCAGGATGTCATCGTCATCGAAGTTCGACAGGCTCTGCAGCGCGCCGGCTTGCTCCTGCAGCTGCGCGACGCTGCGCCCCGATGCAGCCCCCATGCTCGCGACCGCAGCGGTGACCTGGGCAAGCGCCTGCTGGCTTTCTACAGCAGCCGGGATCGAGGACTTCACCAGCGCGGCGAATGGCAGGCTGATAGCCGCCGTCATGCCCGCGCCGGCAGTGGCAATCTTTCCGCCGATCGCTTGGAAGTTCTTGCCCGTCGCGGTCATGCGCTTCTGGGCGATGTTCAGTCCATCATTGAACGCGGCCGTGTCGATTCCGAGCGTGACCCTGAGGGCGCCGATCGCTGCTGCTGCCATGCTATGCGACCCTCCGTATTGTCATCGGCGCGCCCGCTGCTTGGAAGGTCCGAAAGACCGCAAGCATCTCAACGCTGGACTGCGGTTTTGCTGGAGCCGCCCGGCGAGCCAGAAGGCTCTTGAGGGACTGCAGGGGCTTCTTCGGGTCGGACCGGCCAATGGCCTCGACGTGCCAGGCAAGTGCGATCGCTTCGTCGTGCCGGGCTTGGGCTGCGTCACCCCGCCCTTTCATGGCCGCGTGGAATGTCCGCGGCGTCTGGCGCCAGAACGCTTCAGGATCGAAGCCTTCCCGGCACCACTGGCTTAGGAGGTCGAGCCAGTCCCAGCCGCCACTTTCGCCGGCCTCACCGGCTTCTGGGCCTTTCCCTCCGCACTCGGGAACGCCGCTTGCATCGCCTCGCCGACCAGCTCGCCAGCTCGCTGAAGCCCGACCCCGTCGATGAACGCGCCCGCGTCGTCGTCGGTAACGTCGCCCGGCATGCCGCAGGCGAACATCGTACGCAGCGTCCGCATATTCAGCCCCGCCGCCATCTTTGCAGCCAGCCCGGTCACGTCCATCTGCAGGCGGTCCTCGAGCCGACATAGCTCGTTGATCCCATAGCGCAGCGTGTGGGCTTCGCCGTCGACCTCGAAGGTCACCACCCCATTCGGCGTCGCCATCTTACGACCCCGCCACCTGAGTCTCGACGCCGGTGAACTTGACCGTCATCGTGGCCGTGCGGCGATCGTTCAGCGGGTTGCTCGGCGCATAGGCACGCACGATGACGAAGCCGGTGATCTCCCAGGTTCCGTCCGCCGTCGGCAGGACGACGCGATACGCGCGGCGATCGCCGGCGTCGCGTGCCTCGCGGATCAGGATGTCGGTCGGCGAGCCGGGGACATAGTTCATCACGACGTCGCTCTCGCTGCCATCCTTCCAGCCGGAGATGTACTCCTTGCGCCGGTTGGGCGACTTCATGTGCGTGACCTCGATCAGGTCCGTCTCTTCCTGCGGCATGGGCACTTCGGTGACCATCGCGAGTTCGTGCAGGTCGCCGTTGGCGGCAGCCAGCCAGAACTCCGAGCCATCGCCCAGGTCCGCGTCTTCGATATTCTGTACGGCTGGAACGTCTGCCATGGTCAGTCCTCCTGTCTTGCTGGTCGGTGCCACACCAAGAGATCGATGCGGGTTCGGTAGATGGTGCCGCCGGAAGCCGGGGTTTCGCTGTCGGTGTCGCCACCGTCGATGAAGATCCGGCGGAAGTCGGTGCCGCCTACGACTTCTTTCGCCGGGCGTGCCGCAGCGATGGCTTCCGCGATCGCGTCGGCTTCCGACCTGCTGGATGCAAAGGCATCGACTTGGATCAGAGTCTCGCGCAGCAGGCTCTCGCCCTTCATCAGATCGCCGACGATATCGCTGACCTGCTGCATCCGGACGGCGGGCATGGCGGAGCCTTGCGGGCGAACGTCCCGATAGACCCTGCCGCCAGCCACGCCGGCCGCCTTGAACCGATCGCGCAGGTCAGCGGTCATCGACATGGATCAGCCTTTCGCCGGGAGCTTCGCGTTCTTGCGCGCGATGCGCGACGCTGCTGCAGCGATCGCTTGGCCGAGCTCGGCTTTCACGATGTCCAGCACCTCATCCTGGGTCGTCGCCCAGGCCGGCCGGCCAAACGCGCGAGCCGGTTGGTCGACTGTCCCGTACTCGGAAGGGATAGCAGCAGGATCGTTCGGCCCGGCGTGCATCTCGATGCTGGCCTTGCCCTCGCGCTTTTTGTTCAACCGCGCTTGCCGCTTCGTCAGCTTGGTGCCGATGCCCCCGCTTTCCTCAAGAGAACCCGTCAGGCGATGCGCGTTGGCGTTGCGCCGCCACGCTGCGTCGAAGGGAACCAGCGCCTGTCGTGCAACACGCCGCAGGACCGCCTTGCCCGTAGCCTTGGGCAGGTCAGCGAGGGCTGCCTCAAGCTCTTGGAGTCCCTCAACCTTGACAGTGCGATTTGCCATCAGTCTGCCGCCCCGGTTGCCGCGATCTCGATCGTATCGCGCCGTCCCAGTTCAATTGCGCTTGTGACGTTCAAAAAGCGACCGGACGCAACGGGATATTCGATCCGGTCTTTCGGGTTGATCCCGGTCGGCGCGTCTGGGTCGAGGTCGGGCGACCACCGGATCAAGAACACGGTCGGCGCCATCGCGGCGTTCTCCGCGGACTGCAGCCGCTCGGCGCCGGGGAGGTGCTTGATCCCGGCTGCAACGGCGAGCGCGGGAGCGAAGCCCTCGACATCGTCGCCGCCTTCGTTCGTGACGATCCCGTATTTGCAGATGCCGATCTGGCGGTCGAGGCGGCCCGCGCGCATCAGCCGATCACCGGCATACGATAGGGATGGCAGAGATTGACGACGGCGCCGGTTGCCTGGACGCTGACGCCAACCGCAGTTTCTTCCCGCTGCCCATAGAGGTCGCCGATGAGCAGCAGCATGGCTGCCTTCAGCGAGAACGGGACGCCAGTGACGGTCACCGCTATTGATCCGTCCGCATCGGTGGGCCATGTCCCACCCAGGGGAGGAAGTAGCCGCGCCGGTTTAGCGGCTCGCCATAGCCGGGCGCCGGTTACCTCGACGGGCTCGCCTGCGCTGTTGAGATATGCGACCGTCACCTCGGCATTGTCGTCGGCAGGCCAGACCAGCAGCGCGATTCCACCGCGGAAGCACCGGAATGTCTGCGTCACCGCATCGCCATTGAACGACAGCCCGGTATAGTTCTCGACCCACTCGCGCGCAGCGGTGATCATGTTGGCGATCATGCCGTCCTGGTCGTCACGAACGACGTCGAGGTGCTGTTTCGCTTCAGCGAGCGTGATCGGCTCTGCCATACATCACCTCGCTTGAAAGGGGTCCGCCGTCGGCAAGGGGGCAGCCGACGGCGAAGGGGTTATGGCTTGGCGGTTTTGTTATGCGGAGCGCTGGCCATCTTGTTTGCCGGCGCCTGCTCGGACTTGGTACCCGGCTGCGGCATCGCGGCAATCTGAGACTTCAGCTCTTCGGCGGTTTTGCGGGCAGCGTCCCGATCCACGATTGCAGCGTCGCGCTCGGTGATTGCCGCATCACGAGCGCTCTCGGCTTCCTGGAGCGACTGCCGCATAGTGGTCATCCCGTCGTTGATGAACTCGTTCTTGGACTGGAGGTCCTTGAACGCCGCCTTCATGCTGGCGATGATGGCAGCGCCCTTCGCCGGATCTCGCAACTGCTCGAGCAACTGCGCATCCTCGTCACTCGCATCTGCGAGGGCATCGGCATCGCCCGCCTCGCGAACTGCGCTCAGATCTTTGAGGCGATCGAAGTCCACCTTATCGAACTGCCGAGGCGAACCCGGTGCTAAACCGTCTAGCGGCTTCAGCAGAATGGCATTGATTTTCATTACGGCCTCCTTCGTTTTCGTGAACGTCGCGGACGGTGTTCGCGAAAACGGGGGCGGCGAACCGCCCCCGAGACAATCAGCCGGCAACGCGGCCGAGGTCGCCATAAACGATCGCCTGCGGGCGATAGATCGCCATAGCCAACCGCTCCTCTGCGCGGACCGTGACCTTGTTCCGAACGAAGTTGTCCTGGTCCTCGGTCGACACCTCGATCGTTGCATCCTGACGGTCGAAGATTTGCGCGGCGAGATCAAAGGCGCCGACCAGTGCCTTATCGACACCGATTGCCTGCGTCTCCACGACCGGCAGACCCCAGAGGGTCTTCTGAATCGTACCCTGTGGATTTCCCAGAATGTAGCCGCCGGCGGCATCCTTGGAGATTTCGATCGCGGCCATGTCGATCGGGTTCATCACCACGCCATTCGCCGGGTATTCAGCGAGAGCGACCTGAAGGATCATCAGGCGGACGGTGTCGACCTGTGTCGTTGCCGCCAGGCCGCCCTGCGCCGCGTACGCCGTGGCTGCGGTGACAAGGCCGAGAAGGTTCTGACCGGTGCCGGAGCCGTTGAGAAGCTGCTGTTCCTCGGCGAATGCCAAGCCATAACGAAGACGCTGATCGATGATCGATCGGAGGCCCGCGGCATCAGCCAGGATCTGAACCGACGCGCGCATCCAGTGGGCGATCGTTCGGACATTGGCGGTGGCATCGTCGAACTGCAGTTCCGACTGAGGCTTGAGCGCGCCCTCGGCGACCGGCGCTGCGGCGTTGGTAAAGAGCTTCTCCCGATCATATTCGATCTGGTTGCTGGTGGTCTGACCAGGGGCCAGCAGCGCACGGATCGTCAGACGGCGCTGGCGAAGTTCAACCTGCAGACCACGATGGTCTGGGGCTACCAGACCGCCAGCCGAACCTGCAGCATCCGTGGTGAGCGAGGTGATATCCTTCACCTCCACGATCGCGCGACCACGGGGACGGGTCTGACCTGCGAACGACTTGAACTCGTCTGCGCTGACGAAGCGCTCGCCCGCACTCTGGCGCACAGCCTCGTCCGCCTTGCCTGCGGCGACGCGCTGCTCGAGCTCGGTCAGCAGGCTCTTGACCTCGTTGGCCGTGGTCAGGGCTTCGTCGGCGGTAGCCTTGTCGGCCGCGCTCATCGTCTCGCCCTTCTCGGCCATGCCGAGGGCGCGCTCGGCGATAGCCTTCACTTCGTCGAACTTGCGCTCGACAAGCGTCTTGGTCTCGTTCGCCAGCTCGGCGACCGTCTTGGTTTCGGTGGTCATGTCGTTACTCCCAAAGGGGTGAGATCAGGCGCGAAGCTGCGCCCCGAGTGCGGCCAGATATTCGGCCGCGGGTTCACTGCCGGGCTCACCCCGGAGCAGAGAGGCCAAGCCTTTGCCCGCGATCGCGGAGGCCTGCGTCTTCGAGAACCCTGCCTCGCGCAGGAAGTCCTCAAATTGTGGGAGGCTCGGCAGGTCGCCGAGCCCCGTGATATCTTTGACGGACGAGACCAGCGTCAGCCGATTCATCGGCACGGTCACAAGCGAAATCTCGTCGAGTGCGAAGTCGAGGAGGTGCCGGGCCTTGCCTTCGAACTTGTGGCGAAGCGTGCGGAACCCCATCGATAGTCCGCCGAGCGCGCCGCTGCGTGCGTCCTCGCGCGCCTCGCGCCCCGCCTGGCTGGATGAGAACCGGCCCTTCACCTCCAAGCCATCGCTCGTCTCGCGGAAGGTGTTCCACACGCCGACAGGCCGCTTGTGGTCGTGGAACAGCAGCATCGGTAGCGACTTGCGCCCAGCCAGCGCGCGGGTGACTGCGCCTGGCGCCACGATGTCCTTGCCTTCGTCGAGCGTGCCGACGGAAATGGCGAGGCCTTCGATCTCACCGTCATCGGCAATCGCCTTGACCTCGAGGTTATAGTCGAAAGCGTTCATGTTGTTGCTCCCGCAGGATCTTGCCCGGCTTCGGTGATCGGTACGTTCTGCATCTGCATCCGCGGCACGTCGCCGCCCGGAACTGGTGGCATGTTCTCAAGCCGGCGAACCTCGTTGATCGTCAGCCATCCGTCGCCAAGGCCGGACTTGTAGAAGGCGGAGCGACCAGCGCTGTCGCCGCGCAGCAGCCCCTCAAGGTTGAACTCAATCGTTATGCCGCTTGCCCGATCGCGGGCGGTCAGAAGCTGCTTTTCGAGAGCTTGCTCGATCCGCTTCAGCCGGCGCCGCAGCGAGAACTTCACGAAGCCGAGCGTCTGCTGCTCAAGGCCGGTACCCCACGACGTGCTGTTCGCTGTGTGCCCGATCATGTGAGGAGGTACGCCGAACACGCGGGCGATCTCCTCGACGCTGAAGCCGCGGCTTTCGAGCATCTGAACATCGCCTGGGCTCATCGTCAGCTGCTGCCAGGACAGCGATTTATCGAGCAGCATCGGGCGGCCGGCATTCAGCGCGCCAACGAACTTTTCCTGCAGCAGCGCTTCCGCAAGCCGACGCTGTTCGGCATTGAGATCCTTGTCGCTCTTGAGGACCCCGCTCGGTAGCGCAGCGTTCCTGAACATTGTCGACGCAGCGCTATCCGCTGACAGTGCGCCGTCGAATGCGCCGCGGCATGCGGACAGAGTCGACATTCCCGATAGGGCGTCGCCGAGCGGGCCGCGAATATGCAGCACTGTATCGCCAGCCTTTACCTGGCGCA
Organism: Sphingomonas rhamnosi; assembly: GCF_036663615.1. Classification (NCBI taxonomy): domain Bacteria; kingdom Pseudomonadati; phylum Pseudomonadota; class Alphaproteobacteria; order Sphingomonadales; family Sphingomonadaceae; genus Sphingomonas; species Sphingomonas rhamnosi. The sequence goes on from NZ_JAXOJJ010000005.1 coordinate 346,500, forward strand.
CGCCAGCGACAGTCCACTCGTACTCGATCGCGCCGGACGACAGCCGGCGCGCGGTCACGCAGTCCGGCCGGATCGGCGTCAGAGAGAACACGTCGCCGTTAAAGCGCTTTTCGATCGTGGCGTAGGCGTTGCCCTGCAACTCGATCCCAGCCGCCATGTACTCCCAGAAATCCACGGCCGTTTGATCGTAATTGGGCGAATCGTGGAGGACGAAATAGAGCGGATGCTGCCGGGCAACCGAGCGAATCCCAGCGCGGTCGGTCTGATAGACCATTAGGGGCAGGCTCGCGATCGTACCTGCAAGCAGGTTGATGCAAGCCCAGGTTGCCGAGAGACCGAGAGCGCTTTGCCCACCGCTTAACGCGGCGTCTCGCATATCGGCAACGGTCACCTGATTGGTGACGAAATTAGAGCCGTTTTCCGTCGACGCTGCCCCGCCGCGCCACGGCAAGATGTCTTTCCCTTCCGAAGCCATTGCCCGCTCGGCTTCGGCCACGCCGTTGCCATACTCGATCGTGAAGCGACGCGTCATGCGGCGAGGCTCGCAAGCCAGTCATCGACGGTCTCACCGGGGTTGTTTAGCATCGCAACCCCCATCGCCATCACGAGAGCAACCATGCCGTCGATACGGCCGGTCGACTTCGCCTTGTTCAGTTTCCGGTCGCCCGCCGCGTTCTTCTCGACGACCGCGTTCGCGGCGCACATGGTCAGGACAGGGTGTGCGCCGTGCAGCACCTGTCCGTTCAGGAACGCGATCTCTGTTGAGTCCATCGCCGGCGCCATCGACACATGGCCTTGACCGAACGGCTCGAAGGGCAGGGTGATGCCCAGCTTCTGCATCTGCACTTCGAGCGTCTTGAACCGGTAGCGATCGAACCCGATGCGCCCGACGTTCATGCCGTTCGTGATCTCGGCGATCTTCAACGCTACAAACTCGTAATCGACCGCGACGCCCGGGGTTGTTTCGAGCAACCCCTCTTTCGCCCAGCGCCCGTATGGCACCCGGTCCCGCTTTGCGTGATCCTCGAGGGTGGCCGCCGGTTTCCAGAACCAGCATCGCACGTGCCACTTGCCCATCCAGAACGCGATCAGCACGAACGCGCAAAGGTCGGTCGTCTCGGCGAGGTCGAGGCCGCCGAACACGATGCCCTTGGCGAACGCCTCATCCTCGGTCGCGCCATTGCAGGCGAGCCAGACTCCCGGCGCCAGGAACGGCGAGAACCGGTTTACGCGCTGGTTGAGGTAGAGGTTCCGGAATCCGTTCTCAGCGGACGGCATGCGGGACGCCTTCTCGGCAGCCGCGAGCAATTCACTATGCGAGCGGAACGTACCGAGAGCCGGATTTGCGGCTCGGTGAGCATCCGGGTCAAGAACATCGCAGTCCGCCGGTGCCTCGTAGACGTGGCAGACGATCTTCGGATCCTTCGAGCGCCGCGCGTCATCGATCTTCACCGACAGCATGTCGGCATCGGTCGGCGCCTGCGTCGAGATGATCAGCCGCAGCGCGTCGTCGTATGCGCCGCTCGCCGTCTCGATCGCCTCGACGAAGTCGTCGTGATCGCCGCGGACTTGGCCGAGCTCGTCGAGGATGGCGAGCACCGGCGAGAGACCGTGGGAGGTTGAGCCCTCCGCAGCGAGCGCGCGGTATTCGACGTTGAGCGCCAGCCCGATCAGCCTCTTGCCCGAAGGCACGATGCGGACAAGCTTGTCCAGATCCGGCGACATCTTCACCATTTTGGCGGCAAGGTTGAACACCAGAGCCGCTTGGTCCCGCGACCGCGCGCCGCTGACGATCTGGCTGTTCAACCGCGCTTCCGGCCCGGCGATATGCGCGAGCAGGATGGCGGCGATCAGACCGGATTTGCCGTTCTTCCTCGCGATCGAGAGAATGCCCTCGGTCGTGCCGACCGGGTTGTCGTAAACCTCCAAGATGAAACGCTGCTGAAACTCTTCGAGGCGGATCGGCTTGCCGACCAGCTTGCCCTCGGGAACCATGCAATATCGATGAATGAACGCGATGACGCGTTCGCCGCGGGTCACGCGCTACCGGCAGGCCTCGCCAGGAGGCTGTCCCCGTCGTTCGCCATCGGGTTGTGGCCTCGCTCGATTTCGTCGGCGTGGCCGCGGCGCTTGGTGACGTCGCGCTGCTCGCCGTTCTTCGCCCGGTTATCCAAGCCCAACGCTCGGCGCAGCGTTACAATCCGGCGCGCGAGCTTATCGCTGACCTCGATCGTCTCGAGCAATTTCTTTTGGTTGATGTTCCCGCCGCCGACCACCGCGTAACCGGCGACCCGCTCAGCATCCGCCATGGCGCGCGCCAGGTTGGCTGCGACGATCAAATCGGACTCGGTCCACTCGGACTTCGGCTTCTCCGAGATCACGCTGTCCCAGAACGGCATATCGCCTTTCCGGATGCGAAGATGATCGGGCGGCGAGAGGTCGCGCGCGGCCGCGGCCATCGTCGCCACCGCCCCGGCCGCGCTGTCGATGCGCTGGCGACGGGCCATGGAGCAAATCCTGTATTAGCAATGAAAGTCGATGTTGACGTCGGTGGCCGTCGGCATCCCCGCAGACTTTAACCTACCCCCCCAAGGTAGGCTTAGGTCGGCGTGATCAGCCGAGGAGCCGAAGCTGCCCCAAGGGCCGCGCGCCCTTCACGATGTTGCACCTCCGGCACGCACATGCGGTGTTTGCCATGGTGTGCTTGCCGCCGCGAGCAAGTGGCACGATGTGGTCGAGCTCGGGAGCCCTATCATCGTACGTGCCCCGCAGCCTCTGTGGCGTCGCACGCCCGCAGAGATGGCATTTCCACCGGTCGCGAGAGAGAACCGCGACTGGATCAAACCGCTCTGCGCCCGCTACTGACCCGCGCTGGAGTGCTTTGCGCATTGACTTCGCGGCCCGCGCCGATGGGGAACGCCGACGCTTCAACCGGTTGATGGAAGCACTGATGGAACGGCAGGAATCACAGCGTTGAGCGTTCTTGGCGATCTCGATACCACACGACCGGCAAGACTTAGCGGCCACCTGGTTAGATCGTCTGCATTTGATACTGCACCATTTGCGTTGGTGAAGCGACAGCGGCAGCCCGCAACTGCACGATCGCGCAGCAGCTTCAGCTGCAGACTTCTCTCGCAGCGCTGTCAGCTCAGCCACCCTGTGGTCAGGATGGCGCACCTTCCAGGCCGCTACCTTGCAGGCGTTGCTACAAAGAGACGGTCGGGGCCCACTGCCGCGGTAGTTCCTCGAAGCAGCACGCCCGCAGTGTGGACAGGTGAATTCAAACAAAATCACCTGCTCACCATACAAATGTTCCCTTCCTGTTCAACCCGCAGCGCGGCGCCAAGGGTGATCTGGGTCAGTAGGGAGGCCATCTGCGGCGAAGCCCACCCGCTTCTCGTGGCCGAACTGCTCTGCTGTCACCTCAAGGTGGCAGGGGTCACACAGGTTGCGGGTGTTCTCGTCCTCGTCGCTGCCACCAAGCGCGAGCGGTTCGATGTGGTCGACGACGGTGGCAATCGTGACGCGGCCGCGAGACTGGCACCGCTCGCACAAGCCGGAGGTGCGCGCGAGGCGGCGCTTGCGCTGTTGCTGGCCAGCCCGCCCGCGAAGTCGTTCGGTGATCACGGGCGCGGTCACATGACGCCCTCCCGCTCCACATACGAAGAGAGCCGCAGACCCTTGCGGGCGCGGCTCTAACAACTGGTCATTTGCATACCTTGCGGGGGTGGTGGCGTCAACTGCTCAATCGCTCTTTCATCGCGATGATGTCCGCCACGAACTGCACCGTAGTGCGCGCGGCCGTGACCTGATCGTTACGGCACTCGGTCAGCGCCGACCCCGCGAACCCGGCAGCCTCGTCGAACCGGCAGACGTTCTCGAACACGCACCACCATTTCGCGGGGAAGTAGCCCTTGATCCGCTTCAGGTCGTCGAGCGCCTCCTGTTCTGACCAGCCGTTGCCCTTACCGTTCCCTCGGCCCGGTATCCGAGACAGATCCATCACCAGAGCCTTGCCGCCCAGGCGCGCCCATAGCGCTTCGCAGTGGTCGATGGCTGCGACTTGCCTATCGGACAGCAGCTTGGCCGCCTTCCAGCGGGCGATCGGCGTGCCACCCCTGTTGATCAGCGTATGCTCGGTCACCACACGGCCCGCGTCGCGCAGCGGCACATCGACGATAGCGTGCATGCCGCGGGCAACCTGGATCGCAGGCGCCCCGATCGCCTCGCCCTTCGCCGTCACAGCTTCTGCCATCCGCGCGGCCGGCGACTTCGGCACCCGCTTGATCTTCGTGCTCGCCTTCGCCGCGCGCGCAGTGCTCTGCTTACTCATGTTGCGTCCACCTCCTCTCATGCCATGCCCGCGATTGAACGATGTCGCCGAACCGCCAGAACCGCGTGTGGCGCTCGTGATGGCCAGCCCGAACTAAGGTCCAGCATTCGCCCGACGGTAGCTCCACAATGCGATGGATGTGCGTCGCATCGACGCGGTAGGTCTCGCCAGGAAGCCGGTGCATCAGCGTTCCGCGCCAGCCATGCTCGTCGAACGTGAAGACCTCCTCCACGTAACCGCCATCGAGGATCTCGGTCTCGAACGACCAGGGGTGATCATGCGGGGTCGCATGCGGTTCTTCCCGCGTGAAGCGGTGCAACGCGCGGCCGTCGTCCAGGTGGTACTTCACGAACGCCCGCGACATCCGCTCGATGTTCACGATCCGCGCGCCGGCCGGGACGCGCTCCGCTGCTGCTCGGGGTATTCTCATTATCGCCTGCTTACCGGTTTTGCGGAACATAGATGGAACGAAAGCCGATTGGTACTCGGGTTCCTCGTCCAGCCGGCTCGAATGAACGGCCAGTGCGTTGGGCGCGAGCAACGACAGGAGCATGCCATGCCGACCGACCCGAGCACCGACATCGAACGCGAGACGACGGGCGAGCCGTACGTCGATGGAAACATCGAAACCGAGGAAGGGCTCTCCCCGGGCGGTACCAGCATTGAGGATACCGACGCGGCCAGCGATGACACCCCGGACTCGATCCCGGGCGAAGCTCGTGATTTCGACGACGCGGCGGACAGCCTTTCGATCGGCGGCTCCGACGAACGGCCCGACAGCGCCCCGTAAGCGAACCCCAGCACGGGCATTGGCGATCGCGATCATGCCAGTGCCCGCAACGGCTCGGCTTCGGTGGGCGGGCCTGGGATCGCCATCCGCCGGTATCGCTCGGCGGTCGCACGGCTCGCAGCGGACGCCTCGTCGTCCGACGCCACTTTAGTCCGCAAGCGCCCCTCGATCCACGACACCGGGTCAGCCCGGCCGGCGGCGCTGGCCAACGCCGCCATTGTCGCCACGTCGCCATGGCCGTGGAGCCACTTCGCGATCAGGGCCCGGGCGGCTTTCTGCGCCAGTCCTGCCTCTCCCAGCAGGGCCACGCCAGCGTCGAACATCGCCTTCTTCGGATCCGCAGGCGGCGCGGCTGCGCCCGTTACGTTAGTAACGGAACTATCTCCTCCCTCCTTCCTCTGGCGAGACTTTTCCCCACCGGTGGGGAACCGCTTCCCCACCGGTTCCCCACTCGACCTAGTTGAAGGCGGGTGCAGTTCCCCACTAGATGGCGCTGAAGGGGGTGTCAGTTCCCCACCCAAGGAGTCTGATGCGGTACCTAGTTCCCCACCATCGCGTGCTGAACGGGCTTTGACGTTCACCCAGTTCCGAACCGCGTCCGTCTGGGGGTGCACGGAATTCGGCTTCTTGGGACGCTGGTACTGGCAGAAATTCCGAACCGCGCCGTAGCGCTTGCTCCCGGCTTCGTAGGCCATGATGCAACGTGCCTCGGTCAGTTCCTCGAGCATAGCCACAACGTCGACGCTGTCGGCCGGCAACAGCCGCATCTTGAGCTTCACCGGCGACCACTCGAACGACCCCATGTCGTCGCACTCGTTCCAGATGCCGAGGAACAGGAGCCGGGCAAAGGGCGACAGCGAGACATAGGTCTCGTCGGTCCAGAGGCCGGGATGGATCGATCGAATACGCGCCATTATGCACCCTCTCTGGAACTGTAGAATTCGCTGCCGCGCACCGCGGAGTTCGCGCCGAAGAACCAGCCCAGGGCTTTGCCTGACGGGCCGCTGCGGCGTTTGGGGACGAGGAACTCGACCTTGTTGCGCACGGCTTCCATGTCCGTGCGCCAGGCTTCGTATTTTGGCCCGAACTGGTCGTCGGGCTCCTGCCGCTTGAGGTATTCCTCCTCGCGGTAGACGAAGAGGATCACGTCGGCGTCCTGCTCGATCTGCCCACTGTCGCGCAGGTCCGACGGCATCGGCCGCTTGTCCGGACGCTTTTCGACGTCCCGGCTCAACTGCGCGACGGCCATGACGGCGAGCCCTTCGGACTTGGCGAACTGCTTGAGCCCGACGCTCACCTCGCTTGCATGCTCGTATGGCGACATGCCCTTGCGGCTGTGCGCCATCAGCTGGAGGTAATCGACCACGACCAGTTCGAGCTTCTGCCCATTGGCGGCCAGCCGACGCTTGTGCGTGCGCGCCTGGCGGATCAGCTTGGCGAGCGTCAGCCCCGAGGTTTCGTTGATCTCGATCGGCAGCTCGTCGAACCGCGTCTTGGCGGACATGACGGCATCCATTTCGTACGGCCGCACCGTGCCGTCGCGGACATGCTCGTAAGGCACACCGCCACGCGTCGTGAACGTCATGTCGGCGATCATGCGGCGCGTCAGTTCATCCGCGCTCATCTCGAGCGAGAAGATCAGGACGCCGTGCCCGAGGCCGGCCGCGCCGATCGAGTAGGACGTGACCAGCGATGTCTTGCCCATGCCCGGGCGACCACCGACCACGATCATGTTCGACGGGCGCAGCACCCCGATTACACCGTCGAGCGAGCCGATCGTCCCGCAACGCACGCCCACGACTGGCTTGCCGAAGCTGTCGATGACGATCTGCGCATAGTCGCCGACAGAGGCCTGCGCGGTGATCGTCTGTTCGGCGAGTTCAGCGACGGCCTCGTCCGCGTTGGCGACCAGCTCCTCCCGCGTCACGGTCAGGTCGCGCGCCGAGGCCATGACGTCCTGCAGCCCGGCGACCATGCGGCGCCGGCTCGACAGCATCGTGATCTGTTCGAAATAGGCCTTGGTGCGTGCCCGCGGACCGGCGTTCAGGTCGGCGGCCGCCAGTTTCGCATAGGCGCGGGGCCAGTCGCCATCGTCGGTGAAGTGCGGGGCGAGCGTGACCGCATCGACCGCGCCGCCAGCGGACGACTGCTCCAGCACCTTGCCGTAGATCCGGCCGTAAAGCGGTACCGAGAAGTCGCCCGGCCGGCACCGATCCGCGACCTCGTCGATCAGGCGGTTGTTCGCCAGCAGGTCGCCAAGGAAGGCAAGCTCGGCCTCGACGTTGTACAGCGGGCTTGCAGGCTCCGCTTTTGCGAACTGCTCCTGGAACGAGCCGCTCATGCGCGGACGCCTCGGAGCTGGTCGTTCCAGTCCTTGAACCCGTCAGCGGGCCACATCGTGCGGGTATCGAAGCCGCGTTCGAGCAAATCTTCCTCGGCAGCGGCGACCGCAGTCCGGCCGGCTGCATCGTTCTGCCCGGCGATGAGGATCGTGATGATCCGCGGCGGGTAATCGATGTGCGGCATCATTGCGGTGCCGAGTGTGACCCATACCTCGGCGCCGAGTTCCTGCGCGATGCTCAGGCCGTCTTCCGGCCCCTCAGTCAGGATAAGCTCGTGATCGACGCTGTCGGCATCGGAATTGATCCGGAGAGCGCCGCCCTTCACGCGCCCGAGGCTGCGCTTGGGTTTGTCCATCCGCGCTTTCTGGCGGCCCCCGTCGCTCAGGAAGATGCGCTGCAGGCCGATCAGCTGGTCGTTGCCGTCCACGACCGCACCCACCAACGCGGGCAGATCGGGGCCGCATTCGCCGCTGTCGTCATCGTACCAGGCTGGTGTCATCGCGAAGCGGATCGTGTGCGGGATCAACATCGTGATGCCGCGGCTGCGGAGATAAACCTCGGCCGGGGTGCCGGGGGCAGGGCGGGCCTTCACCCAGACGTCGCGTGCGCGATCGATGGCGCGTTGACGATCGGCCTCGTCCTCCGCTGCCGCCTTTGCCCGCTGCGCCGGATCCACGCCCGGCAGGCTCGCTGCACCTAGCCAGCGCAACGCGTCCATGAAGCCGATGCCCTCGGTCTTCATGACGTAGCTGACGAGGTCGCCGGACGCCCCGCAGCCGAAGCAGTGATAGGTGCCCTTGGCGTCGTTCAGCTGCATTGAGGGCGTGCGTTCGTTGTGGAAGGCACACAGCGCCCGCTTCTCGTTCTTGCCGGCCCGGGTGACCTTGCGGGTGCGGGCAACGATGTCGCTGATGTTGTAGCGCTGCTTCGCCTCGTCGACCGCGCGACGGAAGGCGGCGTCACGCTCGGCGCGTTCGACCGACCGGCTCACTGTGCACGTCCCTTCTCGGCGGCGATCATTTCGAGCCAGACGCACGTCAGTGCATTCACGCGGCGGATCAGGACTTCGTGCGGCATCAGCTCGCGCGGTTCGGTGACCTGATCCGCCTCGATCGCGATAATCGCTGGTAGTAGGTTCGCGATCGTCAGCGCTGCAGCTTCGTCACCGCTGCAGACGGCACCGGCATCGGCCCAGCGCCCGCCAGCCAGCGCGAGCAGCGGATCCGCGAACCGTCCGCCCCATTCGTGGCAGCCGGCGAGGAACGTCGGCAGGTCGATAGGGGAGGCAGTGTTCGCATACGCCGCGGCGCGATCGTCGGACTTGCCGAACACCCGGCCGATGTCGGTCCAGGTCGCGGCATCCTCGGTCTTGATCGAGGTGATGACGGCGTTCTGTGTATCGACCGCGGCAGACGCGGAGAACGTGCGGCGGCGTCCGTGGATGTACGGTGCGTTCATGCGGCAAAAGCCTCAGCATGGTGAAAGACAAACGCGCTCGGCAGGACAACCGGATCACGCTGATGGCAGTGGCGAACATGATCGCCGCGATGGTCGATGCGATGCGGTTCGCCGACGTGCCGAACGACGTGATCCGGCGCTTCCTCGACAACTTCGAGGAGTTGAACTGCATTATGCTCGACGGACCCGCTTACGAGCTGATGGACCACATCGTGGACGTCGTTCGATCCACGGTGCCGTCGAATGACTGAAGTCAGCATTATCGCCCCTCCGGGGTCGGGCTTGCGACCCGACCCCTTCCGGCTATCGTGCGGTTGTCGAGACGCGCACGAAGGGGTGAATAATGGAAGATCGCTTGGCAAAGCTCGAGTTGGATATGATCGCGCTGCGGGCCGTCACAACGAACTTGTGGTCGAATTTCATAGCCAACGGCACGCCGAACCCGGTCGAGACGGCGCGAAGGTTGTCCCATGAACAGCGGGAAGACATCGGATCCATGCTCCGAAACCCAGCTGCCGACGCCGGCCCGCATGTTGAGGAAACTATTCACGAGATACAGGACCGGCTGGAGTCGTTCTGGCAGGGCGTTGAGGACCTTCTCTCTCGACGATAGCTATCGCTTCGTCGCGCAGCGTTTGCGGAAGTCGACTATCGAGCAGCTGGCCGTCCATCTGCGTGACGATCTCGCGCACCCGCGCTTCCTGATCGAGCGTGAATGGCGACAGTTTGATGCCGTCCGAAGGCAGGGGCCGGGTCACGCCGCAAGTCACGTCCCGGACCCGGGGACGTGCTCATCGCCGAAATCTACATCGGGGATAATGTCGGCCGCGATCAGCGGAAGGCCCGCAGTTTTTGCGCGTGCCAGTACGTGAGCTTGATGCTTCGCAGGTATAAGGTTTCGGTTTCTCCACCCCTGTACGGTCGTCGGAGACCGATGCCTCAGCGCTCGCGCCATTGGACGAATGCCGCCGAACAGCCTAATTATCGATCTTGCTTCCATACGCTATACGTACGCCTCGAAGCGTATGGCGGTCAAGGCTCTCTAGGAGTTATCGTGTCTACGGAACCTACCATCGGCCACCGATTGATCTCGCTGAAGGCGCGAAGCGGGCTTTCGCTCGCTCAGATCGCCGATAAAGCAGGGTATCAAGGAGCATCTTCAATACAGAAGCTGTTTAGGGGCAGCTATGCACCTGATCGGCTGCAACGCAGCGTCGCTGACAGATTGGCGAAGGCGTTCGTCGGTTTGGGAGAGCCGGCAATCGAGGAACACGAGATACTGGCCCTGGCAGATGTTGGGACGGTTCTAGATAAAATGTTGGCTGATCTATCTCACCATAACTACGAGGCGAGTAAGTACGTTATACTGCATAAGACTCGGCGGATTGACTCTACTGTTAGGTCCGAGACCGGCTTGGAAGTGCCTCTTTTTGTTATGTATGATCAGCCTCTTGAGACAGCGTACTGGGATTCGAATCAGCGCATTCAGGCAAAGCGTGTAAGCGCATTTTACGTAACTGTCGGTAACATGTGGCCGCGCTATGAAGAGGGGGAAGTACTATTTTTCGACCGCTCAACGCCCGCTAAGCCGGGTGATGATGTCTTGGTTAGCGTAATCAATGAAGGCTACCTCGACGGGGGAATGATTCTCGGCCGCCTGTATCTTCTTCATGACGAGGAAATTCAGATCGATCAGTTCAGTCCCAAGGCGCGGATCGTCATTCCACGCGGCGAGGTCATATCTGTAAATCCCATTCTCTCCCATGCAGACCTCATGCCGTCGATCAAATACGCTAGAACGCTTGACTAGCGTATAACCAAAAGCGTACATGGCGTATATCAGCTGATCGCCTGCGGGCCGAAGAAGCTGTGCAGGCCCGTAAAGCACGCTCGGTTCGCCAGCCTCTGCCGCACTCCTGCGCCCTCGTAGGAGAACGCACATGGCAACCCAGCTCAAGCACATCGATTTCACGTCCACGACGGCGCTGACCCCGCGCCCCAACATTCGGGTCGCCTTCATCGCTGGCGAAGCGGCGGTCGCCGTTAGCGACGCGATGGCGAAGCTGCCGGCGGAAACGCCCAACGCCACGCTCGACGAGCTGGCGATCCATGCGTCCGTCGACGTCGAGCTGATCCAGAGCATGACCTGCTCGCTGATCGAGAAGGCACGGGAGCTGCTGTGTCCGCGCATGTACACCGCGTTCCTCCGATGGGGTGAGACGGCCTCGCACGCTTCGTCGTTCTATGAGAGCGACGAGGAGGGTGCGATACGCTGCAAAGCGAGCGAACTAGCGCTCCGTGCGGTAGCGGCCGCCCCTACAGAGAACGCGCACGATATGATGTTCCGCGCGCTCCTTGCGGGCATCGAGGCCGCAGACTGCTCGGGCTTCGGCCCGTTCGAGATCGAAAGCGCCGAAAACGGCTTTCCGCTGGAGGCCTTGGCCAAGGGGCTTAGTGCCGACCTATCGTCATTCTGCCCAATCGCCGGCCTGTTGGGCGAGTTGAGCACCCGGGCCTGGGCGTTGTCGAAGTCGAAGGGCGCGTTCTCACTGCCGATCGGCGGCGCGATCACGAGCGCGTTCAGCTTCGCCCGCGGCGAGGACAGTACCGACCGAGGCGGCAGTACGGTGGTCAGCATGGAGGGCTACAACCGTTACATGCGGGGGCCGCTGATCCAGTGGCAGCGTGCGTACGCGCGATATGAGGACGTGCGAAGCGATCGGGACCGCTTCTATTCGGAGATGGTCAAACCCGCCGACGCGCGTTTCCGCGCCGTTCGCGACAAGTGGCCCGACGGCTACGACTTCAGGAGCGACGCTGCGGCCAGCGCTGAGATCGAGGCTGTCGACTACCCGGAGATCGAGAGCCGCTATGACGACCTGTGCATGCAGGAACACGAGGCCAAGCTTCGCCTCTACCTAGCGCCCGCGCCGGGGCCGAGCGAGTTGGCGATCAAGCTCAAGATATTCTCGGCGGAGCAGGACCGACAGTTGAAGGATGCCGACGCGGTGATCGAGCAGATGATGTGCGATGCTCGCCGGTTCGGGCGGCACGGCGCCTTCCTGCAGACCGACGCCGAGATGCTGGCGGCCTTCGCGAGTCGACGGCTGGAGTTCGAGACGACCGCCAATGTTGATCTGACGCAGGATCAGGAAGACGCCTATTTTGATCGGGCCGACGCTGCCGAGATGACTCTGCTGAACGCCAGGGCGACAACGATTGAAGGCGTGTTGGCGAAGCTCCGCGTTGCCTTCATGCACCAGGTCGGCGCGGACTGGTCAGATCTCGCGATCTCGAACACGGCTGACCCCAAGTTCATCGACGGCTTGCGCCTGTCAGGAATGTACGACCGCATGGCCTGGGGCGCGATCGAAGACCTCGCCCGCATCGGCGGCGTGAACCTCGCGGAGCAGGGGGCATGACCTGCTCGTCCTGTACCCACTTCACCGCGAAATCCGCGTGCGATGCGACCGTTCAGCCAGTGGCTGAGCCGCTCGGTCAGGTTGGCATCTGCCGGCGCTGGCCACCACGGATGACGCGCAGCAACAGTGGTCACATCGCGTCGCTGTTCCCCAACGTCCACCGCGCTCACGCGTGCGGCGAATATCAGGGAGCGGTGCCATGCTGATGGATCATCCCGGGCAGAATTGCGCGACCTGCGTTTGGTGGAAGCGGATGGGCCCCCGGCTGTCGAACGCAAGCCGAGACCCGTCGGCGCCTGCCGATACCGGCACCTGCCAGGCGCACGCTCCGATCGTCGTCCAAGGCAACTCCGCCTTTCCGGTCTCGATGTTCCCGACCACCCACGAGACGCGGTTCTGCGGCGACTGGGAAGGGCAGGGGCATCCTGGCCCTGACGGTGACGGCGGCGAACGGGTCGTGCCCTTTCCCGGCGCGCCAGCGAGGATCGCGGCATGACCTTCAACTCCGAACAGGCCCGAGCGATCGCTGACCGGCTAGGAAAGCTCTTCCACCGCGCGATGCAGTTGCAGGCAGAGAAGCCCGTCGCACCCCTTCGAGCAGTCCATGTCAGTGAGCTTCTCGCTCAACCGATGCGCAGCCGGCTGGAGAGCGTCGACGATGGCGCGACCGGTATCAACTATGCCGCGTGGGTCATTGGCGAAACGCTAGCGATCCTGGGGGGCAACGAGGCGATGCACGCGGTCTTCAGCCTCTTTGAAACCGCGAACGGCGCACGGGCCTCATCGTGGCTGGATCACCGGTGGAACGGCATTGAGGCTCCTGACGCGCTGTGGGTCTCGTGATAGCCCAGCGAGCGCGCGGGTCAGCCCGAGATGCCCCAGTTGGCCTCTTTGTCCGCGGCCCAACATACAGGAGCTTTTGCTGATGGGCCTTGCTCTGGAACGGCTGCCCGACTGGCCTGTAGCGATGACCCGCGAGATGGCGCTGGCGTACACCGGCGTTGCCGAGGCTCAGCTGCGCGAGTGGGAGCGTCGTGGTACCGTTCGCTTCTGCCTGCGTGGTCCCCGTGGCGCCGCAATCGCCGCCCGCTCATCGCTGGACGCAGCCGTGCAAAGCCTGTTCTCCGGCGCTACGGCGGACGATAGCCCGATTGAGTTCGACTAATGGCGATCGCGCGGCTGCCGGCATACGTCCGGCCGATGAAGCTCGCAGGCGGCAAGACGGGCTATTACTTCGAGCTGCCGCCGTGGGCGCGACCGACGAAGGATCCGAAGACGGGGAAACTGACCCCGGCCATGCGGCACGGGCAGGCGTGCCCGGTTATATCCACCCCGCTCGGCACCGACTTGTCCCAGGCGCACGCGAAGGGGGACGCACTGAACGAAGCGCTGCGTGAATGGCGGACTGGCGAGATGGGGCAGGCCCGCATCGTCGAGGGCAGCGTCGCGTGGCTGTTCCAGTGGTACCGCGAGCAAGAGCGCTTCACCAAGAACACCGCGAAGACGCGCAAGGACTACAAGGCGCTGATGGACATGCTCGTCGCGTTCGAGACGAAGGCCGGCCAGCCGCCGCTCGGGAAGCGCATGGCATCCAAGGTCGACGCGACGGTCGCTGACAAGCTTTATCAGAAGCTGAAGGAGAAGGGCGACCGACAGGCGGCCTACGCCATGCAGGTCTGCAGGCTCGTCTGGACCTGGGCAGCGCGTCACCACCGCGTCACCGGCGTGAAGGAGAACCCGTTCAAGGGCATGGGGCTGTCCAGCACGGCCGGTAAGGGCAACCGCGCGACCAGCCGGGCGGAGTACGACCTCTACCGCGAGACAGCACGCAAGCTTGGGTTCCAGTCGATGGCGACCGCGGCCGCGCTATGCTTCGAATGCTGCCAGCGCGTGTGGGATGCCTTCGGGTTCGAAGATCCGGACGGCAAGGAGCACCGCGGCATCGAGTGGGCCGGCTACCGGCCCGGCGAAGACATCAGCCTTGTTCAGTCGAAGACGGGCAATCCGGTCACGTTGCCGCTGTCGATCGTCGTGCCAGGTGAGGACGGGAAACCCGAAACGGTGTCGCTTTATCCTGAGCTGGAGGAGGAGCTTGCCCGATCGCGCGAGGTAGTCGCCGCCAATGCGGAGGTGATCGTGCTCGAGGAGCGCAGCGGGCAGAAGTACAAGGAACGCCGCATGTCGTCGGTGCATCGCAGGATCTGCGACGAGGCCGGCTTACCGAAGACGATGACGTTCACCGGGTTCCGGCATGGCGGTATCACCGAGATCGGCAATGCTGGTGAGGACGACGTGCGCGCGGTGTCGGGGCACAAGACGCTGGCGGTTACCCGGATCTACAACAAGGCGAATGCCGAGAAGGCTCGACGGATCGGTGTGGCGCGGCGCGCTCATCTGATCGATATTGTGCGTCCTTGAGATGCGCCCTCAGGGTAAGTTGTGGTCGTCCAAATAGCGATCAGGCAGCAGGCTAAGTTGACGGGGAGCCGCTATGTGCTGCTTAACTTTCGTCACGATATTTTCAGTAACTAGGCCCTTGGCCGTTTGCTTCTGGGTGAACTCGACCTCGCAGATTAGAACGTCGCCTTTCGCAAAACGTATCTGGTTCCGATCGACGCGTGCCAAGAACTCCTCATCGCGGATGACAGCGCTTACCGCGTTGGAGCCGTCATGAAGGCGCCATTTATTGTCTTCTTTAAAGGCGAGCGAGACGATCGAGAACGCGGCTTCCCGAACATCCTTCACAAGTATACGTTCTGGAATTTCTGGTGTTCGAAACGCCTCCGCGTCATCGTCGGTAACCCGCTGATCTGGTAGACTACGCGCTCCGAATTCTACCAAGGTGATCCCGGGCGCCTGAAGCGGTTTGTGTACGACCTTCTCAAGCGCTGAGCGAACGGCGAGGTCCTGATACAGGCGCAGCAGTTCAAGCGGCACATCGAACGACTCATCCCCGTAAGTGACGCGGATCATGTTGCCGGAAAGCCGCTCAACCTTATCGGGGGTCTTCCCTCGGTGCTTTCGTATCCACCAAATTAGCCCTGCGCCGCCAAGCAGTAGCTCTTTCAGATTGATCGCGGATGTAACCAGGTCGCCAGAGAGAAGCGCGATGGCACCGTCTTTCCAGCCCTGAACGATATCAAAAACCACGCTGAAGCAGCCGGGTTCGTGAGCTCGAACATTCACCTTCACCTCGGCAGTCTCGCCGTTGAGGAGGAGGTTCATAGCATCGAACAACTCGCCAACACCAAGCATCGCCGGTGCTAACTCACGCACATCCATTTCATGGTTTTGAAGTGCGGGACCGTCGTAGGTCAGCGTGAAATCGGCGCGGCTCATAGTCGCCAATATGCCAGCCCAGCGCCTGCCGTAAAGCACCGATCGTCGAAGCCTCAGAGGAGCGATAAGGCGTCGGCACCGATATTGTGCGGGGGTGCTGTGACGGCATTTGTCGGAATGCCCTGTCGGAACATGTCGGGAGAACAAAGCTCCGCCACTAAGAAAGTCGTTAGTTTTCATTGTGATGGATGGTGGACGCACTTGGGCTCGAACCAAGGACCCGCTGATTAAGAGTCAGCTGCTCTACCAACTGAGCTATGCGTCCATACCGGGGCGGTCTGGGTGGCGCCGCTGGTGTGGCGCCCCGTCTCCCGGGGAAGCGCGCTGTTAGCAGGCCGAGCGGCGGGTGCAACCCCTTTTTGTCACCAATCCGTCGTTTTGCGGTTCTGGCGGTCGATCGACATCAGGATCGCCAGGCACAACAGCACCGTCATCTGCGCCGAACTGCCGAAGCTGACCAAGGGGAGCGGGATGCCGACCACCGGTGCCAGACCCATCACCATCGACAGATTGATCGCGACGTAGAAGAAGATCGTCGTCGCAAGGCCCGCGGCGGTCAGGCGCGCGAAGCGGCCCTTCGCGCGCTGGCCGACGTCGATCCCCCAGCGGATCACCAGCAGGAAGGCGAGGATCAGGAGGCAGCCGCCGACCAACCCCCATTCCTCCGCCATCGTCGCGAAGACGAAATCGGTGTGGCCTTCGGGCAGATAGTCGAGGTGGCTCTGCGTGCCTTGCAGAAAGCCCTTGCCCCAGATCCCGCCCGATCCGATCGCGATCTTCGACTGGCTGATATGATAGCCGGTGCCGAGCGGATCGCTTTCGGGATCCAGGAAAATCAGCACGCGGTTGCGCTGGTAGTCGTGGAGCAGGAAATTAACCGCGAGCGGCGTCGCGACCGAGAAGGCCAAGGCGCCGCCGATGAACAGCCGTAACGGGATGCCCGCGAGGAACATCACGGTGGCACCGCCCGCGCAGATCATCAGCGCGGTACCCAAATCGGGCTGCAGCATCACCAGCGCCGCGGGCACGCCGATCAGCGCGGCGGCGGGCCAGATCGCGCTGAACCGGCGCGTTTCGCCCGGCGGCAGCATGTCGTAGAATTTCGCGCAGGCGAGCACGATGACCGGCTTCATGAATTCGGAAGGCTGCAGGCGGATGAAGCCGAGGTCGAGCCAGCGTTGCGAGCCGCCCGACACCTTGCCGAGCAGTTCGACCGCGAGCAGCGACAGCGTGATGATCGCATAGGCCGGCAGCGCGCCGTCCTTCCACACCCGCTCGGGCACGCGCGAGAGCAGCATGGCGCCCCCGAGCAACACGAAGAAGCGGATACCTTGCGATAGCGCCCAGGGCTTCAGCGAGCCTCCGGCGGCGGAATAGAGCACGACCTGGCCGAACAGGCCGATCGCGACGACCAGCAACAGCGTCTTCCACGGCAGCCGCGCGAGCGGTTCGGGAACAAGTCTGGAACTCATGGCTCGCGGTCCGTGGTGCCGTCTTCGGCGACGGTGTTGCCGGGCGTGACGAGCGCGGCCTGGCTCGCGTTCGCCTGGTCGGTGGCGCGTTCGACCGCGGGGGCGTCACTCGGCACCAGCGCATCGGTCTTGGTTGCGCTGGCGGCGGGGGGCGGGGCCTGGGCGGCGCGATACGTCGACGCCGTGGCGGCCATGCGCGTCGGTATGTCGCCGCCCCAGCTCTTCTCGCCTTCGGCCAGCGACGCCATCGCGCGGTCGCGGTCGAACAGATAGGTCATGATGTCGCGCGCGATCAGCGGGGAATCGAGGTTGCGCACGGTGTGGCCGTTGTGTTCCAAAACCATCCCGATCGCGTATCGCGGGTTGTCCGCGGGGGCGAAGCCCATGAACACGGCGTGATCGCGCAACTTGAAGGGCAACTGGCCGTTCTTGAGCACGCCCGAGCGGCGTTCGGCCATAGTGATGCGGCGGACCTGCGCGGTGCCGGTCTTGCCCGCCAGCGCCACGCCCGGGGTCAGCATCCGCGCCGCGCCACCGGTGCCGCCGCCGTTGACGACGCCGAACATCGCGTCGCGGACGATCGCGAGGTTTTCGGACTGGAGCGGCAAGGCGGGCGCATCGTGGAAGACCTGCGAAGCGAGGATGCTGGGGCGGAGGTGACGGCCCGAGGCGATCCGCGACGCCATCACCGCAAGCTGCAGCGGATTGGCGAGCACATAGCCCTGGCCGATCGACGCGTTGAGCGAATCCGCGACGGTCCAGGTATCCTTGTACTTCTTGAGCTTCCACGCGCTGTCGGGAACGGTGCCGAAGCGCTGGGTCGAGAAGGGCAGCTCGAACTTCTGCCCGAGCCCGACCATCCGCGCGATCGGCGCGACGCGGTCATAGCCCAGGCGGCGTATCATCTCGTAGAAATAGATGTCGCAGCTTTGCATGATCGCGTTCTTGAGGTCGAGCGCGCCGTGCCCGCTCTTCTTGTGGCAGTGGAACACGCCGGTGCCGACGCGCATCGCCCCCGAACACGACACGCGCGCGTGCGGATCGACGCCGGCTTCGAGCAGCGCGAGGCCGTTCATGGGCTTCACCGTCGAGCCAGGTGGATATAGCCCCTGCGTCACCTTGTTCATCAACGGCACGTGATCGTCGTCGCTCAGCATCTGCCATTCGAGATGGCTGATCCCGTCGGAAAAGCTGTTGGGATCGTAGGCGGGCATCGAGACCATCGCCAGCATCTCGCCGGTGCGGCAGTCGATCACCACCGCGGAGCCCGAATTGGTGCCCAGGCGTCGCGCGGCATAATCCTGCAGCCCGGCGTCGATCGTCAGCCGCGCGGTCTTACCGGGGGTGTCGGGGCGGGTCGCGAGTTCGGCGACGAGCTTGCCCCGCGCGGTCACCTCGACGCGCTTGGCGCCGGGGACGCCGCGAAGATCGGACTCGAGCATCTTTTCGAGCCCGTCCTTGCCGAGCTTGAAGCCCGGCGTGACGAGCAGTGGATCGTGCGTCTTCTTATATTGTTCGACGTTGGGGACGCCGACATAGCCGGTCAGGTGGGCGACGGCGGCGCCGGCGGGGTAGGCGCGCGCGAAGCCCCGTGTGGGCGCGATCCCGGGCAGTTCGGGCAGACGGACGCTGACCGCGGCAAAGCGTTCCCAGTCGAGGTTCTGCGCGACCTGTACGGGCTGCAGGCCCGAGGCGTGGTCGAGATCGATCCGTACGCGCTCGATCTCCTCGGGGGGCAGCCGCAGCAGGCGAGCGAGCAGCGCCAGCACGCGATCCTTGTCGCGCAGCCGATCGGGGATGATGTCGACGCGAAAATCGGTGCGGTTGTTCGCCAGCGGCACGCCGTGGCGGTCGACGATCCAGCCGCGCCGCGGCGGCAGCAGCGTCATGTTGACGCGGTTGCTTTCGGACAGCGAGGTATAGCGTTCGTTCTGCGCGACCGAGATCCACGCCATCCGGCCGGCCAGCATCAGCCCGACCGCGCCCTGCGCAGCGCCCAGGAACCAGGCACGGCGCGAGAAGCTGTACGCCTGCGACATCTCGGTCACGACGCGGCTACGGTCGCTCAATCTTCGCCTCGCTTGCGCTCGACGCGCGCGACGATCCTTGCGGCGAGGGGGAAGAGCAGGATGGAGACCATGATCTGCGCCAATAGCACGGTATCGACATGCGCACCGACCGGAAGCGCCAGGAAACGACCGCCGATGATGACGCCGGCGATCAGCCCGCCGGCAATCAGCCAGTCCTGCCAGTAATCGCGGAAGACGAGGCGCTGTTCGAGCAGGTCGATCGCGAGGAAACTGAGCGACCATAGCAGGACCGCACTGCCGAGCGGCTGACCGCTGACCAGATCGTCGAACAATCCGAGCGGCGCTGCCGCCCATGGCTTGAACGCGAAGCGGGCGAGCAACCGCCAGGCGAGCAGCATGACCAGCCCCAAGGGTGGCAGGATCGGGATCGTCGCGACCACCGGGATGATCGTCGCGAGCGATCCCGCGACGACCGTGCCCGCGGCGATCGCGCGCGCGCGGCGGGCGCCCAGCGTCGGCGCGAACGGGCGATAGTCGACGGTATTGGGTTGCGCGTTCACGGCAGCGCCGGTGCCGGCGTCGGCGCGCGTGGCGGGATCGGCATGAAGCTGCCCTCGACCAGCGCGAAATCGAGCGTGTCGGGATTGGCGAAGGTGCGCGCCTCGACCGAATCCTGCCCCGCCTTCATGACGCGCGCCACCGGCACGCCGGGAGCATAGATTCCGCCGATGCCCGACGAGACGAACAGGTCGCCCGCGGCAAATTTGACGTTGGTCGCGTTGACCGAGCGGACGTCGACCATGCCGTCGCCACGCCCCGCGACGATCGCGGGAAGGCCGTCGCGGGTGCGGCGGACGGGGACGATGCTGTCGGGATCGGTCAACAACAGCACCCGCGCGGCGTTGGGGCCGGTCTCGACGATCCGACCGATCAGCCCATCGGGTCCGCGCACCGGCATGCCAGGGCGTACGCCGCTCCAGCGACCCGCGTTGAGAAGCGCATAGCGGCGCCCGCTCGCGGCGGTCGAACTCACCAGCCGGGCGGTGACGATCGGATTCACCGCGCGGTCGCGCACCGCCAGCAGCGTGCGCAACCGGCGATTGTCGTAGGCGATCGTCCGCGCCTTCATCAACAGCGCGCGGGTGCGATCGACCTCCGCGTGTAGCGTGGCGTTTTCCTGCCGGACGAAGAAATAGCTGCCGACCGCCTGTGGCACCGTGGCGACGCCCGACCCGACCCAGGCCAGCGCCGACGAGACCGGCGTGGTGACGCCAGCCACCGTCATCCGCAGCGCCGAAAACGCCGGTGGGTTGAAGCTCGACACGACGAGCAAGGCCGCGCCCAACACCGCGCCCGCGATGGCGAGCACATAGCCCATGAACACACTATATTGCCGCCGCCGGGAAAACCCGGTGCGGCGGTCGCGGGTTGGCGCCATGCGCCCGTCCCCTCGTCCTTGCGCGCCGGTAGCGAGCGGGGACCGTCCCCGCAGGCCAACCGGCGCAATGCCAATTCGTTCTAGGCCGATCGGCGGTGTCTTAGCCGCTCATGAGCACACCGCGGAACAGCGGATCCTCCAGCGCACGGCCGGTGCCGAGCGCGACGCAGGTCAGCGGGTCCTCGGCGACCGTCACCGGAAGCCCGGTCTCGTCGCGCAGCACCTCGTCCAGCCCCTGCAGCAGTGCGCCGCCGCCGGTCAGGACGATGCCCTGGTCGACGATATCGGCGGCCAGCTCAGGTGCGGTGTTCTCCAACGCGACGCGGACGCCTTCCACGATCGTCGCGACCGGCTCGCTGAGCGCTTCGGCGATCTGGCCCTGGTTGATCTGGATTTCCTTGGGCACGCCGTTGACGAGGTCGCGGCCCTTGATCTGGATGATCATGCCGATGCCGTCCTCGGGCGGCTTGGCGATCCCGACTTCCTTCTTGATCCGCTCGGCGGTGGCTTCACCGATCAGCAGGTTGTGGTTGCGGCGGACATAGCTGACGATCGCCTCGTCCATCTTGTCGCCGCCGACGCGCACGCTCGTGGTGTAGGCGAGACCGCGGAGCGACAGCACTGCGACTTCGGTGGTGCCGCCCCCGATGTCGACGACCATCGAGCCGATCGGCTCGGTGACGGGCATGTCGGCACCGATCGCGGCGGCCATCGGCTCCTCGATCAGCCAGACCTGCGACGCGCCGGCGTTCGACGCGGCATCGCGGATCGCGCGGCGTTCGACCTTGGTCGAGCCCGACGGCACGCAGATCACGATCTCGGGCCAGCGCGCGAACTTGCGCGGGCCGTGCACCTTCTGAATGAAATATTTGATCATCTGCTCGGCGACGTCAATGTCGGCGATGACGCCGTCGCGTAAGGGACGGATCGCCTCGATGTTGCCGGGGGTCTTGCCCATCATCATCTTGGCGTCGTCGCCGACCGCCTTGACGCGCTTGACGCCGTTGATCGTCTCGACCGCGACCACCGACGGCTCGTTCAGCACGATCCCGCGACCGCGCACATAGACGACGGTGTTCGCGGTACCGAGATCGATGGCCATGTCATGGCTCATGAATTTGAAGAAACGCGAGTAGAAGGCCATTCAATCAAGATCCCGTAACCTGCCACCGTATCGGCGACGCACATCGCAGATTATCACGCGGTCCGCGGCTTGTAAGCACCGGGTCCTCGGCATTTGCGGCTCGCGGGATGCCGTCGCTTGGTCTAGACCATTACCCATGTCAATACGGCGCCTTCCCGAGCATCTGGTCAATCGTATCGCGGCCGGTGAAGTGGTGGAAAGACCCGCCAGCGCGTTGAAGGAACTGGTCGAAAACGCGGTGGATGCGGGCGCGACGCGGATCGCGGTGGTGCTGTCGGAGGGCGGCACGCTGCGGATCGAAGTGGCCGATGACGGCTGCGGGATGACTCCCGCCGACATGGCGCTGGCACTCGAACGGCATGCCACCTCCAAGCTGCCCGACGAAGCCATCGAATCGGTTGTAACGCTCGGATTCCGCGGTGAGGCGCTGCCGTCGATCGCGAGCGTCGCACGGCTGACGATCGAGAGCCGGGTGCGCGGGAGTGAGGGCTGGGCGCGGACCGTGGATAACGGCGTGGTGACGCGCGAGGGGCCGGCCGCGCTGCCGCCGGGGACGCGGGTGATGGTCGAGGATCTGTTCGCGCGGGTGCCGGCGCGGCGGAAGTTCCTGCGATCGGCGCGGGCGGAATATGCGGCGTGCCTCGACGCGGTGCGCCGGCTGGCGATGGCGCGGCCGGATATCGCGTTCACGGTCGAGCATGACGGACGGCGGGTGCTGGCGGCGAGCCAGGTCGAGGACCGGCCGGGGCGCGTCGCGACGCTGACCGACCGGGCGCTCGCCGACAATTCGGTGGCGATCGACATGGAGCGGGAGGGATTGGTGCTGGGCGGGGTCGCGAGCCTGCCGACCTACAATCGCGGCATCGCCGACCATCAATATCTGTTCGTCAACGGCCGGCCGGTGAAGGACCGGTTGCTGATGGGCGCGATCCGCGGCGCCTATGCCGAGATGCTGCCGCGCGATCGGCATGCGGTGGTGGCACTGTTCCTCGACGTGCCGAGCGACCAGGTCGACGTCAACGTGCATCCAGCCAAGACCGAGGTGCGGTTCCGCGATCCGGCGATGGTGCGCGGGCTGATCGTGTCGGGCCTGCGCCGCGCGCTGGACGGGGCGGGGCATCGTAGCCAGCGCGCGCCCGAGGCGGCGCTGGCGATGTGGCAGCCGGAAACGCCAACGGATCGTCACCCCAGCGAAGGCTGGGGTCTCCCGCCGCAAGGGACCGACCTCGCTCAAGAGACCCCAGCCTTCGCTGGGGTGACGGCGTTGGGTGGATCGGTGCGCGATCACCGCCCGACCTTCTTCTCGGCGCCGCCGCAGGCCCGCGCCGAGCCGGCCTGGTCGCCGCCGCCCGGCGCCACCAGCTTTCCGTTGGGCGTCGCCCGCGGCCAGGTCGCCAAGACCTATATCGTCGCCGAGGCCGAGGACGGGCTGATCCTGGTCGATCAGCACGCCGCGCACGAACGCCTGGTGCTGGAGCGGATGCGCGCGGCGCTCAGCGGCGGGACGGTCGCGAGCCAGGCGCTGCTGATCCCCGAGGTCGTCGAGCTCGACGAACCGGCCTGCGACCGGCTCGAAGCCCGTGCGGCCGAGCTGTCGGAATTCGGCCTCGACCTCGAACGCTTCGGCCCGCGCGCGATGCTGGTCCGCGCGACGCCGGCGTTGCTCGGGCAGAGCGACCCCAGGGGGCTGGTCACCGACCTCGCCGACGAACTCGCGGCGTTCGACGAGGCGCTGTCGCTGAAGGAGCGGCTCGACGCGGTCGCGGGGACGATGGCCTGCCACGGATCGGTCCGCGCGGGGCGGATCCTGTCGGTGACCGAGATGAACGCGCTGCTCCGCGAAATGGAGGTCACCCCGCATTCCGGCCAGTGCAACCACGGCCGCCCGACCTGGGTACTTCTCCGACGCAGCGACTTGGAGAAGCTTTTCGGTCGTAAGTGATTGTGGAGAAAACGGAATATTTCAGTATTTCGTCATCGTGGAGACGATTTGATATAGGTCGGGTCACAAACGAATGGCACTCGCCGGTAGAGGCAGCTAACGCCCATTTATCGCCGTTCAGGCTGGCGAGACGTTTCCCGATTGCGGATGTTCGTGCATTAGGTAAGTTCGTCGCGGCCCTGACGCTGTCGGAGCGGGCGCAGCGAGCGATCGTAGCGTTTGGCGGGTTCGAGTCCCGCTCATGGGTCCCCTGTCGCCCATTAACGGACGTTCGTGGTCCAGTCTCGGAACGCTTCTAAGAGCGATCGAAGGTGAAGGGGGCCACCAGCTCCGTTGAAGACGTTGCCTTCCGTCCAGCAGGTCCACCAGTCGGTTTCATGCTCATAGTTATGCGTGGTCCGTTCGAGGACACGCCCATCGCAATCCGTTCCAGTCAGGTCGATTTTAACGGACCATCCGGGGTTGTCGATGGTGCCGATTGAAGGGCCTACGCCATGCTCCCAGTCGCCATCGCATTGCGCCTCATACCAGCGAGCAAGCCAATCCAGCACATCCATTCGGCTACGCTAACCGGCAAATCGCTGGATGTGAAGGAACATGGGGTAATGGCGGGAGCGAGTTACCTCGATCAGCGATAGCGCAGGAGGTGGCTGTTCCCCGATAGATGAAGGTGCGGGCTCACGACTTGCAGCCGGGCCCATACAT